>JBMNTS010000004.1:0-70277 GCA_050945855.1 Christensenellales bacterium | reverse complement strand
CCTTTTTTTGCTATGCATTTTTGCTCGTAATTGCTGAAGGCGTAATTGAACAGCCTTATAACCTCTCTAAAGCGCGCCTGACTGGTTGTGCCTCCCAGCACTGTCGCGACTACACGCATATCATTTCTTTTTGCGGACGCGCTCAAACAAAACATAGCGTCGTTGGTGAATCCCGTTTTGCCCGAATCGCAATCCTTGTAAAATCTTATCAATCTGTTGGTGTTGACAAGTTCGGTAACCCTTCCGTCCGGGTGAGTATAATTTTCTATCCAGATCTTTGAATATTGGTAGTACGGTTTATGCTTTAATAGCGCTCTTGTCATTATGGATACGTCATAAGCGGTAGAATACTGTCCGGGCGCGGGCAAGCCGGTTACGTTGACAAATACCGTATTGTTCATGCCTAATTTCTTGGCGTATTCGTTCATTTCCGCCACAAAGTCCTCTACGCTGCCGGACAAGGTTTCCGCTATCGCGACAGAGGCGTCATTGGCGGAACACACCACTATCCCCTTAATCAAATCTTTTACGAGATATACGTCCCCCGTCTCCAAAAACATCTGGGAGCCGCCCATCCCGCTGGCTCTTTCGGAAATTGTGATTTCCTGCTCCATATTGAGTTTACCCGCTTCCATAGCGTCAAACGCCATAAGCAGCGTCATAATCTTTACCATACTCGCAATAGGTCTTTTCTCGTGCGCGTTTTTCTCATACATTACAGTGCCGGTTTCATAATCAATAAGATACGCGCTGGCTACCCCTTCCGCTCCCACATTGCTTTCGGCCGCGTGCGCCTTAATCGGCTGCAAAGGAAGCAAAGCGCAGACAAATAAAAGTAATACGGAAATTGATATAACAAATTTTTTCATTGTGTTTCCCTCTTTTTATATCTTCTGCACAACGAACATTATTATTCTTATATGTTGTTAATTTAACCGTTTACAAGAGGGGCGTCAGCAGATTAATGCGAAAATCAGATACAGCACCAACCACCATAATGTGCTTACGCATATAAAACAAAGATAAGGGAAACATATTTCGTTAAAGATGCTTTTGGACATATATTTAAGGTTGTTAAAATATCTGATTTGGTGAGGATAATTGCATAAATTGTACACTCTTATACCGGCTACCGAAAAACAATAGCAGCCGGTAAGGCAAATAGGCAAATGACAACAGAACACTAAGAATATGCCGCTGATTCCGTCCACTATACAGCTTACGAATACGGGCAGCATAAACTTATACACGGAAAAATAAACTAACGGATATATAAGCAGATAAAAGACAAAATGCCAGCAAGCCAGGAAAAGGAATAAAAAAATCAAGGCGCCGAATATTATCAGTTGGAAAAGAAAGGCTAAAGGGTTAAAAGAGCCCTGAATTATCAATACGATAAAGTTGGGGTGATATATCACTATTTCGGCGGAGGCGTTGTTAAGCGCAATCAGAATGGCAAGCAAGGCCACTCCGGCGCATATTAAAAAATGCAGTCTGTGACAAAAAAACAACTGCTTAATATCAATAAATACCCTCTTGATATTTTCCCAAAAGTATATCATAGTAAAGAATATGCGCTTACTGTCAAATTAATTATTGAATGCGGAAAAAGCGGTAGTTTAAGCCGCTTTTCCGCTTACCTTGGCGCCATTGTCTTAAATATCCGCTCTTGCTTTAGTTATCAATCATCCAATCTATAAAAATCCCGAAACCTCGTGTGGGGTCATTGACAAACACATGAGTTACCGCGCCTATCAGCTTGCCGTTCTGAATTATGGGAGAGCCGCTCATGCCCTGTACTATGCCTCCCGTTGCGGCAATGAGCCTTTCGTCCTTTACGTGCAATACCAGACTTTTTTCGTTGGGCAGTGTTTGCTTTACGGACTTTATTATTTCTATATCATAGTATTCGGGGGAGCTTCCGTTAATTGTGGTATATATTTGCGCGTTTCCCATTTTTATGCTTTTGCTATCCCCAAGTGCTATTTTGGGATACCCGGAAAGCTGATTTCCAAATGATTTGCCGAATATGCCGCTTATCAGATTTTTATCCAGCCTGCCCTCGCATTCCGAATTTCTGTTAAACACTCCTCTTAGCTCTCCCGTTTCACCGGGCTTGCCTTTTACCACTCCCACAATATTGCAATTATAAATGCTGCCCTCGTTATATACATTTTTTGAAGTGCAGTTAGGGTCCGTGATTTTGTGCCCCAGCCCTCCGAAGCGCAAATTATCCGGTCTGATATATGTCAATGTGCCCACGCCGCTGACTTCATTTTTAACCAAGACGCCCAGTTTATACTTGCCGGCTACTATGTCGTAAGCGGGTTTTGCGCTCAGACTGATTTCGTTATCCTCTCTGATTGCCGTTATACTTAAAATGTTTGAGCCGTTTTTCTCAACAATTCTTGCGATGTCAGCCGCATTTTTTATTTGCGTATTTTCAATCAGCTTTATTATGTCGCCTTTTTTAATACCCGCGGCGGCAGCGGGAGCCTCCGTGCCCCCGTTGGTATTGATTTCCACAAGGTCAATCACAAGAGCGCCGTCAAGATAAGCGATTACTCCTATCGGTGTGCCGCCAAGATATACATATTCGGTTTGGGCAAACGCGGAAGTAAAAAAGGGTGAGTTAAGTGAAAAAACGCAAATCAGAATAATAAGCAGAACAAAGTAAGTACCCTTTTTTTGAACCATTTAAAAACCTCGCTTTATTCTCTAGTTTGACTTGAGCAAGGTTTTATTATGTAATGTTAAATTTGCAAAATACTGTAAAATCAGGACTTTTGCTTTATGGCGTCCGCCTGTGCCTTAATCTCCAAAGCGTTGAGCCGTCCTATTTCGCTATGTTTATCCGAACCCGCAAGCCGCATCACTTCGATAAGCGACTCTTCCGCCGAAAGCGAAATAATTTCGGTGCTTGTGTTATCATTGTCAACCTTTTTATTAATCAAAAAATGATTGTCCGCCATTGCGGCAATCTGTGCAAGGTGAGTGACCGCTATCACCTGTCTGCCTTGAGAGATATTATATAGCTTTTCCGCGACAGTCCAGGCGGCAGTACCGCTGATGCCCGCGTCAATTTCGTCAAAGACCAAGGTTTCCATACTTTCGCAATTTGCGATAATGCTTTTAAGCGCAAGCATAATCCTGCTCATTTCGCCTCCGCTGGCAATTTTGCTCAAGGGATACAAAGGCTGTCCGGGGTTGGGAGAAATCATAAACAGCACATCGTCCGCGCCGTTGGGACCGAAATCCGTTTTTTCAAAGCGCACATCAAAAAGAGTGCCTTTCATTTGTAAATCTTCCAGATTTCTTATTATCCCTTTGGTCAATTCCCGAGCGGCGTGCGTCCGCATCTCGGTAAGGCGTTCCGCGGCGTGCTTTAATTTTATGTAGGTCTGCTCTTTATCATTTTCCAGCTTTGCCTCCCTCTCCTGCGCGCCCTCCAGCACTGTCAGCCGCTCTTCGCTCTTTTGCAGATATTCGCTTACGCTCTCGAATGTACCGCCGTACTTTCTTTTTATGTCTCTGATAAATTCTATGCGCTTTTGGACTTTCTCCGGACTCTCATCTTCCTGCATCTCCGATTTGTCTTTAAGCGTATACAAGATATCCTTTAATTCTATGGAAACGGTATCCAGCCTTTCCGCAAGCTCTTTTACGGAATCGTCGTAGTCGCATATCCTTTGTAAGGAGGAAAAGGCATTATGGAGAGCGGGCAGGCTCTCCTCGTACAGCGCGCAAACGGCAAAGTTCAGACGCTCCGCGATTTTTTGGATATTGATCAGCCTTTTTCTTTGAGCAAGCAGTCTTTCTTCCTCTTCCGCGCTGATATTGGCGGCCTTTATTTCCTCGATTTGATAAAGCAGGATGTCAACCTCGCGCGCGCGTTCGGCGGCGTTGCCCAGCATGGCAAGTTCCTTTTCTATAGCGCAATAGGAGCGATAAATATTTTGATATTCGGCAAGTGCCGTCAATACCCTTTCGCTGCTGTTATCCAGTATCTTTATATGATTGGCGTCCTCGGTAAGGGTAAGCTGTTCGCCCTGAGAATAAATATCTATTAGCATGGGCAACAGCTTTCTGAAATCGGATAAGTTGACAAACCTGCCGTTAATCCTGCATTCGCTCTTTCCCGAAGTATACAATTTGCGGCTGATTATTATATACTCCTCCTGCTCTATGCCGATATCCTGCAAAAACTCCGCCACTTCCCTGTTTTGGGTTTCGAAAACCACCTCGACGTAAGCCCATTCCCGCCCGTGGCGCACCAGCGTTTTATTCAGCCTCGCGCCCAGCACAAAATTTAGCGATCCGATAAGCAGGGATTTGCCCGCGCCCGTCTCGCCGCTTAGCACGTTTAATCCTGCTTTGGGCTCAAATACCGCCCAATCTATTAATGCCAGATTTTTTATGCTGATGGAGATAATCATATCAGTTTAAATAAGATTCCAGTTTTTCTATGACGTATTTTACATTTGTGACTTTGTTTATAATAAGAATCACGGTATCATCCCCGGCTACGCTGCCTATTATCTCGGGAATATTAAGCTTGTCTATAAGCAAACAAGCGGTGTTGGCGCTGCCCGCTATGGTTTTTATCACTACTATATTCATTGCGCTGTCTATTTTTACGACGGACTCCTGAAAGAGGTTGATAAGTTTGGGGAATTTTTCCTGCGCGGGCTGATTGTATACGTATCTTTGCTTGCCCGTCTTGGGAGAGGCCGCCTTTACCAGCCCCAGTTCATTGATATCGCGGGAAATCGTGGCTTGCGTAACATTAAGCCCGTGCTCCTTAAGCTCGTAAGTCAGCTCTTTTTGAGTTTCTATCTCTTTATTGGCAATAACATCAAGTATTATTGCCTGTCTTTTGGCTCTCGACATAATAACCTCATTCACTTAGCCTATTTTGTTTATCTTTTCGCTTAGCCTGTTGTAATAATCGTAACCTTCAAAGCGCACAAATTCCACATATTTGTCGCTCTTTTTTATGATAATGCTTTCTTCGGCGTTCAACAGCCCTATTTCGTTGCCGTCCATATGGATATGGGCGGGTTGCTCATCGGAAAAAAGCGTCGCCTTAATCACGCTGTTTTCGCTTACCACATAAGGCCGCGATTGCAGAGAATGCGGCGCCAAAGGAGTAAGAATAAAGGCCGCGACATCGGGAATCACAATGGGTCCGCCCGCGGATAAGGAATAAGCGGTAGACCCCGAAGCGGTGGATAATATTATACCGTCCGCTTTGTAATTGCCGGCAAGACTGCCGTTGATATGCACGCTTAACTTAATCAGTTTTGTGCGCGCGCCTCGCGCCACCACCACTTCGTTAAGAGCGTAATATAACCGATTGTTATATTCGACAGAAAGCAAAGTACGCATGTCGCTGACAAAGGGAGCGCCTTTTTTGATGTAATCAATCAGTTTTTTGCATTCGGTGTCAAGCGGCTCCGTATAAAAACCCAAATTGCCCAGATTAAGCCCGTATATCTTGCAGCCGTTATGCGCGCAATGCTTGGCTATGCCCAATATGGTGCCGTCGCCGCCCAAAGTGACTATAATGTCGCAGATTTTTGCCATTTCTTCAATGGGATAATGCGGCGCGTCAATGTTAAGAAAACTTAACTCCTTATCCAGACAAAACCTAATCCCTTCCTTTCGCAGGGCGGAAGCGATAAGGCTTGCGTTGACTCCGTTAATATCGCGTTGCAGGTTAGCGTAAATACCTAATATCATAAATATAATTATACATTATTGTTTATAAATATTCAATCAGTATTGAATAATTGGGATTACAAAGTTAAATTAAGCAGGTATTCCCTGTTCTTTTTTTGGAAATCGCGGGGAGCGGGAATATAGCCTGCCGTTTTGTAGCCGCATTGTTCGGCAAAGCTCTTTACATCCTCCACGGCGGACAAGGCAAGCTGCTCATCCTTGACTATGCCTTGCTTATTCAGGGCGGAAGCGCCCAGCTCAAATTGCGGCTTGACCAGCGCGATAAGCATGCCGTCCTCTGCAAGGAATTGCTTTAGGTTGTCAAGCACCAATTTAAGTGAAATAAAGGATAGGTCAACGGTAATGATATCGCATTTTTCCGATATTGTTTCCAAAGTCATATTTCTGATATTGGTATTTTCTATAGCCTTTACCCTGTTGTCCTGTCTTAACTCATCCCTTAACAGACCTTGCCCGATATCCACGGCGTAAACCCTCTTTGCTCCCCTCTTTAACAGCAAATCGGTAAAGCCGCCTGTGGATGCGCCCGCGTCCAACGCGATTTTATCCGCAATTTCCGGATGCCAATAATCCAGTGCCGCCTTTAGCTTCAGCGCGCCTACGGAAGCGTAAATTTCCGATGTAATTTCAATTTCGGGAAGATTGTCGGGATTAATGCTCATTGAGGGAGCGTCCGCCTTTGCGCCGCCTACAAAGACCGCGCCCAGTTTTATCAGATTGGCCGCCTCGCTGCGTGAGCGGGCTAGCCCGCTTTGCGCCAGATATACGTCCAGCCTCATTTGTTTTTTCTGAAAATTTCCAGCATTCTGCTGAATCCCAGCACAATTCTTTTGGGATTTTTAAGTGCGTAAACTTTTACTATCGCTTTGCCGCTGATTATAATGCCTCCGAATAAGGCGGGAAGCAACAGGTTTGCCAGCGATAGCGCCCGCTCATCTTTAAAAAGTTGAATTGTGATAATTACAATAAATACACCGGAAAGCAGGCCGGATATATCCCCCAACACGTCCAATATCACGCTGCTGACTTTTTCCGAGTTCTTCACCAGCCATATTGCGGTCTTTGCGCCTTTTTCCTTGCGCGCCGCCATAGCGAAAAGGGGTGACAATTCGCAGGCGGTCGTGGCAAGAGCGATGCCGTCTCCCGCTATGTTTATAAATAATAAGAATACCAAAATGAGGATTACCGCCCAAACGTTGGCGGACTGTGAAGCCAGTTGGGATAAAAAATTAAACGCTATGGAAAAAATCAATCCCAGTAGCGTAATATAAATAATCCATCTGACCTTTTTTTTCTTTTCTTTCTGTTGTCTGTTTTCTTTGCTGCGCTGATTGTCGCTTGTCGCGCTTTTATCTTTCTTTGTCCCGGACATATTCCCTCAAAATAAAAAATGGTGGCAATAAGCTAAGTAAACCTTGCGCCATCAGGTTCGGTAGGGTTTCCCTGCAAAGAACTTGCCGTCGCCGTACAAGCGGTTTCCCTTTAATCCTTACAGTGTACGATTGCTCAAATACACAACCGAATCGCCACTTAGTGCACACTATAATCCTTAGCTTATATCAGTCTAGAAGCTTTCCTTGACAGATTCGCATTACCTTATCTTCTTTTGCAGCATAAGTTTCAGAAATCAATACTCCTTCTCCATTGGCCAACGGATAGGGAGCTAAAATCTCATTCGCCCATACCACTCAAAGCAAGCTACACTGCACACAGCTATTATTTACCGCGCTGCAGGTTTAATCCCAGCCAGAAGGCGGTTTTACGCCCTCCGAAAAGGGTCTCCACGATAATTGGGTCGGCTCCCGTATGCCGTTACGGAACGCCCAAGAATCTTAACTTCCAGCACCAGCCCAAATTTGGGCAATCCAAGCCGGCACAAGAAACTTCATCGATATGCTCTTTGACGGAATTTTAACCCCGCCTTCAGATAATGCTCACCTGACTAGAATACTGAGCCACCATATTTAGATATTAATTATAGCATAAGTATATTTTTATTGCAATAAACTATATACTTCTGTTTGTAAGTTTATGTATAAAACCTTTAAGAAAGACAGACTTTTCTTGATATTTATCAAGAATTTCCAAACACTCGGCCTCCAATGAGGCTATTTTGTCCGCGCACCATTGCCTGCCGAAATGGTTTGCCAGCGTCGGTTTGTCCTCTTCTTTGCCCAGGTCAAGGATATCGTCGGTAATCTGGAAAATAAGGCCGATGTTTGCGCCCAATTTCTCAAATTCCGCAAAATTGGGCTTAGTATCGGGAATCAGGCAAGGCATACAAAGGGCGCTCTCCATTAAAGAGGCGGTTTTAAGCATACTCATTTTTTCTATTACTTTGCCCGTCGCGTTTTCCTTATATAAAGATATGTCCATAGCCTGCCCTCCGATCATACCTTCCGCACCCGCCTTTGAGGCAAGATATTTTGCCGCGTGCGCAAGATAAGGCTTTTCGCACACAGCACGGGTAAGCGCTTCCATAGCAAAATTCAAAAGCGCGTCTCCCGCCAGAATTGCCATAGCCTCGCCGAATACCTTATGCGTGGCGGGCATTCCTCTTCTTAATTCTGCGTTATCCATAGCGGGGAGGTCGTCGTGTATAAGCGAATAAGAATGTATGAATTCCAAAGCCGGCGCCAGCGGTCTTACGCTGTCCGTGTCCACATCGTTAATTTCCGCGCTTAAAAACAGAAGTATGGGGCGTACTCTTTTGCCTCCGTTTAAGCAGGAATAACGTACCGCGTCCATAAGCGATGAGGGAACATGCTTTAGTCCTCCGAGAAAATCGGAAATGTCATTTTCGATTATGTCTATATAATCAGAATACGCCTTCATTCTTCCTCAAGTTCCACTTCAAGCTCTTTTAATTGCTCGTCCAGCACCTTGAGCTCCCCTTTTTTCTCGTTCAAAAAGGTGGCGCACTTCTTTGCCAGTTCTATGCCTTCCTTAAACAAATTCAGGCTTTGGTCTAAGGTAAGCTCCTCCTTATCCATATCCGCCACTATTTGGTCAAGCCGCTTAATATCTTCTTCCAGACTCATTGCCTTACCTCCTTACTGTTTACCACGGCGCAGGCTTTGCCGTCCGCGCCAATCAGTTCAATTTTGTCGCCAATCTCTAAATCGTCTATTTGGGTAACCTTAATATCGTTTTTGGTTACTCCGAAGTAACCTTTGGATAATACCTTGGCGGGGTTTAATTTATCCATCGCAAGCGAAGCCAGCTTTAATTCCGCCTCTTTTGCGGTGACCCCCTCCTTTGCCTTATCCGAAATAATACGCAGTCTTTCTTTAAGGTCGCCGATTTGCCCGTTAAGCGCAAGACCGCAGGTAAACCCTACTCTCTTTGCGCTGCCGGTGACTTTAAGCAGGGTATAACGGAACTTCTTTTCAAGCTTTTTCTTGCATAGGAGAATCTTTTCCATAATCTCCGCTTTAACAACAGCGGTGTTATACACGCTCATTTTTCCCGCTTCCGTAGGCGTAATCGCGCGCGCGTCCGCTACGTAATCACTTAACGGATTATCCGTTTCGTGACCTATGGCGGAAATTACCGGCGTATTAAGACGGTAAATGGTTTTGACTACTTCCTCATCCGAAAAGCAGAGCAAATCCTCAAAAGAGCCTCCGCCTCTGGCAAGTATCAACAAGTCAAAGCCCATTGTGTCCGCCGCCTTAAGCGCTTTTATTATACTTTGTGCCGCTCCCGCGCCCTGCACCCGAATGTCTATAAGGGTAATATCGCACACCTCGTTAATCTTGCGTATGCTTTGAAAAATATCAAAAAAAACTGCGCCGTCTATGCTGGAGAGTATGCCGATACTTTGCGGATATTTGGGCAGGCTCTTTTTATGCTCGCGGTCAAAATACCCCAATAAGGCAAGCTTTTCTTTTAGCTCTTCCAGTTTTCGGTAGAGCATTCCCAGCCCTACCGGCTCTATGTTGTACGCGTTAAAATTCAGCTTGCCGCCCCTTTCGTAATAATCGGGGGTGCCCATAACCATAACCGTTTCGCCCATTTTGGGAGTATAGGTATTCCTATAGCCCAAAACCACCACGCTCATTTTGCAATATTCGTCTTTCAGCGTAAAAAACAAATGGTCCCCTCTGGGAGAAAGGTCGCTGACTTCGCCCATAACAAAAACGTTTTTCAGCAACATATCGCTGTCAAGCAAATCTTTTATATACGCGTTGTATTCGGAAACACTTAGATAATTTCTGTTATCCTCTTTCATATTTATATAAAAATGCGTCTACGGTGTTCTTCATAAGCATAGCTATCGTCATAGGTCCTACACCGCCGGGCACCGGAGTGATGAAGGAAGCTTTTTTGCTCACTTCGGGGAAATCCACATCCCCATACAATACCCCGTCCACTTTGGTAGTGCCCACGTCTATTATGACTGCGCCCTGCTTTACCATATCCGCTTTAAGAAAACGGGGTTTGCCCAAAGCGGCGACTATGATGTCCGCCTGCAAAGTATGCAAGGACAAATCCTTCGTTTTTGAATGGCAGACGGTAACGGTAGCGTCCTTATTTGTCAATAATTGCGCCATAGGCTTGCCCACAATATTGCTTCTGCCTATTACAACCGCCGTTTTGCCTTTTGGGTCAATGCCGTATTCATCCAGCATAACCATTACGCCCGAAGGAGTGCAGGCGGCAAGACAATCCAGTCCGTGCACCAGCCTGCCTGTCTGATATTCGCTCAATCCGTCCACGTCTTTTTCGGGGTCTATACGTTCCAATATCGTTTGAGCGTTGAATTTCTTTGGCAAAGGCAGCTGCACCAATATGCCGTGGATTTTGTCGCTTGCGTTAAGCCGGTCTATTAACGCAATTAATTCTTCCTTGGAAGTATTCTCGCTAAGCGTATAGTTTTCGCTGTATATCCCTATCTCATTGCACGCTTTAATCTTATTGCCTACGTATAACTTGCTTGACGGATCCTCTCCTACCAACACCACCGCAAGACCCGGCGCAAGCCTGTACTTATCTTTGAGGGATGCTACCTTTTTTGCAAGTCCTGCTCTGATTTTTGCGGATAATGCTTTGCCGTCGATTAATACGCTCATTGTTCTTCCTTCCTGGTTAATTCTTTATATACGCTGGAAAGTATGCCGTTGACATATTTACCGCTCTTTTCCGTGGAATACCTTTTAACAATCTCTATAGCCTCATTGATGGAAACGCTCATGGGTATATCATCCATATACTTCATTTCGTAGATTGCTATAAGCATGGCGGCCAAATCGGGACGGAAGATACGCTCCATACTGAACGTTTCCGAATAGCGGGCGATGTAATCCACAAGCTCCTCGTAATTTTGAATGACCCCCCTGTAAATCTGCCTTATATAGTCCACCTCGTTTTGGATATCCTGCGTACTGGTGACTATGTTAAAGGTTATATCGTTGGCTTTACCTAAGAATAAGTATTCGAAAATCAGGTGATAACAAGTTTCGCGCGCTATTTTTCTGCTCATATTTTACCTGAAAACCACGTTGGATACGTTGACGTTGATGCTCTCCACCCTAAAGCCCGTTTCCGCTTCCACTTCTTTTTTGATTCGCTCCTGAACGGCGCACGCCACCTCGGGCACGCTGTAACCGTAAATAACGTTGATGAATAAATCTATGGTGACTCTGTTCTCAGCTATATAAACGTGAATATTGCGCTCGCGCACGGTGCTGCCCAAACTGCTTTTTTTAAAGCCGGTCTCTTTGGTCACCCCTTCGCTAAGCGCAAGAGCGGTAGCCGCTATTGAAGATATTATGCCCTGATAACGCTCTGTTTCGCCCGGGCTTAAAACTTTGCTCATTTGCTCACCTTGGCTTTATTATACCACAGCGATACCATTTTTTGCAAGAGAAAGACCCGGATTAGGCGGTTATAAAAAAGAGACTGCCCTATTGCGGGCAGCCCCTTGCTCTTCTCCCTTTTCATATTGAAGTTCTTATACGTAAGGTATTAATATAACATCGGGCGCAGTGTAATCGGTTTCGTTTACTATTATGCTAAGTATTTGCGCTGCTTGCTCCAGTCCCAGATTTTCTGTCTTTACCACTATGTTTACATTTTCCGTACTCATAGTCACGATACAGTCCTCAAAGCCCTGCGCTTTTATAAGCCCTTCCAGCACCAGTTCCTTTTCCATTGTGTCGCAGAGGTTTATCTTCTTTTCCTGAGCCGCGTCAATGGCGTCCGGAGTGGATAGCTCGCTTGCGATAATGCCGTCTAAGTATAGTATCTCCTGAGCGCGCGTCGCTTCTCTGTCTATCCTGAATGTCGCAAAGAAGGTAGGAGCGGTGGGGTCTTCCTCCGCTTTAGGCGGGAAGTTGAGAAAATAATTGAGACATCCTACCGTAACCAGCAAAACAATCATGGAAATAAGTATGATTGTCTTTTTCTTGTTTTGATTCAAGCCTTTTGACTTTTTCTCCTTGGTGGTAACAGTAGCTGTTGCAATTGCGCGATTTTTGTCACCTTTCATATTTGCCTCCGAATTATTATTTATTTTTTCATAACAAACACTTCTATAGTGTCTGATTTGATATCCAATACCGTTTGCGCAGCCCTTATCAGATTAAGCCTTACCGCCACATCCTGCGCGCCTTCCGCTACGATGATTACCCCTTTGATTTTGGGCTCGCCCGCCTCCGCGCTTGCCTCGGCGGCGTAATCGTTCTTCTCGTAAGTAATCATCACGCTTACCCTGCCCGCGCCCTCTATCTGGCTTAATATGGCAGCCAACCTTTCTTCCTCTCCCTCTCCCGCAATCTGATTTGCGGACGGCAGGGACGTATTTTTTATCTTGTTTGAGGAAAGGGTGGAAGCGTATATCAACAACACTATCCCTATTGCTATTACGGCGATAATAATTTCTATGTTCTTTATTGTCTTAGCCTTTTCCCAAAACTCCTTTGCTTTTGCCGAGATAGCTTTAGCCTGCATAGATAATTATTATCTCCTCGTGTGAAACACCGCTGACATCCTCAATAATGCTCTTGATTTTCTTATTAATATCTATATTCGCATCTTCCTCCTTTATGACTGATTTGTCAAAAGTGCAGGTAACATTTTTTATATAAAAATATCCGTTGAGGTTATCCGAATATACTTTAATCTCCGCGCTTAAGCCTTCTTTTGCCAGCGCGTCCCGTATGGCTGTCCTTGCCTGTTCCTCACGCTCAGACCTTATTGCCGCTACAAACGCCTCATCCGTTTGCGCGCTTTCCTTTAACTCGGGGAAAAGGGGAGCCGTATCTTTGTCGGCAAGTTTTGTCAAAGGGGATATTATAGTCGCGATAACTATTATGGATATGATGCCTTTAACATACTTTTTGGTTTCGCCTTCGGAGAGGACAAGGTCCAATAAGCCCGAAAGTATTATCACTCCGGCGATGGAAAAAAGCCACGCGCTCATTACACCATCCCCAGATTGCAGGTAACGATAATCAACATCAGCATAATAAAAATAATGAATGCAAGTCCGATAATTATGACTAAAAGCAAATTAAAACACTTGGCGGTATTGAAAAGCAGGTCGGACACGCGCTTGTCTGCCACAGGCTCCAAAACGGCGGCTGTCGCCTTTAATAATAAGGAAAACAAAATTATCTTGATTGCGGGCGCAAGCACTATGGAAAGCAAGATAATAATAGAAATCAGTCCGAAGGAATTTTTAAGAAGAATAAGACTGGCCACCACCAAATCAAAGCCGTCCGAAATCTGGCCGCCGATAATGGGCAGATATCCGGAAAGCGCGAACTTCGCGCTCCTTATGGTTACGCTGTCAAATGCGGAGCCCGCAATTCCCTCCACGCTGATAAAAGCGATAAACAGCGAAAACATAATGCCAAGTATCCATTCCGCCGTTGACTTTGTGGTATTCGTCAACTTATCCAGTTTGATATTGTTGCTAAGGCTACCGATAATGCAAAAAACGATACAGGCAAGGAATAAGGGCATAACCGTCGCTGTTACTATTTTTATTATAATCGCGCCTATAGCGGCTATTGCCGGCTGATATACCCCTGCCGCGCTTACCCCTCCGAGCGCGGTTACCAGAGTGAGCAGAATGGGGAATACTATATCGTTAAATTTGGAAAGTAAATCTATTGTGCGGCGAAAATCCGCAATAATTCCGTTGACGGAAGTAATGAGCACAATCACTATCGCGCCCAGGCATACATAATAGATAATATCCGTAGTGCTTTTCTTCAAAAACCCTGAGGAAAGGTTGCTGCCCAGTCCGTACAGCAAGCCTACCGCCAAAAGAGTGATAACCAGGGGAAGCATCCCTAGGAAAGCATTTCTTATATACGCAAGGACAAGCAGGGAAATCTTATCCGCCCCCAACGCTGATTTTCCGGAAAGCAAGTCTTTAAGCAGTTGTTTGAAGTTGTTTCCGAACACAGCGGCTTCGTTTATTTCGTTAAAAAAGCTTTCCAGATCCTTGTAATCCAGTTTGTCCAGCGTTTTGTCAATCTGCCCGTCCAGTTTGTCCTCTTTATTTTGCGCATAGGCGGGACGCTGCACAGGCAAAAACAAGGTAAAGATTACTATTATCAAAAGGACAAAAAGGATTTTTTTCACTTCAGTAAAGTACCTATTAAGGTAATGATGTTTTGCACGATGGGCATTGCCAAAAGCAGGATAATCACTTTCCCGCCCAGCTCCACCTTTTTGCCCAGCGATTTGGCGTTGAAGTCGTCGCAAAGACAGGAGGTATAATCGGTAAGGTAACCTATGCCTATGATTTTGACAAGCAAATTGAAAATGGAAGGGCTGATCATAGCCTTGTCGCTGAGGTCGCCGAAAACCGCAATCACCTGTCCTATCGGCTCAAGCAGCAGGGTAAGCAGCAAAATGCCGGAAATCACGGTGACTATTAAAGCGTATTCCGCCTTAATGTCTTTCAATAATATAATGGTAATAAGCGAAACTATCGCTATGCCAACAACCTTAAAAATTCCCATTTTAACCTGAAAATAGTTCTTAGACTGTCAAAAAGTCCGCCTATCATATCTATCACAAGCGCCAAAACAATTATTAAACCGGCTAAGGTTACAAAGGTGGCTATTTCCTTTTTATCGCTTTTTTCCAATATGTTATTGATAATTGCAGTGAGGATTCCTATGCCGGCTATGCGAAAAATAATATCAATGTTCATATCCCCTCCCTTAGATTACCACAATCAATAAGCCTATCCCGATCAGGATGCCTAAGTTCTTTGCAAGTTGTCCGTTTTTTTGCTCCTCTTCTTTCAGCGCGCCAATCTTTGCGCTTGCCGCAATCTGCTCCCGTTTAAAGTAATTGGCAAGCCCCGCCCTGTCCAGTTTAGTCAGCGTGCGAAAAAATAAAATCAACTCCATTTTTTCGCCGGCGTTAAGAAAATTGCATTTTATCGTTATATCCTCTCCCTTCTCAAGACAATCCTTTACCTGACTTGTCAATTTGGTAAATGCCCCTTCATGCCGTAAGGCAAAAGAGTCTATAATTTCATACAGATTGGATTTTGCGTAATTTATTTCATTGATTACAAATTCTATAAATATCAATAAATCGCTGTATATCCTTGTGCGCGTTTTATAGTAATTATAAATGCCCAGGCCAATATAGCTGCTAGCTATCATAAGGCAGCTACCGGCTATAATACTCACCATTGCCAACCTCTATTATAGATTTTATGCTGCCTATCTTTGGCTTAGACTCCAGCGTAATCAAATAATCAAAATACTCCGCCGTCTGCGGGCATGCGGCTATTAATTCGATGTGTCCTTGAGCGTGAATGCTTGCCAGCACCTTGATGCCGCAACGGGAAATTTCCGCTATCGTAGGCAGGTCGCGGCGGGGAAAAATCTCGTCAAACACTATGATTTCCGGACTCATCGCGCGTATGGCGCCTTCGTAAACCCCCTCCTTTTTCACGCCGGAAATAATGTCGCTCATTGCTCCCACGTCAAAGCAGGGTCGCGCGCCGCCCGCAAGCTCGTTGCGCTCGTCTATAATCAGCACGTCATAATCCTTTGCCAACACTCTTGCCATATCGCGTATCAGTGTGGTTTTTCCCGCGCCGGGAGGAGAAATGACCAAAGTGTTTTTAAAATCCGCCAAAACCTCTTTTACTTTATCTGAACAGCCTATAACCTCGTGGGGAATCCTGATGTTAAGGGAGATTATCTCCTTAAAGGTTTTTATTCCGCCCCTCTCGTCCACTCCCTTGCCAGCCACCCCTATCCTGATGCCGCCTTCAAAAAAAAGGTATCCCCGTGCCAGTTCCTCCTCGTATGCGTAAAAGGAATGGTTGGTCGCCCTCTCCACAATCCCCGCGATCAAATTCTCCGCCTTCTCGCTTGTCTGCACCACAAAGCGGCGGCTGAGATCTTTTGCTATCACAGGCCGCCCCGCCCTTAGCCTAATCTCCGTAAGCTCCTTTTCGCTTACCGCTCCGCATACCTCCCTGTAAAAAGGCATGCCCAGCAGCTTTTGCAGCGGAAATAACATCTTTATATAATCTAATCAAAATTGCCGCGGATTATGAACGCCGCTGTTTTTCAGGCTTGTTTGAATTTCAAAATTTAAGCAAAAAAAAGCTTTCGACAAGCGAAAGCCCAATATAAATTACGTTGATATTTGAGTGAATTAAACCCTTGACATATACGTGCCGTCACGGGTATCTACTCTTATCGTGTCGCCTTCGTTGACAAACAGCGGCACCTGCAGGCTAAAGCCCGTTTCCAGCTTTGCCGACTTGCTGCCTGGTTGAGCGGTCGCTCCGGGTACGCCGGGCTCGCATTCGATTATTTTAAGCTCCACAAAGTTATCAGGCTCCACGCTGAAAGCCTTGTTATCAAAGAAAGACACGTTGACAGACATATTTTCCAACACAAAGTTAAGAGCGTCCTGCACCAATTCCCTGTTCAAGGGCAGCATTTCATAAGTCTCGTTATCCATGAAATAATACAAGTCGCCGTCCGAATAGCTGTATGTCATTTTCTTGCGGGAAATGTGCGCCAACTCAAACTTATCGGTGGGGCTGAAAGTTCTTTCCACCACGCCGCCCGTAATGACGTTGCGAATTTTAGTCCTGACAAAAGCCGCGCCCTTGCCCGGTTTGACGTGCTGAAAATCCACTATTACCTGTACGCTGTTGTTATATAAAAACGTAATGCCTTTTCTGAAATCGCCCGCTGTAATAAATGCCATACAAACCTCCGTTGAATCTATAATATTATCAGGTTTTTAGCGCTTTTTGTCAAGTTAATTATGCCATCTTTTCCCAAAATGACTAAATCTTCTATCCTGATGCCGAATTCGTTTTCAAAATAAAGTCCGGGCTCTACGCTGAAAATCATATTTTGCTTTAGCGGATTTTCATTTAAATAAGATAGACGGGGGTCTTCGTGCACCTCTATCCCCAACCCGTGCCCCAATGAATGAGTGAAATAATCTTTATAGCCTTGAGCGGCAAAGATATCTCTTGCGATTGCGTCCGCTTCTTTTCCGCTCATCCCCGCCTTAATGTCCGCAATCGCCTGCGTTTGCGCGTGTAATACCGTTTTATATACCGCCTTTGCGCGCTCTCCTGGGTCGCCTAAGGATACCGTCCTTGTCATATCCGAGCAATAACCGTTCAGTTTCGCTCCGAAATCCAGAGTGACCAAATCCCCTTTTCTTAATATATAATCGGTGCGGTGGGCATGCGGCTTGCTGGTGTTTTTGCCCGCGGCGACAATGGAGGGAAAAGCCAGACTGTCCGCGCCGCACTCAAACAATAAGCTTTCCAGCTTGCCCGCCAGCTTGCGCTCGCCGATGCCTGGTCTTATATACTCCAACACCTTTTCAAATACCTCGTCCGTTATGCTTTGCGCCCGCCTTACCCTTTCCGCCTCTTCTTCGCTTTTTATCATTCTGAGCGAGCCTATCTTAGCGCTTATATCAATCAATTCGCAATTTAGGCTTTGTAAATTTAGGTATTGAAGATAAGAAATATTACTTTTCTCGTACCCCACCTTTTTTGCTCCGCCAAGCAAATCCTTAGCACTTTTAAAAAAGGAATCCGGAGAGCTTTGGACTATCTCCATATTCTTTATGCTGGCTTTGGCTTCTTCGGTGTATCTGTTGTCCGTAATGTAAAAGGCGCCCCCCGGGGAGGCGGCAATTATGGCGTCCGCGTTTTCATAACCTGAAAAATAAAAGAGATTGGCTTCGTTTTGAATTATAAAAGCGTCGCAATAAGAAAATAATTCCGCATATTTCATATCTTAATTATATTAGGAGGGAATTGCCCTGTCAAGGATTACTTTGTTTTGGGGCGCGCGATCAAGGACAGGATAAAAGCCAAAAAAATCACCCAGCCCAGGCCGCCCGCCATACTTTCCACTCCCGCCGTTATCGCTCCCTGCAAGCCTTTTTGCAGAGTACCCTCAATAACCCCTTTAGCCAGCGCGCTGCCGAAACCGGTAATGGGCACCGTCGCTCCCGCTTTCGCAAATTCTCTGATATATTTGTATACGCCCACGGCTTCCAGCACCATGCCCAGTATCAAAAATATGGTTAATACCCTCGCGGAAGTCATTTTGGTTGTATTTATTAGCACCTGCCCAATCATGCATATTAGACCTCCCACAAGAAAAACGCGCATATATAATAATACTGTATCCATTAAATCACCTCAATCGCAACGGCATGCGTAATGGCGGGTATAGTCTGCTTTTGCAATGTGCTGGTTTTGGAAAGCAAAGCGCCCGTAGGCATAAGCAGCACTTTTTTATACTCGTTTTTTATCATTTTCTTATAAATATGACCGTTAAAAACTATATTGGAGCAGCCTGTGCCGCTGCCGCCCTGTTTAACATTATCATCCTTGCGGTCAAATATCATTGCGCCGCAATCATGGTAATTCTCGCCCAGACGGTAACCCTGCTTTTCCATCAATATTTTAAGCATATTTGCGCCCGCTCTGCCCAAATCCCCGGTAGCTATCAAATCATAGTAATCCAAATCCCTTTTGGTGTCCTTAATATGATTGATAAGCGTATCCCGCGCGCTGGGCGCCATCGCCGCCCCCATATCGTCCGCGTCCGTTATTCCGTAGTCTATGACTTTGCCTATTGTCGCGCAAGTGACGCCTACCTTTCCTCCGCTTGCTGAAAGCAGGGTGGCCCCCGCGCCGGTTACCGTCCATTGAGCCAGAGGGGAGCGTTGGTTGCCCAACTCCAGCGGAAAGCGGAATTGCCTTTCCGCGGTGGAAAAATGACTGGAAGAAGAGCAGATTACCCTGCGCATAAAGCCTCCGTCTATCAGGCACGCTCCCAGTATCAACGCTTCGCCGAAAGTAGCGCACGCGTTATACAGGCCCAAAAAACAAGTGGGAAATTCCTTGGCGGTATAGCTTGCGCCCACTATCTCGTCCATTAAATCCCCCGCAAGAATACAATCAATCTCTTCTGCAGCCAGCTTGGTCTTGAACAGCAGATGCTTGATTGCGTAAGTGTGCAGCTTGCACTCCGCCTTTTCAAAGGACTTTTGCCCCAGTTCGTCATCCTTTAGAATGCTGTCAAACTCGTCCCCGAAGGGTCCCTCTCCTTCTCTGGGACCGCCAATACTGCTGGTTCCCGCAATCTTTACATCGCTGAAAAATAAAGTTGACCCTATTTTTTTATCCACCGAATGCGCTCCTGAAAATTAATACGATAAAACCTAACAAAATGGAGGCGGAAGTGCCGAAAACTATAACCGGTCCCGCGATTGTGAACATATTATCGCATACGCCCAGCACTATACCTTCGCTTTTGTGCTCTATTGCGGGGGATATTACGGCGTTTGCAAAGCCCGCAATGGGAATAACCGAACCCGCGCCCGCTAAATTGCCGAATTTGTCATACACTCCGACGGCGGTAAGGATTCCGGTAATAGTTATCAGCGTTATCAATGCAAACATATTTAAGTCTTTTTCGGATAAAGCGGGAAAAAGCAGGCTCAGGATATCGAATATTCCCTGTCCTATCATACAGACTATTCCGCCGGTCACAAACGCCAAAATCATTGTCTTAAAATGCTCGGTTTTCGGCATTACCTTTTTTACCAGTTTGGCGTACTCTTTTTTATCCATTTTCCTTTAGCTCCTCTCTCTCCGAAGGCGGGAAGCATATTTCTTCTTTTTCTTTAATTTCTTTTCTTCTAAGCATATTTATACCCTAAATTTATATTGCCTAAAAACTATTCCCTTATACATTGAAGAAAAATGAAAAAATTACATAAAATGATAAAAATAAATAAGGTTTTTATGTTATAATAACGGCAAATCCACTTAATAAGCGGAGCATTATATGAAAAAGAAAACTGTTGCCCTATTGATTGTCGCGGTATTATTCACGGCGCTTGCCGGAGGCGTAATCGCATATTACTTGACCGAACACGGTCCCGAAACTTATATTGCGGTAGTATCGGATACGCATATATTCGCGGAGTCCTACTTTACCGATTCGGAAACGTACGAGTATTATTCGGGCGTGGATAAAATGATACACCTTTCCGAAGCTATCGCCAAAACCATAGTGGACGACCTTATAAGCGACAAAAGAATCACCACCGTATTGGTTGCTGGAGATTTGACGGAAAGAGGAGATTTGGCTTCACATTTAGCCGTTGCCCGGATTTTTCAAAAACTTGTCGATAACGGCAAGCAGGTGTTTGTGATCAACGGCAATCACGATCTGCGCGATTCTGTCTCTATCGGAGAAAACATACCTTCCGCGCGTTTCAGGGAAATCTATTTTAATCTGGGCTATAAGCAAGCCTTGGTTAAAGATACCGACTCTCTTTCCTATACCGCGGATATCGGCAAAAGCCATCGCCTGATTGCAATAGATAATGACGATTATTTCAGTTCGGATACCGATACCTACAAAAGCGAATTGGACGACAGGCTTCTGACCTGGTGCGAGGCGCAGCTTAAGCAATGCCAAAAGGACAAAAAAACTCCCATAATTATGGCGCATAAGCCTTTTCTTAATCATTTTCCCGCCGTCGCGAAAAAGCTGGTCAGCGGCGGAGGCACCGAAGGAGGAGAGTATTACGACCGCATTTTGGATATCTTTATGCAGTACGGAGTTCCCTTTACTCTTACCGGACATAACCATATTCAAAGCGTGGCTACGGCGTTCGCAGAGGACAAGGTGATATACGATATCGGCACAGGCTCTTCGGTGTATTATCCGGGCGCGCACAGAATCTTGAGCATTACAAAAAGTGATTATAAGTTTGAAGCAGTTTTCCCTCAGAGGATAAATATGTCTTACGTGCATCCTTTTACTTCGGCTGAAGATTACGCCAAAATTGAAGCGAATTTTCCTTTGTACGCGGAAGAGCATTGCGCCAAAGGCATTACTTTCCTTAATGCTTTGACAAGTTCTTATATGATACCTAGTTTTAATCTTACCGGTGACATCGCTCAAATTGTAGGCTTGCTGGCGGATAACGCTCTTGCCCCCCTGCTCAGAATGCCTCTCTACGAAAAGGATGCGGACGGCGAGGAATCCCTGCAAAGTATCGTTAAGCAATACGGAAAGGATATTCCCCCTTCCCGTTATACTTCTCTTACTCAGTTTGTCGCCTCCGTTATAATGGGTATGAATAGGGGAGAGCAGGATATAGGTCTCGACAGCGTGGAAATAAAATTGTTAAACAACGCTATTTTCGCTTTGTTCCATAAGATAAACGAGCTTAAAGACGATATAGCCGGGATTCTGCCCGACGCGCCGGTATTGGAATTGGATATTGAGAGATTGTATGAGGATAATGAGTTGGAATTGTTGGATTCCAATTTCCTTGAGTTCGGCGTAGCCATAGCAGGCGACTTGCTTCCTTTCCAAATAGACGCAGGCAATCTGAGTGATTTAACCTCTATTAAATTATTGATTAAACCTATGCTTAACGCGGTGATGCCCGGATTGGGCGACAGTATCGGGCGCGCGATTGGCTCAAAGGAAATAAACGTTCAGATATTGTTGAACGAAGTATTATATGATTTACTGCTGAAAGACATCTTGCACAACGAAGGCAACAATAATGTGATTATCAATCGCAAAACTCAAGAGTTGAGGCAATATTAGCAATTATTGCCCTTTAGCTTCAGGCAAAAACGGATGTGTCAATATGGAAAACAAAATAAAACAGTTTTTACAGTCGGAATTTCAAAAAATTCCACCCACACAAGCGGCGGCGGAATACAGAAAACAGCTTTTGCAAGAGTTAATGGATTATTCCCGAGAGCTTAAGATAAAAGGCGTTGCCAATGAGGAAGTTGTCTACGACCTGACAATAAAGAAGTTGGGCGATATGGATGCGCTGCTTGCCTCGTTCGAGGAAAAAAGGTTGAGGGAAAAGACGCTGAAAAAAAAGAAGTCCGTTGCTGCAATTATATCTCTTGCCATATTGCTGCCCTGCGTGTTGGTATATATCATTCTGGGCTTGGCAGTCCGCCCACCTATTTGGAATTGGTCGTGGATTATACTTTTAGGCGGCATTTTTGCCTGGGTTTCCACCTTGCTGATACTCTTTATGGTCAATAATAAGGCTAAACTCAAAAAACTGTATATCCGCTTAAGCGCGCTAGGCATAGTATCGCTTTGGGTGGTGTTTGTGTCTTTGGTTTTTATGTTGATAAACAAGCATGTACAGAATATTGAAAAATGGTATGTGTCCTTTATTTCCCTCCCTGCGTTTTTGGCTGTCGCTGATTTTGTGATATCCATGGTGCTTAAATCCAAAGGGAAATGGCTCACCGCCGCCGCCGATATTATCCTTTTTTATGCGATGCTATATGTAATTATAGTTGTGCTGCACCCCGCCTTTGCCCACCCCGGATGGATGCTTATTTTGCTTGGCATAGCGATAGCGGGCACAATGCTTGCCACAGTCAACAAAGTGAAAGGCGCAAGGCAAGAAAAATCCAATCCTAACGAAATTGACGAAAAATACTATACAGAATGGTAAAACCTCTGAAAAAACAAGGTGAGATATGGCAAGAAAGATTAAGGCGGAGCTTTGGGACAAAATGCAGTTCATGTTCCGCAACTATTATGACAGAATGGTGCACGCTTATACCGTTTATGACGGCATACTTGACAAAGACATTATAAAGACGGTATTAATCGGCTTTACCGAGCTTGTGCCCATATTGCACTCCAGATTTGTGGAGCATCCCATTGATCCGTATTGGGAAGAAGCGCCATATTCAATAGAGGATATTCTGACCGTAAAAGAGTCTGCCGACATCGCCAAAGATGCGGACAGTTTTTTGACTCAAACCATTCCTTACGACAATAATGTGCAATATAAGGTTGCCCTTTTCTATCATGAGGGCAAAACGCACCTTTCCATGATTGTCAACCACATGTGTTTTGACGGCGGTGATTTCAAGTATTTTCTGGCTATGCTTGCCGCAAACTACAATAATCTTGCGAACGGAATCAACAAAATCGAAATCAAGACGGGCAGCAGGTCGTATGACAAGGTTTACACCGGTCTGTCAAAGAGCGAACAAAGAATTGCGGAAAAGCTGTATAAGAACATCAGCGCGGTTAAAGACGAAAAGCAATTCCCCTTCACCGCGCCTGACGCAGCCGATAAAAATATGATTTGCAATCGGAAAATCGCCAAAGAAGTATTTGAAAAAGCGCGGCTTATCGCAAAGGGCTTTGACGCAACCGCAAATGATTTGCTTTTGGCGGTATATGTAAGCGCACTATACGATATCGGCAAATTTGATGTCAATTCTTCCCTGACTATCCCTTGCATGGTGGACCTCAGGCGGCATATTTCGGACGGCGGCTTGTCTACGGGACTGACAAACCATACCGGTTTTATGCAATGCGGTGTTAATTGCAAGGGACGAAACATAAATGAAACGTTGATTAATGTAATCAAGTCCGTAAATAAATCCAAAAGGGATAAATACATAGGGCTTTACTCATTGCCGCTGCTAAATTTAGCCTACACCATTTTTCCTTATAAATTATCCGAATTCGCAATCTCCAAAGGCTATTCCAATCCGCTTATCGGCATGAGCAACATAGGCGTGCTCAATCCCAAGCTGTTATCCTTTAAGGACGCCCATCTTGTGGACGGTTTTATTACAGGCGCGGTAAAATACAAGCCGTATATGCAGCTTGCCGTCACCACCCTTGACGGCGCGGCAACCCTTACCATAGCCATAAAAGGCAACGCAAAAGATGCAGAAATTGCAGAAAACTTCTTTGATATTATTGAAGGCAATTTTAAGGAGTTTATCAGCATTAATTCTTAGTTTGTAGATAATTTATAAGCTATCCTAATCCTTTATTAATGAGTTACCTAAAAGACTTTGCATTTTTTTATGCTTGAATAAACAGTCTTTTAAGATAGATTACGGCCACGCTTAATGGTGCTAATACAACTTCTATTTCATATATTAACAATGGTGCTGTTTTCTTTCTCTTAATAATCTTCAAAGTCGCCTTCGCCTAGGTCGTCGTAATCTTCTAAGTCATCATAGTCTTTGTCGCCATAATCTTCTGAGTCGTTTTCGTCTTCATCGTCATAGGCCATTTGGTCTACAAATGAGCCTAACCTTAGGCTTTGTTCAAGTAAGTTTTTGGGGTCGCTGGTTAATTTCTCAATATCGTCAAAAAATCCCATAAAAATAGCTCCATATAATATTTTTATCATATCTATGCCAAAAAGATAAACTTTGTTATCTCTTGCGGACATTTTGCTGGTTAGATTATAGCACAAGTGCTACCAATGTCAATAATAATAAGAATATTTAATGTAGCAAAAATGGGGCAAATAAAAAGTGGCAAGATTGTTCTTACCACTTTTGTGATTTGGTGGAGGGGGACGGATTCGAACCATCGAAGTCACTGACAACAGATTTACAGTCTGCTCCCTTTGGCCACTCGGGAACCCCTCCGTATGGAGCTGGTTAAAGGACTTGAACCTTCGACCTGCTGATTACAAATCAGCTGCTCTACCTATTGAGCTAAACCAGCGCGCCAAAATATATTAGCATATATTATGCGTTAAATGCAAGCAATTTACACGTTTTAACGGTTTTTTAACTTATCTACATTACGCCGGTCGCAGGTCGCGGTACCCCAATACGGTACCTGCACCTTAATTAAAAAAAGCGATGTCTCGCCCTTTTAGGTGATGGTGCCTTGGGGCGGAATTGAACCACCGACACGAGGATTTTCAGTCCTCTGCTCTACCGACTGAGCTACCAAGGCATAAGTGGCGATCCGGAAGGGACTCGAACCCTCGACCTCTAGCGTGACAGGCTAGCGTTCTAACCAGCTGAACTACCGGACCGCAAAGATAAGGTTTTTTGGTGGGCCTTCACGGACTCGAACCGCGGACCAACCGGTTATGAGCCGGCCGCTCTGACCAACTGAGCTAAAGGCCCACTATAAGGCAGGTTTTTTGGTCGGGGTGAAGAGATTTGAACTCCCGGCCCCATGGTCCCAAACCATGTGCGCTACCAAACTGCGCCACACCCCGCTGGGAAACCTTAAAGTGACTTTACTTAATATATATTAAAATGGACATTTTGTCAACGGATTTTGCCGGCAATTTTTAAAAAGGAAAAAATTATTTTCTTTACCTTTTTGCTTATAAAGGCAGTTGGCAATTAAAACTAAATTTAGGCAAAATCATGCAATTTACTTATTGATTTCTCCTTTATAATTAATGCGGAGGCATTATGCAGATAGACAGCAAAAACAGAAACGGAGAGTTGTACATCTTCCTTTACGGGGAGATAGACCAAAGCAAATCGGCGGAGGTAAAAGCCCGATTAAACAGCCTGCTTACCGCAAGACCATTAAAGAAAGTGATATTTAATATGAGCGGACTGCAATTTGTGGACAGCACCTTTATCGGGGTGCTGCTTGCGCGCTATAAGCAATTGCGCGAACGGGGCGTGCCTATTTATATTGAGCAACCTTCACGCCAGATAGATAAAGTATTGGGCGTCAGCGGAATTTACACAATAATACCCAAGGTAGGGTAAACGGAGGCAATATGGATAATAAAATGACTTTAACATTTAAGGCGATAGAAGAAAATTTAGGCTTTGCCCGCAGCGTGGTCGGCGCGTTTTGCGTCGCGGAAAACCCTACGATAGATATTTTAAGCGATATAAAAACGGCGGTATCCGAAGCGGTCACCAATGCTATTGTCCACGCGTATAAAGGCAACCAAGGCGAAGTCGTTATCGAAGCCGAAATAATAGACCATACCCTGTTCTTGACTGTAAAAGACAGCGGATGCGGCATAGAAAACGTGGAAATGGCGCTAAAGGATTTTTACACTTCAAGCTCCAGAGAGGAGCGAAGCGGGCTGGGCTTTACGATAATGCGCTCGTTTATGGACAGCCTCAACGTGTTGAGCAAGCCTTTCGCGGGTACCACGGTATTGATGAAAAAGCAACTGGCTTAGGTGGGGCTTGTTAAGCAATGAAGATATACTAAAGCTGATTGAAAAGGCGCAAAACGGCGAAATCGAAGCTAAAGCGGAAATCTTAAAGCATAATACCCCTCTTATCAAAAGCATAGTGCGCAGATACACTAACAAGCAGGTGGAGTATGACGACCTGATGCAGCTCGGAACGCTGGGCTTGATTAAGGCCATCAACAATTTTGACACTTCCTTCAATGTGAAATTCAGTACTTACGCGGTACCTATGATAGCGGGGGAAATCAAACGTTTTATACGCGACGACGGAGCGATTAAGGTCAGCCGCTCCATGAAAAACATGTCAATGAAATTCAATACTTTCATTGAAAATTACAGGCAGGAATATAAAAAGGAGCCAACTGTGGAGGAGATAGCGCAAGCGTTTAATATGGAAAAGGAAGAGGTGGTAATCACTATGGAGAGCAGCCATTACCCTATCTCCATTTATCAGGAAAACGACGACGGACTGAGTCTGGTAGACCGCCTGAGCGCAAAGGGCAGTCTGGACGACACCATAGACAAAATGCTGTTGAAAGACCTTATTTCCAAACTGGACGAGAGGGACAAAAAGATAATTATGCTGAGATATTTCCGGGACAAAACGCAAAGCGAAATCGCCGTGGAATTGGGCGTAAGTCAGGTGCAGGTCTCCAGACTGGAGGGAAAGATTATAGAATTGCTTCGCAAGGAATTGCTGCAATAAAAAACGGAGCGCTCCCGCTCCGTCATTTTTGTGATTGTATAGGTTTTATCTGATAGATTTGTATCCTTTATCGTAACGTTTTCTTTTTCTGTAGGATACCTTGTCACTGGCACGGACAAGACTGTCCTGCTCAAGGGTGTTAATTCTGTAGTTAATGCGGTATATTGTGCGGACAAAATAAGGAAGAATGAATAAAAGTACGGAAAGCAAAATAGCCAACAGTCCGAAAACACCCGCTCTGAGAGATGATTTAAACACAAGGAATTCTCCAAATCCTTCAAAATATGATTGGCCGGGCAAAAGAGCGGGTATACAGAATACCGCAAGCACGCTGCCGATAAGCATATTTAAGGTCAGTTTTTCCAGCTTTATTCTCATTTTGGCAAAAAGCAGATTCTTAGCGGAGAAAATCACGCTAAGCGCGGCGCTAATCAGGGCAAAAGCGGAAGCTAACGGCAATAAATATACTCCCGAAACCGTAAGAAGCTGATTAAAGCTAAAAGGCTTCAGACTCAAGTCCATTACGCTGAAAAATTCCTGATAATACGCGCCGTTTTGAGAAAAATTAAAACCGCTCAGCACAGGCCAGTCCAAAAAGCCCAACGCGGCGTTAAACCCCGTGATACTCTTGTCGCCCGCGATAAAATTGCCAAAATAAAACAATATAAAAATAACAGAACTGCACAAGGTCAGGAAAGGAACTATGCGTCCTCTTAAGTACCTTCTTTCCTTTTTGATTCCTCTGGGCATACAGCACCTCCTCATATAGCTTAATAATACTATAATTATAAATAAAATGCAACAGCGTAAAAGAAAAAAGACGTTTTAGACAGATTGCGGATTTTTGCGGGCTTTATCCCCGATTATTCTTTTTTAATATAAATACTAATCAAATTTAGTTGTATATTTATTCATAATTATGTATAATAAACTTATCATTAAAAAAACGGAGATTTCTATAATGGCAAAAATGAAAATAGTACTCGCCTATTCGGGCGGATTGGATACCTCGATAATTATCCCATGGCTTAAAGAAAATTACGATTGCGAAGTAATAGCTATGGCAGCCGACGTGGGTCAGGGAGAGGAGTTGGCTCCCCTTAACGAAAAGGCTATTAAATCAGGCGCTTCCAAATTATATATCAAGGATTTGAAGTCCGAATTTGTTACGGACTTTGTATATCCTTTGATTAAATCGGGCGCGCTTTACGAGAAAAAATATTTGCTGGGCACTTCTATTGCCCGTCCGCTGATAGCCAAGGCGCTTGTAGAGGTGGCGAATGAGGAAGGCGCGGACGCTATCGCGCACGGATGTACGGGCAAGGGCAATGATCAGGTGCGTTTTGAGTTGACTATAAAGGCTTTGCGCCCCGAAACCAAAATAATCGCTCCATGGCGCATTTGGAAGATTAAGAGCAGAAGCGAAGCGATAGATTACGCCATGTCCAAAGGTATACCTATCCCGGTAACCAAAAAGCGTCCCTATTCCATGGACCGCAACCTGCTGCACCTCTCTCACGAAGGACACGTATTGGAGGACCCGTGGAATGAAAAGCCCGAAGATTTGCTGCTGATATGCAACTCTCCGGAAAAAGCTCCGGATACTGCGGAATACGTCACCATAGATTTTGAAAAGGGTATCCCCGTGGCGGTGGACGGCAAAAAACTGGAGCCTGTCGCCTTGCTGGATTATCTTAATAAATTGGGCGCAAAGCACGCTATAGGCATTGCCGACATGGTGGAAAACCGTCTTGTGGGTATGAAATCCAGAGGCGTTTATGAGACGCCCGGCGGCACTATCCTTATGCAGGCGCACAGCGAACTGGAGGAAATCTGCCTTGACCGCAACACCTTGCACTACAAGCAGGAGATCGGTATAAAGTTCGCGGACCTGGCTTACGACGGCAATTGGTACACTCCGCTGATGGATGCGCTAAAGGCTTTTGTAGACTCTACGCAAAGCACGGTTACGGGCACCGTTAAACTAAAGTTATACAAGGGCAACGTTATACCCGCGGGCAAAAAGAGTCCCTTTTCCCTGCACGATATAGATATAGCCACCTTTGACGAGGACGAAGTATACGACCAAAAGGACAGCGCGGGCTTTATCAATCTGTTTGGCTTGCCTCTCAAGGTCAGGGCTATGAAAATCAATGATTATAAAGAAAAATTAATCGGAAACAAAAAAAATGGATAAACTGTGGAAAGGCAGGCTGGAAAATGATATTGACAAGTTTGCCGAAGAATTTAATACCTCTTTACCTGTAGACAAGGCCATTTACAAGCAGGATATTTCAGGCAGCATAGCGCACGCCAAAATGCTTGGGGAATGCAAAATCATCTCATGTGAGGACGCGGAGGCTATCGTAAAGGGGCTGGAGGAGATTAAAGAGGAAATAGAAAGCGGCGCATTGGCAATCGAGAACGCCGAGGATATCCATACCTTTATCGAAAACCATCTGACCCAAAAAATCGGAGAGGCGGGCAAACGCCTGCATACCGCGCGCAGCCGCAACGACCAGGTTGTCACCGATTTTAAGTTGTACGTTATCTCGTCCATAGATAAGATTAAGGGCGCGCTGATATCCCTTGTAAAGAGCTTAATCAAACTGGCAAAAGAACATTTGCATACTTATATGCCGGGATTTACCCATTTGCAGAAGGCGCAGCCCGTCACCCTTGCCTTTCACCTTGCCGCGTACGGCGAAATGTTTTACAGGGATATTACCCGTTTTTCGGACGCGCTGAAACGGACCAACCTTTGCCCGCTGGGCTCTGGCGCGCTGGCAGGCACTACCTTTGGCATCAATCGTGAAATGACCGCCAAAGAGCTGGGATTTGCGGGAGTGACCGCCAACGCTATGGACAGCGTTTCCGACAGGGATTTTGCGCTTGAATATTTGTTCTGCGCAAATACCGTCTTTATTCACCTGTCCAGACTGAGCGAAGAGATAATTACCTGGGCAAGCAACGAATACGGGTATATTTCTCTTTCCGACGCTTATTCCACGGGCAGCAGCATTATGCCGCAAAAGAAAAACCCGGATATGGCGGAATTGATAAGGGGCAAAAGCGCAAAGGCAATAGGCGCGCTTACTTCCATGCTTGCTCTGCTAAAAGGGCTGCCCCTGGCGTACAACAAGGATTTGCAGGAAGATAAAGGCATACTCTTGGAATGTGAAAAGGACTTGTACGGCAGTATCGTTATTATGGAGAAAATGCTGCTTACCGCAACCTTCAACAAGCAAAGGATGCTGGATTCCGCGAAAAGCGGCTTTATTAACGCCACCGATTTGGCTGACTATCTTACCCTTAAAGGTATGCCTTTCAGGGACGCTTACAAGCTAAGCGGTAAAATTGTAAATTACTGTATAGCCAATAACAAAGTCATGGAGGAGCTTACGCTTGCGGAGCTTGCGCAATTCAGTTCTTTATTCGATCAAGATGTATATCAGGCAATAGATATTAAAGAAACAGTAGACAAACGCCGCTCCGGAGGAGGGACTTCGCCACAAGCGGTGCTATCTTCCTTGGAAAAGCTGGAAGAAAGGCTGGCTCAATATTAAAAAAACGGCAATGCGAAACACATTGCCGTTTTTGTTGTCTCGATATGTATTAATAATCGCGCAGCAGCAGCTCCAATACCGCTTTTTGAACGTGCAGGCGGTTCTCCGCCTCATCCAAAACTACGCTTTGCGGTCCGTCTATCACGCTTGCCGTAACTTCTTCCTCCCTGTGGGCGGGCATACAATGCATAAAGAGCGCGCCCGGTCCCGCCATATCCATAATGGTGTCGTTTACCTGATAAGGGAGCAGCGCAAACGCCTTTTCTTTGCTCTTAGGCTGTCCCATACTGAACACAACATCGGTGTATACCACGTCCGCGCCTGCAAGGCTGCTCTTAATCTGGTCGGTCACTTTTACCTTTCCGCCTATGCTTTGGCAATAATCATATACTTCCTTGCTCGGAGAATAATCTTTAGGGCAAATCGCGGTAAAATCTATACCCAGTTTTGCGCTTATTACCATTAGGGAATGAGTAACGTTGTTGCCGTCCCCCATAAACACCATTTTAAGTCCTTTGATATGACCTTTCTTTTCCCACGCCGTCATTACGTCCGCCAGCGCCTGGCAAGGATGGTAGTCGTCGGTAAGGCCGTTTATTACGGGGATGCTGCCCATGCGCGCAAAATCTTCCACGTCGGAATGATTATAAGTCCTTATCATAAGCCCGCTTATCCCCATCCTGGAAATGACTCTTGCGGTATCGGCAATGTTTTCGCTCCTGCCCATCTGGATATCCAGCGCGGATAAAAAGATACTTGACCCGCCCAACTGGTGCATGCCCATTTCAAAGGACAGCCGCGTTCTGGTGGAGGATTTGGCAAAAATCATTGCAAGCACTTTGTTTTTCAGCGTGTTGCGCTGCGCCCCGCTTTTGTATTCGTCCTTAATTTCCTTTGCAAGGCACAGTATCTCAAAAATTTCTTCCTTTGAGTAATCGCGCAAGGTAAGCAAGTGTTTGTTGTTCAATTTGCAGTTCGGCTTGTAAGCGGAAATGTCCATAATTAATTCCCTCCGTATTCGTTAAGGCTCATCACTTTGTCGTGCACTATGCCCGAAAAAGCGAATATTACAGCCGACGCGGTATCCAGCGAAGTGATGCAAGGCACGTTAAACTCCATTGCGGTGCGCCTGATGGCAAAGCCGGTGCGGTGAGTGTCCTTGCCCATAGTGGCTGTGGTGATGATGAAATCTATTTTGTTTTCCTCTTGAAGTACTTTGATCAGCACGTCCTTTTTTATCAATTCGCATTTCAAATTGTTAAGCGCAAAGTATTCATAAGTTTTATCCGTGGCAAACAGCTTATAGCCGCGCTTAATCAGTGAACGGGCTATCTGCAGTCCTTCCGGCTTATCCCTGTCCGCAAGCGCGAACAGCACATTGCCCGAAGGCGGGATGTTTATTCCGCTGGCAACCAGCGCTTTTTTGAGCGCCGCCTTGTAATTGGTGTCCGTTCCCATAACTTCGCCTGTGGATTTCATTTCCGGGGAAAGGGATATATCCACAGAATTCATTTTTGCGAAACTGAATACGGGCGCTTTGACCGTAATATATTCGCTCGGCGCTACCAGACCGCCCTTAAAGCCCATATCTTTCAGCTTTTTGCCCAGCATAACCTCGGTGGCTATGTTGACCATATTGACTTTGGTCACCTTGGTCAGAATAGGCACGGTGCGGCTGGCGCGGGGATTTACCTCGATTACATAAAGATTTTCTTTTTTATCCATAACGAACTGGATATTAAACATACCTTTGATTTTTAGATGCAAGCCCAGCCGTATTGTATAATCCTCAATCAGCTTGATAATTTTGCCGGATAAGGTCTGCGCGGGATAAACGCTTATGCTGTCTCCGCTGTGCACGCCCGCGCGCTCGATATGCTCCATAATCCCGGGGATAACTACCATCTCCGTATCGCCTATGGCGTCAACCTCGATTTCCTTGCCCATGATGTATTTGTCAATGAGGATAGCCTGCTCGTTTTCCAGCGCAAGCGCCATATTCATATACTCTTTAAGATGGCTGTGGTTATAGACTATCTCCATAGCCCTGCCGCCCAACACATAGCTGGGGCGCACCAATACGGGGAAGCCCAACGCATCCGCTTCTTTTGCCGCTTCCTCCAGACTGAATACCGTTTTGCCCGGAGGCATCGGGATACCCAGTTCATTTAGCACGGTAATAAATTTGTCCCGCGCTTCCGCTTTGTCGATATCCTGCGCGGAGGTGCCCAGCACCGTTACGCCGGCGTCCGAAAGCGGTTTTGCCAGATTAATGGCTGTTTGTCCTCCGAATTGCACTATTACTCCGTGCGGCTTCTCCTTTTCTATGATATCCATTACGCACTCGTAAGTCAGAGGCTCGAAAAACAGCTTGTCGCTGGTATCAAAGTCCGTGCTTACCGTTTCGGGGTTGCTGTTTATTATTATGCTCTCAATCCCCATTTCTTTAAGCGCCTTAACGCAATGCACGGAGCAGTAATCAAACTCGATGCCTTGCCCAATGCGTATAGGGCCGCTGCCCAGAACTATCACCTTTTTTCTGTCGTTTACCTTTAACTCGTCGTTGTCCTCGTAGCAGCTGTAATAATATGGCGTGACGGCTTCGTATTCTCCAGCGCAGGTGTCCACCATTTTAAAGGCGGGGGATATGCCGTAGCTATGGCGCAGTTTTACGATTTGCTCCTTTTTGACGTTCATCAGATTGGCTATATACGAATCGGAAAAACCTAAGTATTTGACGGTGCGCATAAGCTCTACATCCAATTCTTTTAAGGAAATGCTCTGCAGGGCTTTGGCGTGATTGACGATATTTAAGATTTTGCCTAAGAAAAACCTGTCTATTTTGGTAATCTCGAAAATTTCGTCTATCCCGACGCCGCGCCAAAACGCTTCGCTGATAATAAAAATACGCTCGTCGTTGCCTTTGGCAAGCTCCTCCATCAGCTTTTCAAAAGACCATGCCTTCATTGCCTGCATGCCGAATTGATAATTTACTTTGATATCAAGGCTGTCTATAGCTTTTAGCAGGCTTTCCTCAAAGCAGCGCCCTATCGCCATAACCTCGCCCGTAGCCTTCATTTGCGTGCCAAGTTTCCTGTCCGCGGTGGCGAATTTGTCAAAGGGGAAGCGCGGCACTTTGGTAACGACGTAATCTATCGCGGGCTCGCTTGCCGCATAAGTTAATCCGGTCACGTCGTTTTTTATCTCGTCCAAAGTAAAACCTACCGCGATTTTTGAGGCAACCCTCGCAATGGGATAGCCTGTGGCTTTGCTGGCAAGAGCGGAGGAACGGCTGACCCTGGGATTGACTTCAATTACCACGTATTCATAGCTTTGAGGATTGAGCGCGAATTGAATATTGCATCCGCCTTCTATATCCAGCGCCTTAATTATCTTTAGCGAAGCGGAACGAAGCATATGGTATTCCTTATCCGAAAGCGTCTGGCTGGGCGCTACCACTATGCTGTCCCCCGTATGGATGCCCACGGGGTCAAAGTTTTCCATACTGCATACTATTATGCAATTATCCTTGCTGTCTCTTATAACCTCGAACTCTATTTCCTTCCAGCCCGCAACCGATTGTTCCAATATTACCTGATGAATCATACTGTGCTTAAGCCCTTTAAGCACGATTTCCTGGAACTCGTGGTCGTCGTGGGCTATTCCGCCGCCCGTGCCGCCCAGCGTATAGGCGGGACGGATGATTACGGGAAAGCCGTTCTTTTTGGCAAACTGCTTTGCCTGTTCATAGCTTGTCACTATATCCGAAGAAGGCACTTTTTGTCCAAGCTCGTCCATAAGCGTGCGGAAAAGCTCCCTGTCCTCCGCCTTGCTGATGGATTCCAGCTTAGTGCCCAGCAGGCGAACGTTATATTTTTCCAGCGTTCCCGCGTTGGCAAGCTGGATTGCCATATTAAGCCCCGTCTGCCCGCCCAATGTGGGGAGAATGCCCTGCGGGCGCTCCCTTTCTATGATTTGGGTAACCATTTCCAGGTTTATGGGTTCTATATATACGGTATCCGCCGTCGCGCTGTCTGTCATTATGGTCGCGGGATTGCTGTTGATAAGCACTACCTTGTACCCTTCTTCCCTAAGCGCTTTGCATGCCTGAGTGCCCGAATAATCAAATTCAGCCGCCTGACCTATAATGATGGGCCCGCTTCCTATTACTAATATTTTTTCTATGTCCGTCCGTTTTGGCATATAGACTCCGCCTTTATTTTATGACTTTTTCCAGTTTTGCTATCAAAATATCTATTTCGTCTTTGGTAATTATGAAAGGAGGCAAAAAGCGCAGGGTATCGCCTCCCGCATCCGTACAAAGTATGCCCTCTTCTATCAATGCCTTGACGTAATCTTTTACGTTTACTCCGCTTACAATGTTTAGCCCCAGCATCAGCCCTTTGCCTCTCAGCTCGGCCACAGTTTCTTTCCTGTCCGCGACTTCCTTTAGTTTAGCGTAAAAATATTCGCCGATCTCCGCCAGATGCTGTTGCGTTTTGGTCTTTCTTATTTCCTTTAACACAAACATGGCAACGCCGGTAGCAAGAGGATTGCCTCCGAAAGTAGTGCCGTGGTCGCCCGGCCGTATTGTATCCTCTACCAGCCGTCCCGCAAGGCACGCCCCGATGGGGATTCCGCCGCCCAACGCTTTGGCGACTGTGATAATATCCGGCTTGATTTGATAGTGCATATAAGAAAACTGCTTGCCCGTACGGTATAAGCCCGTCTGAATCTCGTCAACTATCAAAAGCTGATTGTACCGCCTTGTCAGCTTGCGCGCCGTCTGTATAAATTCCGCGCTTGCCTCTCTTACTCCGCCTTCCCCTTGTATGCATTCTACCAAAAACGCTCCCACTTCGGGGTTGGACAGCGCTTTCTTTAACGCCTCCGTATCGTTGAAGGGTATTTGAATATACCAGTCCGGCAAAGGTAAAAAGGGCTTTTTGTATTTGTCCTGTCCGGTCGCTGCGACGGTGGCTATTGTTCTGCCATGGAAGGATTTTTCGCAAACCACTATTTTGTATCTGCCCGGGCAGTTGTCGTTCATATATTTTTTCGCGATTTTAAGGGCGCACTCGTTTGCTTCCGCTCCGCTGTTTGCAAAAAACACCCTTTTGAAATGAGTGTTTTTTACCAGTTCCTGCGCCAGCCTGCCCGAATTTTCGTTATGGAAATAACCCGAAGTAAGCAATACCTTTTTTGCCTGCGCGGTAATCGCGCTTACCAGCTTTTTATTATTGTGACCCAGTACGCTTACCGCAATACCCGCAAGAAAATCTAAGTATTCCCTGCCCTCCGCGTCATATAGTTTGCAGCCTTCTCCCTTAACAAGAACTATGTCATGAGGGGCATAGCTCTTAATCAAGTACTTTTTATCATTCTCTATAATTTTCTCAGAGACCATTTTGCCACCTCCATTCCATTCATTATACATCAGTATGAATATTTATGCAATTATATTGGGTTGCAAATTGGAGAAAATATATTATAATTAAATCATGACCACGCTTTTGATAAAAAACTTAAGGCAAAGATATACCGCCGGCGCCGTCGGCGTTCATAACTTTAATATCCAATGCGAAAACGGGGAGAAGCTTTGCGTCCTGGCGGGAGAGCAAGGCGGAAAAACCAGCCTTATCCGCTGCATAGCGGGGCTGCTTACAAGGGAATCCGGACAAATAATATTAAACGGAGAAGAGATTCAGGACAAAAAGATTAAAGAAAGAGATATTGCCTTAATTTTTCAGGATTGCGGCCTGATAAAGGGCAAAAGCGTGAAATGGAATCTGGCGTATCCATTAAAATTAAGAAAAGTATCCAAAGAAAAGCTTATTGAAGAGGTAAATAAGGCCGCGGAAAAGTTTAATATCGCTTACCTGCTTACCTATCCGGTATCACGGCTTAAAGACCGCGACAGAATACGGCTTGCTTTTGCCAGGGCATCTCTCAGGGACGCTTCCCTGCTGTTAATAGACAATCCCTTTGCCTCTCTTAAGGGTGCGGACAGAAGAGAAATGTTTTTGGAGATGCTTCCCTTTATTAAAAACTATGGCGGCGTGGTAATCTTTGCCACGGACAGCGCCGACGAGGCGTTTACCTTGGGCGATAAAATCAGCATTTTGCATTACGGTGTGGCGGAGCAGACAGGCTCTAAGGCGGAGCTTAAGGAAAATCCCGCTTCCCTGCAAGTGTATAAATACGCGCACGGGATTGAGGTAAATATTGTGTCCGCGCTTCTCGGGGAGGAAAACGGCATCCCGTATATTGATCTATTGGGCAACAAAATACTTCTTGACAAGCGCCCGTTGTTAAATAATGTGTATATCGGCGCAGCCGTAACCGCCGCTTTTTTGGCGGAGCAAGCCTCCTTTGGCACAGAATCCGAAGTATTGTTTTGTGAGGAGTATTGCGGCAATACTTTTGCCCATACAAACTTTGACGGGCAAACAATTATTGTACCCGCTAAGGATATCGGCAAAAGGGCAATAGATATTCGGGTTATACCTGAAAGTATCAGATTATACGATTCCGCCAACGAAAAACTTATTTATTGATCAGCGTATTTATTTTGCCGCGTTTTCTATTTGCCTTCTTAAGGGTTTTACGTACATCAATGCCACTCCGCCCGCAACCGCGATAAGGCCGTCCGCAAGCAATATCGAATTGTAAACAACGGAATAAATCAACGGATGCTGTCCCGGCGGGGCGTAATCTGCCCAGAACACATAGCCCGCGACTACGGAAGCTAAATAGCGGCCGATAAAGCCTATCGTCATACCCGCAACCAACGCAAGCGGAAAATCGTTTATTACTTCGTATACTCTTATTAATCCGCTTTTTTTGGCTTTTTCTACGTTTAGATTAATCCTAATTTTGCTTTTGTGAAACAATCCCGCCAGTCCCAACAGGGTAAAACCTATTATATAATCAAACAAAAACTGCAGAAAATTAAGAAAAAACACTCCCTGCACACACTGCAATACGGAATAAGCGGCGGCGGCGACAAGCCCTTCTCTTGGACCGAACATATAAGCGTAAAGCATAATCGGCAGCATGCTTAATAAGGTAAGTGAGCCGCCCTGCGGCATCGAAAATATTTTTATATAGCTCAAACCGAAAGAAAGCGCCACCATTACTCCTGCGTACGCCAGGGATTTTGCCTTAACTTTTGTCGGCGTTTTTTTGGCAAAAGCGTATAACAGCACATAAGCCAAAGCTATTACGCCTGCCATTATCCATACAATATTGTTTTCGTTCATTGCGCCCTCCAAACAAAAAACTTCGACGCATTCGCCGAAGTCATACTCTTTAAAATCCCGACGCAAGAATTACCTTGTTCCGGTCATTCGGGTATAATCTCAGCCGAAGCACCCCGTTTTTTTATATTCTTTTTTTAAATACTAACACCACAATAATATTTTGTCAAGTATATGCCCAATCTATGTAGATTTTTTGCAGCGTTTGCGCTATAATAACCTTATGGCATATAATTTTTTTGCGTTTATGAACAGGATGAAGTATATTGAGCGGTGGAGTCTTATGCGTTCCAACCAAAAGGAAAACATACTGGAACATAGCCTGCAAGCCGCTCAAATAGCGCACGCGCTGGCGCTAATTAACAACAAACTCTTCGGCGGCAAGCTGGACGCCGGTTTTATCGCCTGCGCCGCCATGTACCATGAGGCAAGCGAGGTAATAACGGGGGACTTGCCCTCGCCTATTAAATATTACAATCCCGCCATAAAGGAAGCGTACAAAAACATTGAGCAAATCGCCAACGATAAATTGCTTTCGATGCTGCCGGATGCGTTAAAAGGGGAATATGAAAAGCTGATAAAAGTAGACCCCTCCTCCATAGAATATAAGTATATAAAGGCGGCGGATAAACTGTGCGCTTATATAAAATGCATAGAGGAATTAAAAACCGGCAATCTGGAATTTCACAAAGCGGGGGCGGCCATTAAAGCCGACCTTGAAAAAATAGATTTGCCCGAAGTCGCCTATTTTATGCACAATTTTATTGCCGCATACGAAAAGACCTTGGACGAATTGGATTGAATTTCGCTTTTTTCTTAACATTTTTTCACCGTTTTCGCCGTATTCTATTAAGCTTTGCACATCTTGAAGGAATGTGCATAAAATATCAATAAAATGAAATCGAAATCCGAATTATCAGCGGTTAATTGCTTGACTAAAAGAGCATAATAATGTATTATAATACCAGTTTTTAAGTAAAGGAGGTGGTAAGTTTGTCGACAGTCTACGTAAAAGATAATGAGAGTTTAGACAGCGCAATAAGACGTTGGAAAAAGAAATGCGCTAACGACGGCATAATTGGCGACCTTCGGCGTAAAGAGTTTTACGAAAAACCCAGCGTTAAGAGGAAGAAGAAAGCTGAAGCAGCCAGAAAACGGGCTTATAAGTAGCTTAATCAGGGTCTTGGAAAAGACCCTTTTCATTTTGTGGAAATAATGCTTAAGGGAAAGTTTGTCAGCTCATTTTGGGGCTAAGCTGTTCGCCTCCGAGTATATGGATATGCAGGTGAGCCACGCTTTGGCAGGCGTGCTCTCCGCAATTGCTGACCAGTCGGAAGCCATTTTGCAGCCCAAAGCCATCGGCAAGTTCTCCCAGTTTTTTCAGGCATTCTCCCAGCACCGCCGCCTGAGAGGCGCTCATTTCCTTGATATTGGGGTAATGCTCCTTGGGTATCAACAGATAATGTATTTTGCTTTGAGGAGAAATGTCTTTGATAATAATCATTTTTTCGTCCTCGTACATTTTCGCGGAGGGAATTTGACCTGCTGCTATTTTACAAAAAATACAATCCATTTCTATTCTCCTTTTATTAATAATCCGTCCTTATATAATTTTTCCGTACTTACTTTTTTTACTCCGCTCTGTGGGGAGCGGCTGTATACCCTTATATAATTGCGAGAATATCCCGAATATACCCCCCCTCTCTCCTCCTCGAATAAGACCTCAAGTTCTTTGCCGGAGTTCTTCTGCAAAAACTCTTTCTTTAACTTGCCCGCTTCCGCAATCAAAATATCATGTCTTTGCTTTGCGATGCCTTTATCATGCGGCGGAAGCAGATATGCCGCAGTCCCGATTCTGGGCGAAAATAAAAAGCAGTGTATATCCGAAAAGCCCGCTTGCCTGACAAATTCCAAGGTGTTGTTAAACTTCTCCTCGTCTTCGGTAGGGTAACCGGTTATTATATCGGCGGTAATCCCCGCATCTGGAAAATACCGGCGTATCAGCGCGATTTTTTCCAGGCACTCCCGGGCTGTGTAACGCCTGTTCATATCCTTAAGCACAGTGTCGTCTCCGCTTTGCGCGGATATATGAAAATGGTCGCAAAACGCGGGCAGCCTGCGCAATGCCTCCAAAAGCTCGGGGGTTATCGCTTCCACATAAAAAGAGCTTAGCCGTATCCTGCAGCGGATATCCTTAAGCGCGTTGATAAGGCAGGTTAAATCCACTCCGATATCCTTACCGTATAGGGAAATATTAATCCCTACCAGTACAATCTCGTGATACCTTTCCGCATAGCTTTGCGCTTCCACTACAATATCTTTTATCGGGCGGCTTACGCTTGCGCCGCGCAAACTGGGTATAATGCAATATGAGCAAGCGTTGTTGCATCCGTCCTGAATTTTCACGAAAGCGCGCGTTCGGGATACCGTATTTAAGCATTCGGGAGTCTCATGCACGGGTAATATAGGATAATCCCTTTCTATAACCTCAATCACTTTTTCTTTGCCGTCCGCGCCGGTAACGTATACCACGTTTTGCCTGTTAAAGCTTTCGGGCGCGAATTCGGAGGCGCAGCCTATCACATATATGGAGGCGGCGGGATTGTGCCTGAGCGCTCTGGCTATCATCTGTCTGCTTTTGCTGTGCGCTTCCGCTGTCACCGCGCAGGTGTTGATAATGTAGATATCCGCGTAATCCGGACCGTCCCCTACTTGCCACCCGAGCCGTGCAAGCGAAGCTGCCAGATTGTCGCTTTCATAACGGTTTACTTTGCACCCTAAGGTTAAAATATTCGCCTTCAATCAAGTTCACCCAGTTTATCCAATGTGAGCAGCGTTCCGCAAATAGCGGCGGTTTCCGCTCTCAATATTCTTTTGCCCAGAGAAAAGGTGCTTATCCCGCGGCTTGCCGCCAACTCAACCTCCTCTTTGGAAAAACCGCCTTCGCTGCCGATAATAATATATATCGGCTTGTTTACGCCGGGATTGAGGCGGAATTTTTCCTTGCTTTCCTCATAAAAAAAGATACATTCCCCATCCTCAGTATAATCCAGCATGGCGGCAAAATCAACAAGGGGCAAAATTTGTGTTATCTTTGCCCGCCCGCACTGCTTGGAAGCGTTAACCGCTATTTTTTGCAGCCGCAAATGATTAAAATCTTTATTATTAGTAAATTGCGACGTAAAAGGAATTAGTCGCACTATACCCAGCTCCGCCGCCTTTTGCGCTATAAAATCAATTTCCTTACATACCGCCTGACACAAGGTCAATTCCCTTATTGTTTCCCTTTGGTTTTCTTCCTTTTTGTAAATCTGGGCATAAGCGCAATCTTTCTTAACGGAAGTGAGTCTGGCGTAATAATCGTAGCCGGAATTGTCGCAGGCTATAAGCTCAAAGCCTACCTTATAGCGTAAAACCTTGGTCAGATGGTGAAATTCCTCACCGTGAATTTTGACAATATCCTGCTCAATATCCTTTTTATCTACAAAAAACCTTTTTGGCTCCACCGTTTACTCCTTGCGGTCTATTGCGCCAATAAGAGCGCGCGCCACTCGCCCATATTTCCTTTATCGATTAGCTTAAATCCGGATTTTTCAAACGCTTCGATAACCTCTTTTTCCCTGTCCCCGATTATTCCGCTTGCTATCAGCCTTCCCCTATCCTTTAACAGATTCCGTAAATCGTTTTTCAGCGCGATCAATAAATCGGCGGTAAGGTTGGCGGCTATCAGGTCAACTTTGTCATGCAACCCTTGCGGAGCCGGGGCGCAAATTACCTTTATGCTTTTCAAATCGTTTAGCTTGATATTTATCCTTGCGGCATCCGTCGCCACCTCGTCGATATCAACAAGGGTGACATTTTCCGCGCCGCTCAACGCCGCGGCAATCCCTAATATGCCGCTCCCGCAGCCTATATCGTAAAAGGATTTGCCTTCTAGGTCAAGCCCGCTCATTAGCGTTAAAGCAAGTCTGGTGCTTTCGTGCTCTCCGGTGCCGAACGCCATACCAGGGTCAATCTTTACCGTAATTTTGCCGTTCTCGCTATACTCCTGCCACGCCGGAACTATGACATACTTACCTAAGCAAACAGGCTTATAATAGCTTTTCCATTTTTCGTACCACTCATTTTGGTCCACCTGTTGGGGAGGGGAAACAACGCAATCTGTCAATCCGTAAAAGGACAGATTTTCATTCAAAGCCCCCTGTAATGAAATTATATCGTCCGTTTCAAAAAAACCTGTTAAGGTCACCGTATTATCGCTTTTGGGTTGCAAGACTGCATCGTCGGCGTAATCCCATATCAGACCTGCCTCAACCGCTTCCTTATACGCCTGCCCGTCCTCAACGCGCACTCCCAAAGCCTCCAATGAAAAAAAGGCGTCGGAGACAAGCTCCGCACCCGTATTGTCCGTTTTGACTGTAATGGAGTAATGCGGCATTATAATTCCCTCAGCGTTTTATTATACGCCTTTATTTTTTCATATTTAGCATCCGCAAAAACCTCTTCCGCTTCCAGCAGTTTTTTCCTTTGCTTGTTGCTTATGCCTTTGGGGATATCTATTACTACCCTGACCATAAGATCCCCGTAAGCGTCTCTTCTTAAGTGCTTGATGCCCTTGCCGCGAATCCTGAGTATTGTGCCGCTTTGAGTGCCTGCGGGAATTTCCGCCGTCGTTATCCCGTCAAGAGTGGGGATATCTATCTTCGCGCCCAGCACCGCCTGAAACGCGGTAATGGGCAAGTCAAAATGCAGATCGAATCCGTCCCGCTTAAACAGAGGATGCGACCTAATGCTGAAAATAATAAGCAAGTTGCCGTTGGGGCCGTTTCCCGGGCTTGCGCTGCCCTCTCCCCGCATTGTAAGTATTTGCCCTTCATCAACTCCCGCAGGAATGTTTACCTTTAGCGTTCTCGTTCTTCTCATGCGCCCCTTTCCCGAGCAGTTGGGACAAGGAGTGTCAATCGTTTCGCCGCTTCCTCCGCACGCGTCGCAGGTGCGCACCGTCTGCATAGTGCCGAAAACCGTCCTTTGGTTTACCGTTATCGAGCCTGTGCCTCCGCATTTTGAGCAACGTTTTTTGTCCGTACCCACTTTAGCCCCGGAGCCCGAGCAGGTGGGGCATTTTTCTATGCGAGTAAAGGATATATCTTTGGATACTCCTTCGCAAGCCTCTTTAAAATCCAGCCTTAAGGTGTATTCTATATCGTCGCCCGGCATGGTCTGCATCCGGGTTTGTCTGCGCCCTCTGCCGCCCACGTCGCTGAACGCGCTGAATATATCGCTGAAAATATCTGTAAATCCGCCCGCTCCAAAGGGATTGCCCGCGCCCATCGTAGGTCCGTCTTCCGAACCGAATTGGTCGTAAGCCGCTTTTTTTTGCGGGTCGCTAAGTACATCGTAGGCGTGTTGTACCTCTTTGAATTTGGCTTCCGCCGCCTTCTTTTCGCTTTCGGATTTTGTGGAATATAAATCCGGATGGTACATTTTAGCCATACGGCGGTATGCGGACTTGATTTGGTCCGCATCCGCGTTTCTGTCTATTTCTAATATCTTGTAATAATCTTTATCAGCCATTTAGATTAATTGATGTCGTTCGGGTCAATGTCAATAGTGCTTTCTCCGTCCGCGGCACCTCCTTGAGCATTGTCGCCCGCCTCCTGTCCCTGCTGATACAGCTTGGTGAAAATGGGATTGGTTACTTTGGCAAGTTCCTCGGTAAGCTCTTTGACCTCATCCACGCTTTCCGCCTTAGCCAGCTTTTCCTTAGCTTGATTTGCAGCGTCCTTCAACGTAGTCTTTTCGTCCTCGCTGATTTTGTCCCCGCTTTCGGACAAGAATTTGTCCACGGCAAGAATAAGCTGCTCGGCGTTGTTTTTCATATCTATGAGTTCACGCCTTTTCTTATCTTCTTCCGCGTATTTTTCCGCTTCTTTAATGGCTTTGTCTATATCCGATTCGGTAAGATTGCTACTCGCGGTAATCGTAATATTGTTGGCTTTGCCCGTGCCTTTGTCCTTTGCGGTAACGCTGACAATGCCGTTGGCGTCAATATCAAAGGTAACCTCTATTTGCGGCACCCCTCTCATTGCCGGGGGAATACCGGTAAGCTCGAACCTGCCTAAGGTCTTGTTGTCCGCCGCCATAGCCCTTTCGCCCTGTAACACGTGAATATCCACAGAAGTTTGATTGTCCGAAGCTGTGGAAAAGATTTGAGATTTTTTGGTGGGAATGGTGGTGTTCCTTTCAATCAGCTTGGTAAACACGCCGCCCATTGTTTCTATGCCCAAAGACAAGGGGGTTACATCCAGAAGCAACACGTCTTTGACATCGCCTGCCAATACGCCTCCCTGAATCGCCGCGCCCAGCGCCACGCATTCGTCGGGGTTTATGCCCTTGTAAGGCTCTTTGCCCGTAATATTGTAAACCGCCTCAATAACCGCGGGGATACGGGTGGAGCCGCCCACAAGCACGACCTTGGAAATATCCGACGCCTTAAGCCCCGCATCCTTGATTGCCTGCAGGGTGGGCTGCACCGTTGCCTTTACCAGACCTGAGGTCATACTCTCGAAATTGGCTTTGGTAAGGTCCAAATCAATATGCAAAGGACCGTTGGGCCCTACCGTGATAAAGGGCAGGTTTATATTGGTCTTGGTTACGCCGGACAATTCTATCTTTGCCTTTTCCGCCGCTTCCTTGACGCGCTGCATAGCCATTTTATCGCCGGATAAATCAATTCCGTCGCTCTTTTTGAACTCCGCGACTATCCAGTCCATAATTATTTTGTCAAAATCATCGCCGCCCAGTCTGGTGTTGCCGTTGGTAGCAAGCACTTCGAATACGCCGTCGCCCAGCTCCAGAATGGATACGTCAAAAGTGCCTCCGCCTAAGTCATAGATTAACACTTTTTGGTTTTTTTCGCCTTTGTCCAGCCCGTAGGACAACGCCGCGGCAGTAGGCTCGTTGATTATACGCAATACCTCAAGCCCCGCTATTTTGCCCGCGTCCTTGGTAGCCTGTCTTTGGCTGTCCGAAAAATACGCGGGGACGGTGATAACCGCCTTTTCCACCTTTTGGCCTAAATACGCCTCGGCGTCCTTCTTAAGCTTTGCCAAAATCATAGCGCTGATTTCCGGAGGCGTGTAAGCCTTGCCGTCTATGGTCACCTTATGGTCGGTGCCCATTTCCCTCTTGATTGATGTTATTGTCCTTGTGGGATTTACCACCGCTTGTCTTTTTGCTATCTGACCTACCAATCTTTCGCCGTCTTTAGAAAATCCTACCACGGAGGGGGTGGTACGCCCGCCTTCCGCATTGGGTATAATAACCGCTTCGCCGCCTTCCATAACCGCGACGCAAGAGTTTGTTGTGCCTAAATCAATACCTATTATTTTTGCCATATTATATATCTCCTTGTTTATTTACTGTTTTAGTTGTTATTTCGCTACTTTTACCATGGAGTAACGGAGCACTTTTCCCTGCCGTATATAACCTTTTTGCAGTACCTCTACCACATTGTTGCTTTGCTCCGCGTCCTCAACCTGCATAACGGCGTCGTGCAAATCGGGATTGAATTGCTCCCCTAACGCCGTAATTTCGGATACATTATACTTTTGCATTATCGCATCCAGCTGTTTCTTTATCAGTTCCACTCCCTCTTTGGCAGGACCGTCTGCCATAACGGCAAGCGCCCTTTCAAAATTGTCGATAATGTTTAATAAATCGTATAAAACACAGCTTGCGCCCTCAAAATAGAGCTGCTTCATTTCTTCCTGCGTACGCTTGCGATAATTTTCGTAATCCGCCTTGACTCTTTGCGCTATATCCAAATATTCCGCGCATTTGGCTTCCAGTTCTGCAATAACGCTCTCTTCCTCGCCCGCTCTCTCGGATGTTTTGCATGCGCACTCCTCGCAGGCGCATTCCTGCCCGGCGGATTCCGCTTGTTTTACGTTGTTTTCGGCCTGTTCTGCGGCTTGCTTTTCTTTTTTCATTTACCATCCTCGTCCAAATCTTTTTTTGTCACTATTTCCAAAGTTTTTCCCACATGCTCAAGCACGCTCATCACCTTATTGTAGTCCATTCGCTGAGGGCCGATTACTCCCGCCCGTCCGAACTCCTCTCCGTTAATCGTATATTTTACGCTGACGACAGCGCATCCCTCAATGCCCCTGTCCTCATCGTCCTTGCCGATTGTAACCGCGAACTCAATGCCGTTCTTTTTATCCAGAAGGTTTATTATCTCCTTTTTGTTATCAATGACGGATAAAAAGTTTTTCGCGCTGACCTCGGGATAATCGGCTATTTTGCTTGCCCCCTCCAGCACCAGCGCTTCGGGTTGCCCCGATTGCTCTTCCATAATTTCTATAATGCAGTTAAACAATTCCTTGTAATCTGCCAGTTCCTTTTCCACCTCGGCGGCAAAATTCTTGACTTCGTTAAGAGTCCTGTTGGAAAAAACATTATTGAGAATTAAATTGGCTTCCTGCACGTATTGCTCGTTTACTTCGGAAGAAAGGGAAATGACGTTGTCCCTGATAATGCCGCTGTCCGTGATAATTACTACAAGCACTTGCTTTTCGTCCAGCGCCAAAAGTTTGATTTCCTTAATGCGCACCTTTTTAATGTCGCTGACCAGCATGACCGAAGTGTAATTTGTAAGGTCGCTGATAATTTTTGCGGTTTGGCGCACTATTTCGGACATTTTGGTATACCGCTTTTCAAAACTGCGGTGAATTATCTCGATTTCTTCTCTGTTGAGCGGATGACTCTGAATAAAATTCTCCACATAAGTTTTGTAAGCCATCTTGCTGGGTATGCGCCCCGCCGAAGTATGCGGCTTGATGAGATAGCCCATATCCTCCAGATTGGACAACTCGCTCCTTATAGTAGCCGTGCTTACGTTGGAAAGATAACGCTCCTGAATTGCAGCGGAAGAAATGGGACTGTCGTTTTTAATATACTCGTCCACAACCGCTTTGAGGATTTTTTGTTTTCTTGAAGACAAGGTATTATCTTTCATGCTTTGCTGGCAAACCTTCTTTTTGACTGTTAGCAGTCAATGTACTTGACTGCTAAATTTATTATATCACTATTCTATGCAAAGTCAATTGATTTATACACTTTTTTACAATCAAATAGAACAAAACGGAAAATTTTTCATTTCTCAAAATACGGAGCGGAGAAAAATTCGGCGATAATACTGTTTTGCAGCAGAAATCCATCCCCGGTTAATGACAAAAAGCCGTTCTTTACCTGAACAAAACGGCTCAGTTTTTTTACGGTCGCGCCGAAAATATCCAAAAAGTCTAAGGAAAACTCCTTATTGAATGTGGCTATATCCAGTCCTTGAGCAAGGCGCAGGGACAGCATAATCCTTTCCTTAATAAGCTCCGCGGTATCCGGCGTTTCTATCAATACGCGCGGGTCTTTGCCTTCGTTTACCGCTGCTATATAGCCGTTGATATCAGGAGGGATGCAGTAGCGCTTGCCTTGGGTGTATGAGTGCGCCCCCGCCCCTATCCCCAGATATTGCTTGCCTTGCCAATATTTAAGATTGTGTTTGCTCTCAAAGCCGGGCAGGGCAAAGTTGCTGGTCTCGTATCTTTGGTAGCCCTGCCGTTGCAGTTCGCTGACCGCCAAAAGGTAATAATCGGCCGCCTTGTCCTCGTCGGCTAAAACTTGCGCAAATCTGCCTTCTTTAATCCACTTATCCATTAATGTGCCTGTTTCCGTCTTTAAAAGATAAGCGGAAAAATGCGAGGCATAATTTGATAAAGTATTGATATCGCCTATTATGTCCTCCTCACTTTGATAAGGCACCGCCAGCATAAGGTCGCAGCTGATATTATCAAAACACGCTTTTGCCCTCTCCAGCATCGCCAGCGCCTCCCCCGCGGTATGCCTCCTGCCCAAAGCGGCAAGGATTTTATCGTTAAGGGATTGGACTCCCACGCTTAATCTGTTAATCCCCAATTCCTTATATAATCTGACGTCCGCGCCTGAACATGGGTTGACTTCTATGGTAACTTCAATAGGGTTTACCGCGAAATCGGAAAAAACGGCGTAAAGCAATCGCTCTATAAGGGATATCGGCAAAAGCGAAGGCGTGCCTCCGCCCAGATATATTGTATCTATAGGGGTATGTCTTAAAGGGTGCGCCTGCATTTCCTTTACGCAAGCGTCTGTATATTGCTTAATGACCTCATCGCTTGCGGATACGGAAAAAAAGTCGCAATAATGGCATTTGGATAAGCAAAAGGGAATATGAAGGTAAAGCCCCCGCGGCGAATCAGTTATCAATTTTCAATATACTCATAAACGCCTCGCTGGGTATCTGCACGCTGCCCACCTGGCGCATACGCTTTTTGCCTTCTTTTTGTTTTTCCAGCAGCTTCTTTTTACGGGTTATGTCGCCGCCGTAACACTTTGCCAAAACGTCTTTTCTGAGCGCTTTAACCGTTTCTCTGGCTATTACCTTGCTGCCTATCGCCGCCTGAATGGGTATCTCGAACATCTGGCGGGGAATTACGTCTTTGAGCTTCTCCGCTATCTGTCTGCCCCTGTTATACGCCCTGTCCTTGTGCACTATCAGGCTTAACGCGTCGCAAGGTTCGGAGTTTAACAAAAATTCCAGTTTTACCAAATCGCTTTCCTTATAACCGGATAACTCATAATCCAGACTGGCGTATCCCTTTGTTTTGGATTTCAGGGAGTCAAAAAAGTCGTAAATAATCTCGCTGAGGGGCATGGAGTATTCTATCTTAACCCTGGAAGTATCCAGATAGCTCATATCCACAAACGTGCCCCGCTTATCCTGACACAACTCCATAATCGCGCCCACGTATTCGGGCGGAGAGTATATAAACGCCTTTACTATAGGCTCCTCAATCTTCTCAATCGCGGAAATATCGGGCAGATTGGCGGGGTTGTCCACCATCAGCATATTTCCGTCCGTCCTGGTAACTTTATAGGAAACGCTGGGCGCGGTGGTTACAAGGTCGAGGTCAAACTCCCGCTCCAATCGCTCCTGAATGATTTCCATGTGCAGCAAGCCCAAAAACCCGCATCTGAAGCCGTATCCGAGGGCTATGGACACTTCTGGCTCAAAAATCAGAGAGGAGTCGTTAAGACTTAGCTTTTCAAGGGCATCCCTGAGGTCGTTGTATTTGGCTCCGTCCGCGGGAAATATGCCGCAGAAAACCATAGGTATGGTTTTTTTATAGCCTTTTAGCGGCTCTTTGGCGCCATTCTTCTGCAAGGTGACGGTGTCGCCCACTCTGATGTCCTTTACGTTTTTTATGCTGGCGGCAATATAGCCTACATCGCCTGAAATAAGCCTGCTAATAGGGGTCATCTTTGGCGTAAATACTCCCACTTCGGTGATTTCAAAGGTTTTGCCGGTAGCCATCATCACTATTTCGTCCCCTGCCTGCACCGAGCCGTCTACAATGCGCACATTGCATATCGCGCCTTTATAGTTGTCGTAGAGGCTGTCAAAAATCAGCGCGCGCAATGGAGCGTCATCCTGCCCTTCCGGCGGAGGAAGCTTTTCGATAATCCCGGTTAATACCTGCTCTACGTTAAGACCCGATTTTGCGCTTACGCAGGGCGCGTCGGCGGCGTCAAGCCCAATTACGTCCTCAATTTCTTTTTTCACCATTTCGGGCTCTGCGGCTGCTAAGTCAATTTTATTTATTACGGGAAGGATTTCCAAATTGTTATCCAGCGCAAGATACACGTTGGTCAGCGTCTGCGCTTCTATACCCTGCGTGGCGTCCACTACCAAAATCGCCCCCTCGCACGCCGCAAGAGAACGGGATACCTCATAAGTGAAATCAACGTGTCCGGGAGTGTCTATAAGATTGAGAGTATAAGTCTTTCCTTTGTAATCGTATACCATCCTGACAGGCGTAAGTTTTATGGTTATGCCCCGCTCCCGCTCGATATCCATAGAGTCCAGCATTTGCTCTTTAAGGTCCCTGTCCTTAACTACGCCGGTAAGCTCTATGATACGGTCGGCAAGCGTGCTTTTGCCGTGGTCGATATGAGCGATTATACAAAAATTTCTTATATACTTCTTTCTTTCTTCCATAAAACTCCTGAAACCAAATCTATTATATATAATTTTTGCGCTTTACGCAAATAATTTCGATAAGCACTTTATCTCTTGCCGTTTATGATGTATAATAATTGGTGAGGCAAAAAATGGATACGAAAAAAACTATCGATAATTTGAATAAAAGAGGTTTTAAGGCGTTTCTTGTGCAAGATTGTGAGGAAGCGTGCGCTCTGATTGAGAAAATAATCGAAAAAGACGCCGTAATAGGCTTCGGCGGCAGCGTCACGGTGGAGCAAATGGGACTGCTGCCCGCGCTTGCGGCTTCGCAAAAAAATCCTACCCTATACCATCGCAGCCTTATGGAAAAAACGGGTATTGATAAAGCCAGACAATATGAACTTATGCATAACGCCCCTTGGTTTGTGTCCAGCGCCAACGCTATCAGCGCAACGGGAGAAATCATCAATATTGACGGCAGAGGCAACAGGGTCAGCAAGTCTTTGTTCGGCACACGCAACTATATATGCGTTGCCGGCGTAAATAAAATCGCGGATAGCGTGGAAGCGGGCATCCAAAGGGCGCGCAATATCGCCGCTCCGCTTAATACAAAAAAGCTGAGCAAAGCCACCCCTTGCGCGGCAACCGGCGCTTGTTCCCATTGCGTGCTGCCCGATACCATTTGCAGGGCAACCGTAATACTCCACATGCCTCCCTCGGGCATGGAAAACTTTTTTGTTATTTTGATAAATCAATCACTGGGCTTTTAATTATATTAATACAATACATGGGAGGTCATAATGGAAAAACTACTGGCAAGCCCTATAGCGCACAGGGGATTACATAACAGCGAATTTCCGGAAAACTCAATGGCTGCTTTTGCCAACGCTATCGAAAAGGGATACAACATAGAGATTGACGTGCACCTGTTGAAGGACGGCAACGTGGTTGTGTTTCATGATTCCAACACCAAACGGATGACGGGTAAGAGCGCAAGCATTTCTAAGTTGACTATTGAGGATATAAAAGGAGACGAATACCTTTTGCCCAACGGCGAACATATCCCTCTGTTCAGCGAATTATTGGAACTGATAGACGGTAAGGTCGCCTTGCTTGTGGAGCTTAAAGCCCTTAACTTCTCCGCCAAGCTGGAAAAGGCGGTGTATAAATTGATTTACGGCAAACAGGATTGGGTTTTTATTCAGTCCTTTAATCCATATACCATTAAATGGTTTAACAAACACGCAAATGAATTTATCAGAGGTCAGTTGGCAATAAGACCAAAAAACACCTTTTTGAACTTCATATATTTTTACGTGATTTCCGGGCTGTCCTACAAATTCGGCAAATACCATTTTCTGGCATACGACGCAAAAGGCGTTACATATAAAAGAATGGCAAGACTGGTAAAAGAGAAAAAAATCAAGCTGGCGCTGTGGACAATCAACAATGACGAAAAGCTGGCAAGCGCAATAGAGGCAAAGGCGGACTTGATTATTTTTGAGCATATTACGCCGGATACCTTTTTGCTGTCCGCCGCTGAATGATATGCAAAATCTTACATAATTAGCCCGCGTTTTTTGTATATACTATAAAAAACGGAGGCAGAAATGAGAAATGGATTTTGGGCAGGGTTAACCCTGGGAGCAATCGGCGTAGCAATGCTAATGCAAAACGATGATATCAAAAACGTAATGCAAAAATTAAAAAAATAGAAAAAAGGCGGTGAAAAGCCGCCTTTTTTCTTAAACCGTTAATCCCTTTAATCAACATTATAGAATCCTCTTTATCGTAAAAAGGTTAGGGTCTTATGTTTATTCATTTTGATAATTTTATTTAAGCGTTTGCCTGCGAATAAGTTTTCTACCCTCAAAATCATAATTCCACCATCCGTCGCCACTCTCTTTATCCTCCCACATATCTTATCGCAAAAAAGCCAAACCTTTAAGGCTTGGCTTGTAGGATAATTTGCCTTATTATTCAGCATGTATTACATATCAATAAGCAGTTTCTTTTCGGTGTAGTACGAGCCGTCGTCAGCGATGCGGATAATCGTGCCGCCCCTCTGGTCTACTTTCTTTATGGCGGTGGAGTACGCAAGGTAATCTATGGAATAGCCGTAGGATAATTCTATTCCCTTATAGCGGATAGACCAGTTGTTGTAATGGTCGTGACCCACAAATACTCCTTTTGTGCTGCCCAGTTCCACCATTTTGTCAAACATATTGCCTTTGGTATAAGGAGCGCACACTTTTTCGTCAGGCTCTCTTGCCGCGCCGAACAAATACTCCACTTCGTCGGAGTCCTGTTTGTAAAGCCGCCACGCATCCTCAAACTCGTTTAACGGGATATGGAAGAAGGCAAGCGAAGGGACCAAATCCTCCTCGGAGGGTGAAATTGCTTTGAGGGTATTCTCATACCAGACTATCTGGTTATCGCGGATTTTGTCATAATGCCACGGGTTGTAATCTTCGTAAGCGTTGGAATCCATCAGAACAAGCGCGTTGTTAAGGCTGCCGTCGCTATTTAACACCTTAATAACATAATTACCCACGCCGTTGATATCCGCAGGACCGGGCTGGAACAGGCAATGCTCTAGGGTCACAAGGTATTCGCCCAACTCCTGTTTGGTATACAAACTTAAAAATTCGCTGTCATGATTGCCGAAGGTAAGCGCCCAGGGGATGCCGAAAGACTCCATCATACCCGCGAAAATCTTATAAGAGGCAAGGTTGTTGCCGTTGCCGCCCTGAATATTGATGGGATACACGATGTCGCCGGTAGCGATAATAAGGTCGGGCTGAACATGATTGACTATCTTTGTAACGGCCTCTATGGCAAGTTTATCCCTCCCTTGGGTAAACAGGCTGTTGCCGATATGTATATCCGTAAGCTGCAGGATAACCAGCTCGCTGTCGTCGGGCTTGGTTATGGTCCAGTAGCCGTCCTCGTCTTTAGCCACTTCAAGATCGCGATGTGCTACGGGTTGTATCGCGCCCACCAGCTCTAAATTCTGCTTGGGCTGTACCAACAGTACAAACGCAAGACCTACAAAGGCGAAAGCAATGCTCAACAGGACAGTCCCTATCCCTTTCAATACTTTAATAAAAAAACATTTTTTCTTCATAGTAGAACCTCACTTAGATTTTAGCATAAAAGCGCCTTTCGGTCAATAACCGAAATACCGATTAGATATACTTTTAATTAAATATTAGGTTGAATTTAGCCTTTTTGCTTGGCTCTGTAATTGTCAATGGCTTCTCTTACCGCTTCCTCCGCCATTACCGAACAATGTATCTTTTGAGGAGGCAGCCCTTCCAATTGCTCCACAACGTCCGCGTTGGTAACCTTAAGCGCCTCGTCCAGCGTTTTTCCGGTAATCATACCCATAGCGGTATCCGTGGCCGCTATTGCCGCGGCGCACCCGAAAGTCTGAAAGGAAGCCTTGACGATAACGTCGTTTTCTATTTTAAGAAAAACTTTCATAATATCTCCGCAGCTCGCGTTGCCCACAATGCCTTCCGCGGAAGCGTCTTCCATTATCCCTATATGTTTCGGGTTGGCAAAAACCTCTAATACTTTATCATTATACATAGTGCCCTTCACCTGACTGCACATTAAAAAGCGGCGACCAGCGTCTCAGCTTTTCCACGCATTCCTTTAATTTTTCTATTACGTAATCCAATTCCTCATCCGTAGTGTCGTGACCCAGTGTAAACCGAATAGAGCTATGTGCCTGCTCCGGCGGTACCTGCAAGGCAAGTATTACGTGGGAAGGCTCCAGAGAACCGGAGGAGCATGCGGAGCCGGAGCTGACCGCTATCCCCGCCAAATCCAGACTCATAAGTATCGACTCGCCCTCTATAAAATCAAAACTGAAATTGGCGTTAAAGGGCAGCCTGTTTTCCCTTGAGCCGTTAAGGGAGGTATAAGGTATCTCCTTTAACACCCTGTCTATAAAGTAATCCCTTTGCCTTAACATTTTTTGATTGTTCTTTTCCATATTCGCGCAGGTAATCTCCAACGCCTTTGCCATGCCCACTATGGCGGCGGTATTGGTGGTGCCGCCCCGCTTTGCGCGTTCCTGATGCCCGCCTGCGACAATGGTATCCAGTTTGACTCCTCTTTTGATATACAGCGCTCCGATGCCCTTAGGACCGTTAAACTTATGCGCCGACATAGAGAGCATATCAATATTCATTGCCTTAACGTCAATTTTTATGGTGCTCATTGCCTGCACGGCGTCGGTATGAAACAATATACCTTCTTCCCTGCAGATGGCGCCTATCTCGGAAATGGGCTGAATTGAGCCTACTTCGTTGTTGGCGTACATAATACTGACCAAAAAGGTGTCATCTCTTATCAGCCGCTTTATTTCTTCCGCGCTGACAAAGCCGCCCTTGTCAATTTTGGCGTAGCTTACGGAAAAACCTTGTTTTTCCAGCCACTTCATAGTCTGAAGCATCGCGGGATGTTCTATCTCGCTGGTTATTATATGCCCGCTTTTATTCTTTTGTATAAAGGCCGCGCCTTTTGCCGCCCAATTATCGCTTTCCGTCCCTCCGGAAGTAAAATATATCTCATCGCTGTCCGCACCGATTAGTTTGGCTATGGTACTGCGCGCTTCCGCGACCGCTCCCGCCGCCGCCCTGCCGAACGCGTGCAGACTGCTGGCATTGCCGAAAGTATCCGTAAGGTAAGGCATCATAGCCTCCAGCACTTCGGGCGCGATTTTTGTGGTTGCGGAATTGTCCAGATATACCTTCATTTTCAACTCACTTTAATGCTGTGCTTATACAAGGGAAAAGCTTGGGTCAACTTTGCGACTTCGGCTTTTACCTCGTCGCAGACCGCTGCTTTTTGCTTAATAATCTTGGCTATGCATTTACCGATTATACGCATTTCATCTTCCTTCATACCTCTGGTGGTAACGCCGGGAGTGCCCAGTCTTAATCCGTTGGGGTCAAAGGGGGAGGCGTCATCAAAGGGAATGGAGTTTTTGTTGGTGGTGATGTTTACCTTATCGAGAAGCGTTTCCAACTCCTTGCCCGAACAGCCCGTACCTCTTAAATCCAGCAGCATCAAATGATTGTCCGTTCCGTCGGAAAACAGCTTAATGCCTTCCTCCATCAGCGTTTGCGCCAGCGCCTTGGCGTTGGCTACCACTTGGGCGGAATAACGATGGAAATCTTCGCTTAACGCTTCCTTAAAAGCTACCGCCTTAGCGGCTATGATATGCATCAGCGGTCCGCCCTGCGTGCCGGGGAAAACCGCCTTGTCAATGATTTTCTGATATTTGCTCTTGCACAGAATCAAACCGCTGCGCGGTCCGCGCAAGGTCTTATGAGTGGTGGATGTGACTACGTCAGCATAAGGTATCGGGCTTTGGTGCAGACCGCACGCCACAAGTCCCGCGATATGCGCCATGTCCACCATAAACAAAGCGTCCACCTTGTCGCATATTTCACGAAAACGCTTGAAATCTATTTCCCTGGCGTACGCGCTCGCGCCCGCCACGATCATTTTGGGCTTGCAGTCCAGCGCTATCCTTTCCACTTCGTCGTAATCTATATACCCCGTCTTTTCGCTGACGCCGTAAGGCACAAAATTAAAATACGTTCCGCTGATGCTTACCGGACTGCCGTGGGTAAGATGCCCGCCGTGATTAAGGTTCATACCCATAACCGTGTCGCCGGGTTTCAGCAAAGCGTAATAAACCTGCGTATTCGCGCTGCTGCCGCAATGCGGCTGAACGTTGGCGTGTTCGGCGCCGAAAAGCTGTTTTGCCCGCTCGATGGCAAGCGTTTCCACCTTGTCCACAAACTGGCATCCCCCGTAATAACGGCGGGAAGGATATCCTTCCGCGTATTTGTTGGTGAGATGCGTGCCTGCCGCAAGCATAACCTCGGGAGAAACAAAGTTTTCGCTTGCGATAAGCTCCAAATTGCCCTCCTGTCTGTCCAGCTCTTCTGCGATAGCCGAAAATACTTCAAAATCTTTTTCTTTTAACGGGGTTAAATCAATCATGTGTTTTTCCTCTATGTAAATATTATAAAACTTAAAAAAAGTTTAATCAAGCAAATGCAAGCCATAGGCAAAAAGCTTTGCTTACGCGTGTTTTTCAAGAATCGCCAAAAGCTGGTTTTTGGGCTTGACGCCTACCAATCGCTCCAGCATTTCTCCTTTTTTGAAAACCATAAGGGTAGGAATTGTCATAATGGAATACCTCTCGGCAATATCCCCGTTTTCGTCAACGTTTACCTTGCAGATATTGTACTCCTGCCCTTTTTCTTCCGCCAATTCGTCAATAATGGGCAGCAGCATTTTGCAGGGCGGGCACCAGTTGGCCCAGAAATCTATCAGCGAAACCTTTTCCTGGCTGATTACTTCGTCAAAATTTTCATCAGTCAATTCTATCAGATTCTCCTTCAAGTGTGTCATCCTCCTTTTTATATATTGCGGTCATTTTAGGGATAAATCCCTTTTTCTTTTTTAAGTATCTGTCCAATCCGATTACTCCGATGTATGTGGCGGCAAGCGCCGCGATAGCTATGGAAAAGCTTGCCCAGTCCTCCATATTCTGCGTAAGCGCAAGCGCTATAAGCAACGCGGAAGCGGGCAGAATATAGACGATAAAGGACGCCTTGAGCACGGTGTTGTCGGGTATCTCCACTTCCACTCTGTCGCCTACCGAGGCGTCCAGCGTATTTGCCACCGCAAGCTCAACAAACATCTCGTCTTTGCTTTTTAGGCACATATTGCACTTCTCGCAAGCCGTTTTGCGCTCAAAGCGAACGACGCTTTCCCCTTTTTTGTTCTGCGTTACTGTCCCTAATTCTTTCATTCTTTAATAATTATCCCCAAATCTTTTAATTGATCGTCGCTTACCTCGCCGGGCGCGTCCTGCATAAGGCAGGAGGCGTTCTGCACTTTCGGGAAAGCGATGACGTCCTTGATATTATCCGTATTGGTCAGCAGCATTACCAGCCTGTCCAGCCCGAAGGCAAGTCCGCCGTGCGGGGGAGTGCCGTAACGGAACGCTTCCATAAAGAAACCGAACCGCTCTTTAATATCGCTCTCCGAAAGACCGATAGTCTCAAACATTTTTTGCTGTACCGCTCTTTGATGTATCCTGATGGAGCCGCCGCCCGCCTCCACTCCGTTGATTACCAGGTCGTATGCCTTAGCAAGTACCTTTGCGGGCGCGGTATCCAGTTTACGTATATCCTTATCGCGCGGAGAAGTAAAGGGATGGTGCATAGCCACCAGCCTTTTCTCCTGCTCGTCGTACTCAAACAGCGGGAAATCGGTGACCCACAGAAAATCATATCTGCTCTCGTCAATCAGGTTATGCTCTTTGGCTATCTGCAGCCTGAGCACGCCCAATGCGGTAAGCACCGTTTGGTTTTTGCCCGCGGCGAAAAATATTATATCTCCCTTTTCCGCGCCTGCCTGCGTCAATATCCCGTTAAAGTCCTGTTCGGAAAAATATTTTTTTATCGGGCTTGTTATCTCGTTGTCCTTTACAATAGCGTAAGCAAGACCTTTAAGCCCGTAATCCTTTACGAAATCGCCTGCCTTGTCAATAGCTTTTCTGGTAAAAGCATCCGCCAATCCTTTGGCGTTGACGCACCTTACCGAATGTCCTCTTTTCGCCGCCTGCTTAAAAGGAGCAAAATCGCCGGTTTTGGCGAACTTGGTTATATCCGTAATTTCCAGACCGAAACGGGTGTCCGGCTTATCGCTGCCGAACCTTTCCATTGCTTCCTTATATTTGAAGCGGCGGAATTTGCCCTTAAAACTCATGCCCAAAACCTGCTTGAAAATCTCTTTTATCAGCCCTTCCGCAATATTCATTACGTCCTCGGGACCGCTTACGAAGCTCATTTCCAAATCTATCTGGCTGAACTCGGGCTGCCGGTTGGCGCGTAAATCCTCGTCACGAAAGCAGCGCGCTATCTGGTAATAGCGGTCAAGACCGCTTATCATTAAAATCTGCTTATAAAGCTGAGGGGATTGGGGCAGGGCGTAAAACTTGCCGGGATGCACTCTGGAAGGCACCAGATAATCCCTCGCACCCTCGGGGGTGGATTTGCCCAAAAAGGGCGTTTCGATATTAAGAAAGCCGTGTTTGGCAAGATAGCTGTGCGTAACGCGCATTATCTTGTCGCGCACTATCAGCTTTTGCTGCATAACCGCGCGCCTTAAGTCCAGGTAACGGTATTTGAGGCGCAACGGTTCGCTCACGTTGCTGTTTTCCGTAATTGCAAAAGGCGGAAGGTCCGCCGCGCTGATTATGCGCAACTCCTCCGCTTTTATTTCTATTTCGCCTGTGGGGATATCCTTGTTAATGTTTTTTTCGCCGCGCGCGACAACCTTTCCGGTTACCGCGATAACGTACTCGCTTTTTACCTGCGCCGCCTTTTCAAACAGGGCGGGGTCATCTTCCGCTGCAAAACTTATCTGCACAATTCCCGCTCTGTCGCGCAAGTCCATAAACAGTATCGCGCCCAGGTTGCGGCTTTTTGCCACAAAACCCATTGCGGTTACATTTTTTTCCAAATCACGAGCGGAAAATTCTCCGCAATATTTGCTTCGCTTAAGTCCCGATAGCGTCTCTTCCATTAAAGTATCTCCTTAAAAAACTCTGCCATCATTGATAAACCGACTGTACGTACGGTGCCGTCAGCCATATTCTTCACCTGTGCTTCTTTACGCGACAATTCTTCTTCGCCCAGCACTATAACGTAAGTATAACCCTTCTTGTCCGCGTATTTCATTTGCGCTTTAAGGGAACGGTCGAGAATATCGCATTCCGCGCTTATGCCCGCGTTGCGCAAAGCAGCCGTTAAAGCAAAAGCTTCCGCCCTTTGCCTCTCTCCCAGCGGGGCGATATAAACGGCGGGCGAAATATCCTCTCCCAGTTTTATGCCCGTAGCCTCAGCTACCATAATCAGGCGTTCCAAGCCCAGTCCAAAACCCACGGATCCTGCCGGTTTGCCCTCCAGTTCGCTGACAAGGTTGTCATACCTGCCTCCGCCGCAAACCGTGCCTTGCGCGCCTATGTTGTCCGAAACAAACTCAAAAACGGTTTTGGTGTAATAATCAAGCCCTCTGACTATCATGGGGTCTACAATGTATTTTATCCCGCACGCATCCAGCGCTTCTTTTACGGTATTGTGATGATGCTCACATTCCGGGCATAAATAGTCCAGCATTTTGGGAGCGTTCTTGGCAAATTCGCCGCATACAGGGCTTTTGCAGTCCAGAATGCGCAAAGGATTTTTTGCCAGGCGCTCCGCGCAGGTGTCGCACATTTTATCGATATGAGTGGCAAAATACTCTTTCAGCGCCGCGTTGTACTGCCGCCTGCACGCGGGACAGCCTATACTGTTTATCCTAAGCTGTAAATCCTTAATGCCTACGGCGTCAAACAGGCCGCGCGCGATACATATCGCTTCCGCGTCCGCGTAAGGAGAATATGAGCCGAAAATCTCTATCCCGAACTGATGGTGCTGGCGCAGCCGCCCGCTTTGCGGCTTTTCATAGCGGAAAACGGGGGTTTTGTAATACATTTTGCAAGGTTGCGGCTGGGCGTCCAGGCTGTTTTCTATGTAAGCGCGGGCGGCACCTGCCGTGCCCTCCGGCTTGAGAGTAATCGACCTGCCGCCCTTATCCGTGAACGTATACATTTCCTTGCCTACTACGTCGGTCGTCTCCCCAATTCCTCTGGTAAACAATTCGGTATGCTCAAATATCGGCGTCCTTATTTCCTTAAGTCCGTAGAGCAAGGCCAAATTATCGATTATTTTTTCGATATAATGCCATTTGTGTATATCTTTGGGCAATATATCCTTAGTGCCCTTGGGCGCAGAAATCATAAATCACCTATAGAATATATTTTTTCAGATTAAGCTGTTTTAGGGCGGGCTCCAGATGACTGCGCACGTATGCGCTGTCAATGACAAGTTCTATCATATCGTGATTGCCGCTTGCGTTAAAGGAAATGTCCTCCAGCAACATTTCCATAAGCGTGTGCAAGCGCCTGGCGCCTATATTTTCCGTGGATTCGTTTTCCAGATAAGCGATGCGGGCTATCTCCACGATAGCTTCCTCTGTGAATTTCAATTCCACGTTGTCTATTTTCAGCAATTCGGCATACTGCATAATAATAGCGTTGTCCGGCTCGCGCAAAATTTTCTCAAAATCCTCCTGAGTAAGGCTTAATAACTCCACGGTAACAGGGAAACGCCCCTGCAACTCCGGAATCAGGTCGCTGACTTTGGCAAAATGAAATGCGCCAGCGGCGATAAACAAGATAAAATCCGTACGGATATTGCCGTATTTTGTATTTACGACGCATCCCTCCACAATGGGCAAAATATCTCTCTGAACGCCCTCTCTGCTGACCTCCGGACCGTGCGCCTTGCTTCCCTTGGATACAATCTTATCCAGTTCGTCCACAAAAATAATGCCGTCCTGCTCCGCTCTGGTCAGCGCTTCCTGATTGATGGATTCCTTGTCTATCAGCCTGGAGCTTTCTTCTTCGATAAGCAGCGCCATGGCGTCCGCGACGGAAAGCTTGCGCTTCTGGCGGCGGGAAGGCATAAGGCTGCCGAAGAAATCACCGATATTATTGTCCGCCGCGCCGCCGCCTATGGGACCTATCTGCAGCGCCTTGGGCTTGACTTCCACAGTCATATCAACGGTAAGCTTGTCAAGTTTGCCCTCGCGCAAATCGCGCAGCAATTCCTCCCTTAATTCGGGTATGGGCTTTTCGTCATTGGTTTGCTTTCTCAGCGGCAGAAGAGCGTCTATAATCTTGGCTTCCGCAGCCGCTTTGGCTTTGGGCTCCACTTCGGCGTATTTTTCTTCGCGCACCATGCGTATCGCCACTTCCACCAAATCGCGCACCATGCTCTCCACGTCGCGTCCCACATACCCTACTTCGGTAAACTTGGTAGCCTCCACCTTAATAAAAGGCGCTTTGACAAGTTTGGCAAGGCGGCGCGCTATTTCGGTTTTGCCCACTCCGGTAGGGCCTTTCATAATAATGTTTTTGGGAGTAATTTCTTCCCTCAGTTCGGGAGAAAGCCTGCTGCGGCGGTATCTGTTGCGCAACGCGACCGCGACCGCCTTTTTGGCTTCCTTTTGCCCTATGATATATCTATCCAGTTCCGCAACTATCTGTTTGGGTGATAAATCCATTATTCCCTCCTATATCTTCTCAATAGTCAGATTGTTGTTGGTGAACACGCATAAATCGGCGGCTATTTTCATGCTCTTACGCACAATTTCCTCCGCGTCCATATCCGTGTTTTCTATCAAAGCCCTTGCCGCGGACAGCGCGTAATTGCCGCCGCTGCCTATCGCGCAGACTCCGCTTTCGGGGTCTATAACGTTGCCGTTGCCGCTCACCATCAACAGATTGTCCTTGTCTGCCACAATAAGCATCGCCTCAAGGTTCCTGAGTTCGTTGCCTTTTCGCCAATTTTCGGCAAGCTCCACCGCGCTGCGCATCAGGTTGCCCGAATATTTCCTGAGCATTTCCTCAAATTTTTCCGAAAGGCTGAAAGCGTCGCTTACAGAGCCCGCGAATCCTACCAAAACTTTATCGTTGTATATCCTTTTTACCTTTACGGCGTTGCTTTTTAAAATTATATTTTCGCCCATCGTAACCTGACCGTCGCCGGCCATTACCGTTACGCCGCCTTTTTTAACCGCGCAAATAGTCGTCCCTTTAAGCATAACTATCACTCCTTATTGCATCCTTGAGTTCGGAAATTGCCCTTTGGGCAAGTAACTTTTTCCGCTCGTTTTTATTGGTGTTGTATCCTAACTCCCGCAAAAGAGAAAAACTTGCGTGCATAGGTTGAAAATCTTTTTGCGGAGAGCTTATAAACTTTAATAAGCTGCCCGTCAGCGTAGTATCCGGAGGCAGAAACATATCCTTATTATCAAGTTGGCGGGCAAAATTTATACCTGCGATCAGCCCGCTTGCCGCGCTTTCGATATATCCTTCCACTCCGGTGATTTGACCCGCGAAGTATATATTTTTATTTTGCCTTAATCTCAATCCGTTGTCAAGCAAGAGGGGGCTATTGATAAAGGTATTTCGGTGCATTACCCCGTGTCTGACAAATTCCGCCCCTGCAAGGGCGGGAATCATTCTGAACACCCTTTCCTGCTCGCCGAAAGTAAGATTGGTCTGAAACCCTACCAGATTGCAAAGATTGAGGTAATTGTCCTCCCGCCTAAGCTGCACCACGGCGTAGCCCCTTGTGCCGTCCGCAGAGGTAATGCCCACAGGGCGTAATGGCCCGAACCTTAAAGTATCCTCCCCTTTTTCCGCAAGCACTTCTACAGGCATACAGGCGGAAAAAAGCTCGCTGTTCTCAAACTGCTTTAATTGTACTCTTTGGGCTGTTCTTAATGCGGACACAAAGGCCGTATACTGCTCTTTGTCCATGGGACAATTAAGATAGTCCGCGCCGCCCTTATTGTACCTGCTGCCCCAAAAGGCATAGCGCATATCCACGCTGTCTATGGCTACAATGGGGGCTACCGCATCGTAAAAATACAGTTTGTCCTCTTTGGTAAGCTCTTTTATGGCATCGGTCAGTTTTTCTGAAGGCAGGGGACCGCAGGCGACTATGGTATAATCCTCTATCTTATCCGCTTCCTCGCGGATAATCTTAATATTTTCCCATTGCGACAGCAATCTCTCGACGGTCGCTGAAAACAGCGCTCTGTCCACCGCAAGCGCGGAGCCGGAAGGCACTCTGCACTCTTCCGCCGCTTTTATCACCAGGCTGTCCAAAAGCCTCATTTCTTCTTTGAGAAGTCCTGCAGCGGTGGTGATTTCCTCACTTTTCAGGCTGTTGGAGCATACCAGCTCCGCAAGTGAGCCTGTTTTATGAACGGGGGTGGACACGTGGGGGCGCATTTCGTACAATTCCACATTTTTGCCTCTTTTGGCAAGCTGATACGCCGCTTCGGCGCCCGCCAGTCCGCCTCCGATTATTTTTACGGTTTGCATAACGTCAACTTTCTGCCTTAGGCAATATCGTATGTTTGCAATCCGCGTTGGTGCATTGGTAAACGCTCTCCTCTCCTTTCTTTACCACTTTCATAATACTTTTGCACTTCGGGCAGCGGAAAGGAGCGGGGGTATCCCAGGATGCGAAAGAGCAGGAAGGATAATTGGAGCAGCCGTAAAAGGGTTTTCCCCTTTTGGTTTTCTTTTTGATTATGTCCCCTCCGCAATCGGGACAGGAAGTAATTTTTTCCACAAGACTTTGCATGTAATTGCAATCGGGAAATTTGGAGCAACCTAAAAACTTGCCGTATTTGCTTTCCCTTATCACCATGGGCGCACCGCATTTTGCGCATTTTTGCTCGGTAACCTGCGGCTTATTTTCCACGCTCTTGCCCGTCGCCTTGTACGCCTTTTGAATTTTATCCATGAATGGGGGATAAAACTCCTCTAAAACCTCCTGCCACCTTATGCCCTTTTCGATATGGTCCAGCTTGCTTTCCACATTGGCGGTAAACTTGATATCCACGATTTCCTTAAAATGCTGCTGCATAAATTCGGACACGGTTATTCCCAGCTCGGTGGGTTTGATTGCCGTCTTTTCCTTTTGCGTGTATCCTCTTTTGGAAAGGGTGCTGATAACGCTGGCGTAAGTGGAAGGGCGGCCTATGCCGTTTTCTTCCATTGCTTTTACCAGCGTGGCTTCGGTATAGCGTGAAGGGGGCTTGGTAAACTTTTGCTCGCTCTTAAGCTCCTTGACCAAAAGCTGCTCTCCCTTTTCCAATTGGGGCAATTCCCCCTCTTCTTCCTCGCTCTTGTCGCCGTTGTAAACCACGCTGTAGCCGGCAAACTTTACACTCCTGCCGCTTGCCTTAAAACCGTAAGTATTCTCCGTAGCTTGAGCTACAATATCTGCGGATACCGCATTGTATTCCGCGGGCGACATCTGGCTTGCCAAATAGCGATTATAGATGAGCTTATAGACAAGATAAAGTTGCTTTTGCACTTTGCCCGCAATGGATTCGGGCGTGATGTCAAGCGCGATGGGACGGATAGCCTCGTGGGCGTCCTGCACAGTTTGCGATTTGGTTTTGTACACGTTGGGTCTGGAGGGCGCGTAATCCGAGCCGAACTGCTGCCTTATATATTCCAGCGTATGATGCTGAAAATCCTCGGACACCCTTACGCTGTCCGTACGGATATAGGTGATAAGGGCGGTCTGCCCCATACCTTCTATGGGTATACCCTCGTAAAGCTGCTGGGCAAGCTGCATTACCTTGGGCACGGGGATATTAAGTTTGATTGAGGCGTCCTGCTGAAGGGTACTGGTGGTAAAGGGAGCGTAAGGCCTTACGGTGACCACGCTTTTTTTGATATTGGCTACGCTGAACGGGGCGGACTGCAAATCCTGCTCGATGGCCCTTACCTGCGCTTCCCCCGTCAGCTTGACCTTATTGCCGTTAATCTCGGAGAACTGCGCCTTAAAGGCTTTGCTCTTGGCGCCTTTCTTGTAAAGAGAGGCAATAAGTGACCAATACTCTTCCGGTGTAAAGGAAAGGATTTCATTTTCCCTGTCCGTTATCATTTTGAGAGCGGCGGACTGCACTCTGCCGCCCGAGGTGCCGTGCTTGATTTTACGTCCCAGCACAGGGCTGATTTTATAGCCCACTATCCTGTCAAGCACTCTGCGCGCCTGCTGCGCGTCAACCAGTCTTTGATTGATTTCCCTGGGGTTCTCAATGGCGTTTTGCACCGAATTTTTGCTTATCTCGTTAAATTCTATACGCAAAGGATGAGAATTAAGCCCCAGCACCTGCGCAAGATGCCAGCTTATCGCTTCGCCTTCCCTGTCCGGGTCGGTCGCGAGATACACGCTTTCGCTTTCCTTGAGCGCTTCCTTAATCTTGCGCACATTTTCTTTGTTTTTGCTGTTCATTACATATTGTGGCTCAAAATTGTTGTCTATTTTTATACCCAGCCGCTTATCCGGCAAATCGCGGATATGACCTCCGGAGGCAAGCACTTTGTATGACTTGCCCAAATATTTTTGTATGGTTTTTGCCTTGCTGGGCGATTCCACTATAACTAATTTCATTTCGCAACTCCGTAGTAATTATTATCCAGTTTAATTATTATTCCAAAAAGCTCCATTTTTACAAGCAAAGCGGTCAAATCCGCTATGCGCATATCGGTAAGCGCAAGAAGCTCTTCCAGATGCTTTTCACCTTCCCTGAGTGAATTTACTATAAACTCCTCTATCATATCCAGTTTGGCGCTTTCGGGCGAAAGATCCATCTTTTTTATCCCCAATGCCTCAAATATATCGTTTACATCGGTAACCATCGCGCCTTGAACGCTTTTTATAAGCATATTGACGCCTTCGCTCTTTTTGCTGGTAATGTTGCCGGGCACCAAAAACAAATCCCTGCCTTGCTTTATGGCGCAATCCGCTGTAATAAGCGAGCCGCTCTTTATGCCCGCTTCGGTCACCAGCACACCCTTTGAGATTGCGCTGATAAGCCTGTTTCTTTCCGGGAATTGATAGGCGTTGGGTCTTGTGCCCATTTTATATTCGCTGACCAGCAGTCCTTTTTCCGCAATATCCTTATATAAGCTTCTGTTTTCAAAAGGATATATCACGTCTATGCCGGAGCCTAATACAGCTATGGTTTCTCCGCCGCATTTTAAGGCGACATTATGCGCTACGGCGTCTATGCCACGCGCCAAACCGCTTACGATAACCACGCCGCGCTCCACCAGTCCTTCGCAAAACTGCTCGGTCACGTTTACGCCGTATCTTGTGGGCGTTCTGGTGCCCACCACTCCTATGCCAATCTTTCCCAGAAGAGAAATATCCCCTTTACAATACAACAATATGGGAGGCGTGTCAATCTCTTTTAGCGCCGTCGGATACTCCTCGTCAAAAAAAGTAATCAGCTTTACGTCGTTTTTCCGCAACGCGTCGCAGTGCGCCTGAATATCCTCCGATTGCCGCGCGGCGACAAGTTTATCATAGGTCGCCTCATCCAGTTCCATAATTATTTGCGTGCGCAAATTGTTTAGGTTGGCAAAAATTTCGTATGGATGCTCGCGCATTTCCATCAGCTTTAATTTTTTGCCCAGCCCTAAGCCTTCTATGTTGTTAAGCCATATACACGCCTTTTGCTCTTTGGTGTAACTCATATCCGCTCTTTTTCGTATCCTCTGAACTGAATGGCTTCCGCAAGGTGAGTGGAGCTTATATTCTCCGCTCCGTCCAAATCCGCTATTGTGCGCGCCGTCTTTAACACGCGGACGGTGCCCCGCGCGCTCAGATTAAGCTTTTTGTACGCCTGCTTAAGCAACGCTTCCGACAAGGAATCTATCGCGCAGTATTTTTCCAGCATCGCGTTATTCATTTGGCTGTTGGAATATATGCCTTCGCCCGCAAATCTTTGGCGCTGGATGCGCCTTGCCGCTTCCACTCTCTTTTTTATATCCGCGCTGCTCTCCGCGCCCGATTTGCACCTTAAATCGTCATATTCCACATTATCCACGGTGACCGAAATATCTATGCGGTCCAACAGCGGGCCGCTAAGCTTGTTGCGGTAGGCGGCCAACTCTCTTGCGCTGCAGGTGCATTGATCCCCTCCGCGTCCGCATGGACAGGGGTTCATACTCGCGATTAACATAAACCGCGCGGGATATTCTACCGTTCTGGCTACTCTTGCTACCGTAATTGAGCCGTTTTCCAGAGGTTGACGCAGCGTCTCCAGCGTTTTTCTTTGATACTCGGGTATTTCGTCCAGGAACAGCACTCCGTGATGCGCAAGGCTAACCTCGCCGGGCATAGCGGTACTCCCTCCTCCAGTGAGGGAATATGAACTGGCGGTGTGATGCGGATTGCGGAAAGGGCGGGAGCGCACAATACCCGTTTCGCTGTCCAAAATACCCGCTATGGAATGAATTTTGGTGATTTCGATAGCTTCCTCAAAGGAAAGACTGGGCATAATGGAAGGCACGCAACGGGCAAGCATGGTTTTTCCGGTACCGGGAGGTCCGCTCATAAGGATATTATGTCCGCCCGCTACCGCGATTTCCAAAGCCCTTTTTGCCACCGTTTGCCCTCTTACAAAGGCAAAATCCGCTCCGCCCTCCGCAATTCCCTCTTCCGCCAGATATTCACAGGGCGCAACGGGGGCGATTTGTTCCAATCCCGACAAAAAAGAGCAAGCGTCAGAAAGCGTTGCCACAGCTACAACTTCAGTGCCCTTAATATAGCTTGCTTCCTTTGCGTTATCCTTGGGAATAATAAACTTTCTGTGCCCCGCCTGCAGTGCGGATATGAGCATAGGCATAATGCCGCATACCCCTCTTAGGGAGCCGTCCAGCGACAATTCGCCTATCATTATGTAATCCTGAAATATTTTTGAAGGTAGTTGCCCCGAGCTTATCAAAAAGCCTATCGCCATAGGAAAATCAAAGTAAGAGCCGTCCTTTTTGGTGTCCGCGGGCGCAAGATTAATGGTTACCCTTTTGCCCATGAATTGGTATCCGCTGTTTTTTACCGCCGTTTGCACCCTGTTGCGCGCTTCCTTGATACTACTGCTGGGCAGTCCTACTATATTAAAAACAGGCACTCCGGGTCTTAAGTCCACCTCGATATCCACAAAGTATCCTTCCAGACCTAAAAGAGCGTAGCTTTTTACTTTAGCTAACATATTTCACCTTAATCAATTGTATCATAGCAAGAAAGGCAATGCAATAAGCGTATTTTGCGCGCATAATCTGCGGCAAAGCCTTGCGAAATTTCTCCGTAATAAAAAGAAAAGCTTTTTTAAGCTTTTCCTTTTTTCGTTATCCTTTCTTGAACAGGCCTTTAATTTTACTTACTGCCAGCTGCCATTTGGCGCCTATCAGCCGCGCCACGCTTGCCAGCCGCTGCGGGTAAGTTGAGGTCATCGGCTCAACCACCCTTGCCTGTCTTGACACTATTATATCGTATACCGTAAAGAAGTGCAGGAACGCGGTAATCACGCTAAGCGCGCCGAATACGGTCAGCATAGCCCTGTTTTCTATCAGCCTGTAGCCCGTGTCATCATATCCCAGCACCGAAGAAACGTAAACGATATTGACCAATAATACAGCCGAATACAGTACGGCGGAAGCCATAAGTCTCTTATCTTTGGTGGTTATGCCGCCCAGTAAAGTAATGGGCACCAGCATATAGATGGAGTATTGATCCATTCTGTTGGTGAATACCACCATAAGTGCCAGATACATTCCCGCTCCCAATACGTAATCCAGGCGGTTTTTGTTCTTAAACAACACGACACCCAGCAGCCCTAAGAACAAGATTTTGAACAGGATGGTGATAAATGTGGATTCCGTGGTGATTTCCTGCAGGTTGTTATTTAATAACGCCTGAAAATTGAATGCGTTTACCGTGTAAAAATTGTTTAGCTTCAAGGTTTCGATATAACGGGTAAACATTGCGAACGCCTTGCCTTTGGCAACCTCGTTGATTACGAAGGGAAGCCCCGCCAGATAGAATAATACCACGGCGGCAGCTATGCCTATGCCGATGGGCAACAGCTTGGTTTTATCCCCGATAACGACGTATACAAGATACATCAGCACTACGGGCGCAAGGATAATCGAGTAAGGGGTAGCCAGCAAGCATAGAAAATATGATATCCCCAATCCCAGCAAATTCTTTGACAGCATAAAGTAGAAGGTCAGCAAAATCAATAATACGTTGACGCTGTTCCAGTTGGCGTATACGCCGCTAAGCGCGAAAACGGCGGGAAGCAGACCGTAAGCGAGCGCAAACGTTGCGCTGGCGGTTTTTGAAAATTTCTTTTCCGCTACATTATATATAATGTATACCGCTCCTAAATCGGCAAGTATGGAAATAAACTTGATTAAGAAAAACCCTAACGCTCCGCCTTCGCTTTTGAACAATCTCAGCAGCAAGCCCACTGCTGTGGAAAGGTAGTATTGCAAGGGCATAAATCCTAACGTTTCCACGTGCTTATGCAAAAAGCCGGGACCGTACTTGGCAATATACAAGCCCTGCTCTATAATCTTTTCCGCTTCAAAGCCCAACAGCAGCGTTTCTTTGCCTGCGGCGACAACGCTCATGGCTATGGTGACAGCCAGCCTTATCGCAAAAACAGCGGCCAAAACCACTATCGGCACAAAATATTTGCCGGACGCGAAACGCTCCAGTTTGCCTTTCAGTATTTCCTTATCCTCATACGCCATCGCCCGTCTTAATAACACATAGGCGATATAGATAATGACCAGAGTCAGAATGCCGCCCGCAATCACATAAGGCGCGTTTAGCCTGGTTGCCGCCCCGAATACGTTGGAAGAAAGCTCAAAGGGCGCCGGTTGGGAAGCTGCCGCCTCCGCGCTTTTTACCCTGGTTAAACTTACCGAATTGATGGTAACGTTGGAGGCGTTTACCGGATTGTCTTCCGTACCCACTCTGAGAGCAAGGTGCGCTTCGTTGATGTTTTTTGTATGGAAGTAAAAAGTTACGGTCTTTTTCCCCGAGGTAGAGGCAAGTTCCTCAATTGGCGAATCGCTGCCTATGTTAAAATCGGGGTCTTCCAAAAAGCCCGCAAAAAATCCGATGTACTCTTTTTCCTCATCGAATTTGGACATGGAGGACGAACTGAATTCATAGCTGATTTTGTAATAGCTGTTGCGCTTAAGCAGCACTTTTTGCGCGATATACGCCCAGCCGCCGGTGTTGGTAGTGTTAATCCTAACGCCGCCGCCGTCCTCTTTTGGGATAGTGGTAAATGCGCTATAGCCGCCTTCGCCGCCCTGCGCCGTTTCCCAATTTTCGGAGAGGGCATCCATATCTTCATAATCCAATACGCTGCCTTCGAGAATCTCCTTATCATAAGCCGATACGGGAGTGATGTTACAGCCTGAAAGGAGAATGACCAATGCCGATATCAATATGCATACCAATACGACTTTTTTCATTAATATCCCCTTATAGAGTTTTTTGTTTTACTCTGGCCGCCTTACCCGTACGCTCTCTCAAATAGTATAATTTAGCGCGCCTTACTTTACCTTCTCTTACAACTTCGATGTGATCGATTTTGGGCGAATGAAGAGGGAAAGTACGCTCAACGCCTATGCCGAAGGAAAGACGTCTAACAGTAAATGTCTCTCTGATGCTGCCGTTTTTGCGGGCGATAACCGTGCCCTCAAACGCCTGCAAACGTTCCCTGGTGCCTTCCACAACCTTAACGAATACCTTTACGGTATCACCGATTTTGAATTCGGGCACATTTTCTTTCATCCCTTCTTTTTCCACAATGTCAATAATGTTCATGACTTACCTCCGATTATACGACAACGTTCATACAAGCCTGAATTTTGCGCAGTTATCTGATACGCATACTTGAAT
>JBMNTS010000003.1:0-76739 GCA_050945855.1 Christensenellales bacterium | reverse complement strand
TAGGCTCGCTGGATTACAGCATTTACGCAATGGCAGGCGCACCGCTCCTTACCTTGATTTTAGGCGCGTTCGCTTACAAAAAAGAAGATTAATAAATCAAATATCATTAATATAAAAAGGAGTGATTCTAATGGCAAAGAAGAATAAAAATGTGGAAAATGTTGAAGTAGTGGCAGCAGCTCCCGCAATCAAAAGACCCAGCGTTTCTTTTAGGGTTATGAACAACTGCGGTCCTGTTCCAATCGCGAAGCCCGCTGATTTTATTCAACTTACCCCTGTAGTGCAGCCTGTAGCGTTAGTACCTTATTCTACTCAGGCTCAACCTATGGCGACTTTTGACGACGAGTATTAAGCCTACATAATCAATGTCAAAAACGCGCAAGCAAGCCCGGGATTGTCAGGGTTTATGTGCGGGTGTAGATGATGATAAAGCCAGGCCTAAAGGCGCTGTGGCGTCCCTTAGGCCTTTATCAACAGGTCGGGGACCTGTGCCGGTGGTGCCGCCGGCTGACAATGTGCAGTTGACGCCCGTTGTCCAACCGGTGGCATTAGTACCGTATTCTACGCAAAAGCAGCCGTTGTTTATGACGGAAGAGCCCGCGCAAAGCAAGCCGCAATCTAAGCCGCAGCCAAAACCGCCCGCCCCGCCTTGCGCGGAGGCGCAGGCAGGGATAACCGCAGAGAAAAAGCCAGTATTGACTTACATTGTAACTCTGCTTTGCGCAGCCTTATGCGCAATTATGGTTATCGGCGATTTTGCCTTAGGTTTTCTGTCGCTGACAAACGGGCAAGGGATAACGTATATAGGAATAAGCCTGCTGGACGCAATCATGCAGGGCTCCTTTTCCATTGCCGATAATATAGCCGAAATCGCGCTGATATTGGCTTTTGCGCTAAACATTATTATACTTATAAGTTCGCTTGCCACTATAAACAGGGGCGTGTCCGTCATCGGCAAAATATGCACTTTTATAGCTTCCGTGCTTATGCTGGGAGCCGCCCTGTTCTGCTCTCTTGGGGATATTGCGGATTTCGGCATATTTATTTGTGCGGGTTTGTCCTTTTTCGTAATGCTTCTGAGCTTTATTGCAAAAAGACCATAGGTCTGCTCTTTTATTCTTATCCCGCATCCGGATAAGATTTTTTAAGCCAAATCTATTGAAATAATCAAGGTTATAGTATATACTAGATGTAACTAGAGTATTACTATGCCTTATTTTATGCTGTTGGAGGTTATATGAGAAGGAAAATGAAAAAGGGCGCGCAGGTTCAAGCTCCCACGATAGAGCGCAATGTTACGCCGCCGCCCACTCCTTGCGGTAATATGCCATTAATACAGGAACCTGTCGGCGGCACTGTAATGCTGCCCAATACAAGCAGTTTTACGGTAGTAGGCAACGGTATGCCTATGGGGCTTGCCCAATACAGTCAGGTGGACGAATACGGAAGGGTATTTACCCCCATTATGTCTTACGGGCCTCTGCCCAACAGTTCGCCCGTGCCTATCGCCCGTCCGGCAAAGATTGTTCAACTTACCCCTGTGGTTACGCCTTTAGCTCTTGTGCCTTACGCTACTCAAAATCAAGAGCTTTATCAATATGATGAAGAATAAGCAATAGACATTAAAGAGAGAAATATGGAAAACATTAATAATAATGAATCGGCCATAACAAGAACTGACGGAGAAGAACAGGCACAGGCTGCGAATCAGACTCAAGCCGGCAATCCCATTCCTCCTCAGGAACCTGCCCATGGAAAGTGGGTGCCCATCAATCCCGAAGGGCTCAACTTTACCATTTCCGGGCAACCAGACCAGCCTATTCAGGGTCCGGATGGGCAAATTTATTGCATCGGCAACAGCGCGCCTACCTTAGCGCCTGTCAACAGCGGGCTTAACGCGATCCCCAGACCCAGCTCTATCATACAGATGCCTTCTATAGTTCAGCCCATTTCTTTAGTGCCTTATACAACTCAAAATCAGCCTATGCTGCAATACGACCCTTATTCCCGTCCCCTTCCGCCGCAAACGCCGGAGGGCGCGCCTAGGTATAAGAAAAAGCCGTACAGGGGCTTATCTCTGGTGCTTATGATAATCGCGCTGTTTTCCGTGATTGTCCCGATTTTTCTCAATGTGTGCAAAGGGAGCGCGCTTCAATCCACGGGCGCGGACGTGATAAAAGCTCTTTTGAAGCTGGCGGGCGCGGGAGATTTCTCTTCCCGTTATTACGATTATCTTATCGCGCCGATGGGCGATATAATGCAGTATATGGCGGCACAGCCCAAAGACGCCCTGGCATTGCTGGGACTGCCTGTCATCTTTGCATTAATCTTACTGTTTGATATTATATTAATTATCAAATATTTGCTAAAGATAGCCAAAGGAGTATCCCCCAGAGGTTTTAGCGTGCTGTCTTTTGGCAATATTCTATTAGGCTTATCCGTAATCGCGATTCTGTACGGCCTCAGCGAAGGGCTTAACGCAAATACCGTGGTGCTCACCTTTTTATTGGGGCAGAGCGTGGTAGGCTTCGGGGCGGGCATCGCCGCGAGCGTTGTACTTAATTTTATTTTATTGGTATTGCCTTACGGGGCGAAAAAATATGCGCATATCCTTGATGTGCCGGGAACAAATCGCACTTATTTCTTCCCGCCTAACAACTAGATCGCAAAAGGAGCAAAATAAATGACGGGCAAAAAGATTAAAGAGCTAATAGCCAGACAACTGGGCATTGATGCGGATAAAATCGGCGACGACGCCGACCTGGTCGCGGATTTGGGCGCAGACTCTTTGGATATTATCCAGATGCTGATAAGCTTAGAGCGGGAATTCTCTTTGGTTTTTGACGACGAGCAAATAAAAAAGGTCAAGACCGTAAAGGACGTCATAGACTTTGTGGAAGCAAAATAATCGGCTTTTTTCCCTTTTACATAAATATTTTGACTATTCAATTGACATATCGGGAGCTATATGTTAAAGTATATAAGCATCCTTTGAGGTGTTCTTTTTTTGGAGGTAAACAATGCGCGTTAAAATAACATTAGCTTGCACCGAATGCAAACAGCGTAATTATGATAGTATGAAAAACAAGAAGGCAACGCCTGACAGGATTGAAATGAGCAAATATTGTAAATTCTGCAAAAAGCATACTATGCATAAGGAAACAAAATAGCGGAGGGCATAATGGCAAAAAAGAGGTCTAAATACGTAGCTAAAATCAGGGAAAGCAAAAAGCCTGTCCCTGTAGAAGACCCCAAGAGCGCTAAACTCAAGGAGCTGGCGCAACAGGAAGAAGTGCCTGCGCAGGCGGAGAGTGAGGCAGAGGTTGCCAAGCCTCAGCCCGCGCCCGTAAAAAAAGCGGCCGCAAAAAAACCTGCTCAAAAGCCCGCAAGACAAAGGCAAAAGATTGACATTGCCAAGAAATTCCGCGAAGTAATAAGCGAGCTTAAAAAGGTGGATTGGCCGCCTTTCAAAAAGACGGCGCATAACAACGGCGTATATCAAAACACAAGCACGGTGCTTTTTATGGTTCTGCTGTTTGCCATTATCGTGGTGGCTTTTGACTCCGGCTTGCTGGCATTGCTAAGGCTGTTGACTCAGTCATCGTAGAAGGTGGTTATGGAAGAAAACACGGCAAAATGGTATGTTATCCATACCTATTCCACATATGAAAGCGCGGTTAAGACCAATCTCGAAAAGATGATTGAGAACAACAATCTGCACAAATTTATCCACGAGATATCCATCCCCGTAGAGAAAGACATAGTGGAAAAAAACGGTAAGCGCAAAGTGGTGGAACGCAAAAAGTTTCCTGCTTACGTTTTTATTAAAATGGTATATACGGACAATCTCTGGTATCTTATTACCAATACGCGCGGCGTTACCGGTTTTGTAGGCCCGGGCGGAAAGGGTCTGCCCCTTACCGCGGCGGAAATCAAGCGCATGGGACTGGAGAAGATAGACGCCTCCGACTTTGATATTCAGCCGGGTGACAACGTAAGAGTAATCAGCGGCGCGCTGGAGACCTTCCTCGGCACTGTGGACGAAGTCAATATGGAAAAGCAAAAGGTAAGAGTAATAGTCCACATGTTCGGCAGGCAGACGCCGGTGGAGCTGGACTTCAACCAGATAGAAAAAATAAATTTATAATAAATACGGTAAAATACCGTCTGGGAGGAAGCGCAAATATTAAGGCGTTTCCGCAAGAACCTAAATAGTTAAGGAGATACGACTATGGCAAAAAAGATTACCGCAGTTGTCAAACTGCAGCTCCCTGCCGGCAAAGCAACGCCCGGCCCGCCCGTAGGCTCAACGTTGGGCCCCTACGGCATCAACATTCCCGGTTTCACAAAGGAATTCAACGAAAAGACAAAAGCGCAGGAAGGTCTGGTTATCCCTATCGTGATGACGATTTTCGCCGACCGTTCTTTCACTTTTGTTATGAAGACGCCGCCCGCGGCAGTGCTTATCAAGAAAGCATGCAAAATCGAAAGCGGCAGCGCCGCTCCCAACAAGACCAAAGTAGCCACCATCACCAAAGCTCAGGTTAAGGAAATAGCGGAATTGAAATTAAAAGACCTTAACGCCGCAGGCATCGAAAGCGCGATGAGCATGATAGAAGGCACAGCCCGCAGTATGGGCGTTACGGTAGTAGAGTAGGAGGTGGCAGTATGAAACGCGGAAAAGCATATATAGATTCCTTAAAGCTTATTGAAAAATCCAAGTTGTACGACCCCTCGGAAGCGTTCGGGCTGGTACTTTCCACAGCTAAGGCAAAATTTGATGAAACTATCGAACTGCACATAAAGCTGGGCGTAGACCCCAGACACGCCGACCAGCAGGTCAGAGGCGTTTTGGTATTGCCGCACGGCACGGGCAAGAGCGTAAGAGTACTGGTTATAGCCAAAGGCCCCAAAGCGGATGAAGCGACTCAAGCGGGCGCGGATTACGTTGGCGCGGAAGAATATATTGATAAAATTCAAAAGGGCTGGTTTGATTTTGACGTGTGCGTTACCACCCCGGATATGATGGGTCTGGTAGGCCGACTGGGAAAACTGCTCGGTCCCAAAGGATTGATGCCCAACCCTAAGAGCGGCACGGTTACCATCAACGTCGCCAAAGCGATAGAAGAAATCAAAGCCGGTAAGGTGGAATACAGGGTAGACAAAAGCGCTATCGTCCACGTTCCCATTGGCAAAAAGTCTTTCGGCACCGAAAAACTGCAGGAAAACTTCAACGCCCTTATGGAAGCCATCGTAAAGGCAAAGCCTGCCAGCGCCAAAGGCCGCTACATCAAGAGCGTTGCCATTGCCTCGACAATGGGCCCCGGTATTAAGATCAACTATATTTAATACGCTTGACAAAAAAAGGTATATAGCATATACTTTTAACCACAACTAAATAACGCTTCACAGACAGCTTAGCATCCTTACGGATTTAAAATTCGCTAGCCGAGAAGTAATAAGGGATTGTTGATTCAATTGCTTTATAACTCCGTGTCTGTGACGCGGAGTTTTTAAAATTTATAAAGGAGGTAGTAAAAGTGTCAAAGTTCAGAGAACAAAAGGAAGCCAAAGTAGCCGACATCAAAGAAAAACTCTCCAACGCCAAGTCTTTCCTTATTATTGACTATAAGGGTATCAGCGTTGAGCAGGACACTCTGATGCGTAAGGAATATCGCGAAAACGGCTGCAACTACGAAGTGCTGAAAAACAGCCTTGTGAAAATCGCGCTTAACGATCTGGGTTACACCCAATTTGATTCCGCTCTTAAAGGCCCCACCGCGATAGCTATGGCAAACACCGAAGATATTGCGGCGCCCGCAAGGATAGCTTTCGCAAAATCCAAGGAATACAAAAAAATGTCTATAAAATGCGGCCTTGCGGACGGCGCGTTTTTAAACCAGGACCAATGCAGAGAATTAGCTTCTCTACCCGGCAAACAGACTCTTATTGCGCAGCTTTTGGGTATGCTGCAAGCCCCCATCGCGTCTTTCGCGAGAGTTATTGATGCGATAGCAAACAGATAATTAAAAAATAAAAATCAGGAGATTAGAATAATGGCAGATTTAAAGAAATTTATAGAAGAAATAAAGCAACTTACCGTTCTTGAACTCAATTCTTTAGTTAAGGCGTTGGAGGAAGAATTCGGCGTAAGCGCTGCGGCGCAGGTAGCGGTCGGAGCGGCAGGCCCTGCGGCGGCCCCCGTGGAAGAAGTAGAAGAAAAGACCGAATTTGACGTAGTCATCACTGCATCCGGCGACAAGAAGATAGCGGTTATCAAGGTAGTGCGCGAAGCGACCGGTCTTGGCCTTGTTCAAGCCAAAGCGTTGGTTGACAACGTACCCGGCAAGGTTAAGGAAGGCATCAGCAAGGAAGAAGCGGATGCGTTGGTGGCGAAGCTTAAAGAGGCCGGAGCCGAAGCCGAAGCAAAGTAGAGCGGCGTATTGCGGCGCGTATACAGGCTACGTGCGGCTCGGGCGCTCGGTTATGTATTTCTATACCCCCGCCCTCGTCGCACGGTCGCGTTGCTCCCTATCGCTCCTCGCATGACAGCATTTTGCCACGCTCTTATATGAAGCGTTTTGACAGAGTGTATGCCTTTGCACACTTATCCATAAGTTATAAGTGACATCGACAGGCATAAAAAAGGCCGTTTATTAACGGCTTTTATTTTGTTATCCTATTAATATTCACCTTAACACGCCGCAGGCGTATTGCATTGCGCCCTATGGCGCATAGGTCCACCTCAATGCACCCACTCCGTTGGCGTACATCATGCTCCCGAAGGGAGTACGTTTACTCCCACACTTTCAGTTCCGCTTTGGCGTCAAGAGTCAGATCGGAGGGGGACAGGTTGTCTTTTATGGCGTAGTAGCACGCTACCCCTATCATGGCGGCGTTATCCGTGCAATGCTTTTTTTCGGGCATAGACAATTCCGCCCCAAGAGCAAGGCAGGCGGAGGAAAGTTTTTCACGCAGCAAGTCGTTGGCGCCCACGCCGCCCGCAAGCACCACCTTTTTTATTCCTGTCAACCGCACTGCTTTTATTGTGTTTTCCGTTAAGATTGAGCAAACCTCTCCCTGAAAAGAATGGGCAATATCGGCGGCGGGGATTGCTTCCCCTCTTTGCTCATAGTTATGCGCCAGGTTGACGATAAAGGTTTTCAAGCCGCTGAAGGAAAAGTCCAGATGCCCCTCCCCCTTGAAAGGGCGAGGCATTTTAATACTGTTTTGCCCGGTTTTTGCGAGCGCGCTGATTTTTGGACCGCCCGGATAAGACAGTCCCAGCACTCTTGCCACCTTATCAAAGGCTTCTCCCGCGGCGTCGTCACGGGTAGAGCCTAATATCTCTATATCCTTATACGATTGAACTTTAGCAAGCGCGGTATGCCCTCCGCTTGCGATAAGGGCTATTACCGGCGGCTGCATATCCTGGAAAGCAAAATTGGCAAATATATGTCCTTTAATATGATTAATGCCGTAAATGGGGATATTAAGCGCGTAAGCCAGACTTTTAGCGTAAGAAACGCCCACGATAAGCGCGCCTAACAGTCCCGCGCCGTAGGTCACCGCGATTGCCTCTATTTGCGTGAGCGAAACGCCCGCCTCATTCAGCGCGCACTCCACTATATTGTCTATAGCCGCGGTATGATTGCGGCTGGCTATCTCGGGCACCACTCCGCCGAAACGCTTGTGGATATCAATCTGACTCATAATGACAGAGCTTTTTATCTCTTTTCCGCGCAATACGGCAACCGCCGTTTCATCGCAGCTGGTCTCTACGGCGAGGATATAAAAATCTTCTCTTTCTCTTAAAGCCTTTCCCTTTTCCAGGGCGGCGCGGTAGTATTCGCTCACCTGCCCCCTCTCTTAAGGTATTCGATAATAAACTCCTCGATTTCCCCGTCCATAACCGCGTTGACATCGCCTTTCTCGTAATTGGTGCGATGGTCTTTTACCAAAGTGTAAGGGCAAAACACGTAAGAGCGTATCTGAGAGCCCCATTCGATTTTCTTGACATCCCCTTTAATAAGGTTGCTTTCTTCCAACAGCTGATTTTCCCTTAACTCCGCCAGCTTGGACTTTAGCATCCGCATAGCCCTTTCCTTGTTTTGTATCTGGCTGCGCTCATTCTGGCATTGAGTAACTATACCCGTAGGTAAATGCGTAATGCGGATTGCGCTGTCCGTTTTGTTGACGTGCTGGCCGCCTTTGCCCCCCGCGCGGAAGGTGTCGATGCGCAAATCCTCCGGTTTGATTATTATTTCGGCGTCGTCGATGATTTCGGGCATTACTTCCAGCGCGGCAAAAGAGGTATGCCGCCTCTTGTTGGCGTCAAAAGGACTGATGCGCACCAGGCGGTGCACTCCCTTTTCCGCTTTAAGATAGCCGTAGGCGTTGGGACCGGAAATAAAAAAGGTAACCCTCTTTATTCCCGCTTCGTCCCCGTCCAGAAAATCAATCTCTTCCAGCTTGTAGCCTTTCTTTTCCGCGTAGCGGGTATACATGCGGTAAAGCATTTCCACCCAGTCCTGGCTTTCCGTGCCGCCCGCGCCCGCGTGCAGGGTCAGTATGGCGTTGTTGGCGTCGTATTTGCCGCGCATCAGCGCCTCCACGCCCAGTCTTTCACATTCCTTTTGTGCCTGCGCAAGCATTTTGCGCACTTCGGCGGCTTCGCCCTCGTCCTGCATTTCTTCTACCAGGTCGATTAAATCCGCTATATCCGCAAGATTTTTGTTCAGTGTTTCCGCAACCCGTATTTTTTTGGACGCTTCCGTCAATTCCTGATTGACCTTTTGCGCCGCCGCGGGGTCAGCCCAAAAGTTCTCCGCGTTTTGCAGCTTTTCCAGTTCCTTTACCTTTTCTTTAAGTAAATCAATGCCGAAAGCGGCGGAGATAATCTCCGCCTGCGATTGCAGTCCGGCTAAAATTTCTTTTTCCTTATAAAAATCTATCACAAACTACGCTTTCCGTCTTGATGTTATTTTCCGCAGCAAACCTTATATTTTTTGCCCGAGCCGCAAGGACAGGGGGAATTTCTGCCCGGACGGCCATCGGATACTACGGTTACCTTTTCCGCTTCCCTCTTTTGCCGTTCCATATACGCGTTGCGCCTTTCTATAACCTGCTCCACGTCGATCTTGCACAGCACTATGGCTGTGTTATTTTGTATGCTCTCCACCATGGTGTCAAACATCTCAAACCCTTCCCGCCTGTACTCCATAACCGGGTCTTTCTGCCCGTATCCGCGCAAACCCACGCCCTGCTTTAAGGCGTCCATAGCGTCTATATGGTCCATCCAGTGTCTGTCCACCTGATTTAGCAGCACATTGCGTTCCGTTTCTCTGAAATCTATGCCGGCGGATTCCGCAAGAGTAAGTTTTTCGTCATATTGCCTGCACGCTTCCTCATATACCGCGTTCTCAATTGCTTCCACATCGATTTTGCCGCATAATTCGGCGGTTATAAGATTGGTACCCTTTTTTAATATCTTTTGCTCCAGCGCGCTGTTAAATCCCTCCAGATCTATCTCTATGTCGTCCCCCTCCCTGAAGTCCACAAAAGCGGAAACTATAGAGGAGCATATAGGTCTGATAAATTTCTTTATCTGCTCGTGCACGTCCGCGCCTTTAAGCACGTCGTCACGCTGGGAATAAATAAGCTCTCTTTGCTTATTCATTACGTCGTCGTAGTTAAGCACGTATTTTCTGCGCTCGAAGTTGTTTTCCTCGCAGCGTTTTTGCGCGCTTTCTATTTGTTTGGCAAGCAGCGGCATCTGAATTACCGTATCCTCGTCCCGGGTAAGCGCGGTCACCATAGCCTTGAGCCTGTCGCCGCCGAACCGCCTTAACAATTCATCCTCGAAAGAAAGATAGAAAATACTGCTGCCCTCGTCGCCCTGCCTGCCCGAGCGTCCTCTCAACTGGTTGTCAATACGGCGGCTCTCGTGTCTGGTGGTGCCGATTACCCTTAGGCCGCCCAGCTTTTTCACTTCCGCCTTTTCCGCGTCCGTAATTTCTTTATATTCTTTGACCAGCTCTTTGAATTTTTCCCGCGCGGCTATCAGATTTTCTTCCTTGAGGGTAATATAGGAGTCCGCGTAATATATTTCTTCCGGAGTGTACCCCAAATTCTCCATTGCCCTTTTAGCCATGTATTCGGGATTGCCGCCTAAAAGTATATCCGTTCCGCGTCCCGCCATATTGGTGGCGATGGTCACCGCGCCCTTTCTGCCTGCCTGAGCGATAATCTCCGCTTCTCTGGCATGGCTTTTCGCGTTAAGCACGTTATGCACTATCTTTTTCTTTTTAAGGATGGCGCTTAAATGTTCGCTCACGTCCACGTCCACCGTGCCCACAAGCAAAGGCTGTCCTTTGGCGTGCAACTCCGCTATTTCCGCAATAACGGCGTCGTATTTTTTCTCCAGGGAAAGATAAACCTTGTCCGGCTCGTCCCTCCTGATAAGCGGCATATTGGTGGGTATCTCGATAACGTCCAACTCGTAAATGCCTCTGAATTCTCCCTCTTCGGTCATAGCCGTGCCCGTCATACCGCTGAGCTTTTTATACAGGCGGAAGAGGTTTTGAAAGGTGATGGTCGCTATAGTTTTATTTTCTTTATTGACCTTGACGTTTTCCTTGGCTTCGATAGCCTGGTGCAAGCCCTCGGAGTAGCGGCGGCCGATCATTTTGCGGCCGGTAAACTCGTCCACTATAATGACCTCGCCGTTTTCGACTATATAGTCCTTATCCCTTTGCATAATCTTATTAGCCCGCAAAGCGGAGTTAATCTTTAAGTTCAAGTCCGCGTTTTCCGCGGTGCTTAAATTGTCGATTCTGAAAAACCTTTCCGCTTTTTCCACGCCGGATTCGGTAAGGTAAATATTTTTATCCTTTTCGTCTATGGTGTAATCTTCTTCTCTTAAAGTGTTGACGTAGCGGTTGACGGTAAAATAAATTTCGCTGGATTTGCCCACGGGCGCGGAAATAATAAGCGGCGTGCGCGCTTCGTCAATCAGTATGCTGTCCACCTCGTCGATAATCGCGAAGTTTTGCCCCCGCTGCATTTTGTGCTCCAGTTTGGTAGCCATATTGTCTCTGAGGTAATCAAAGCCCAGTTCGTTGTTGGTGGCGTAAGTAATGTCGGCGTTATACGCCGCCTTTTTTTCTTCCTGCGGCATATTATTAAGGATAACGCCTACCGAAAGCCCCAAAAATTTATATATTTTGCCCATCCACTCCGCGTCGCGGGCGGCCAGATAATCGTTGACGGTGACAATATGCACCCCTTTTTCTTCCAAAGCGTTGAGGTAAGCGGGCAGGGTGGCTGCGAGCGTTTTTCCTTCGCCCGTTTTCATTTCCGCGATTCTGCCCTGATGCAATACTATTCCGCCTATCAGCTGAACGTAAAAGTGGCGCATGTTAAGCACCCTTTTGGATGCCTCCCTGACGACGGCGAACGCCTCGGGTAAAATGTCGTCCAGGCTTTCTCCGCCTTTGAGTCTGTCTTTGAAAATCTGCGTCTGCGCTCTTAACTGCTCATCGTCAAGCGCGGAAAATTTGTCTTCAAGCGCCTCTATTTTATCGGCGATTGCTTTTAGCTTTTTCAACTGTCTTTCCTTTTCTTTACCGAACAGCCTATCTAAAAATCCCATTACGTTACCTCAAAAAATTATATGCCCATATTATAACACGATTAATCTGATTTTACAAATAATCGGCCTTATCCAAGAAAAAAACTCCCGCCCATAAAGAGCGGGAGTAAAAAGGCTTTTGCTGTAATCAATGCTTTTACAGCGTCGTCAGCACATCCTGCAGAATAGCCATAAGGTCGTTTAACTGGGCGGCGTATTCGGGCGCGCCGATTATTTCCACGTCACCGTGCGACACGCTGCTCACAAAGTCTCTCTTTTTGAGCAGCACGTTGAGAGCGCCGTCAATACTGAAGAAGTGGAAATTGACGAAAGGAGATTTTCTTTCGTAAACGCCTCTGCCCGCTTTGGTGTTGCCTCCCTTGACGCGCAGATAGCACGCAATGTCGGGATTGCTCATATCGCCCACGGTAAACTGATAAATCCTGTCCGGCTGATTGGTCCACGCGGTCATGTTTTCCCATCCCAGCTTATTGGCAACGGAAAGCGCGGTAGTAATCATATACAGCGACATCTTTACCTTAAGATACTTCTTCAACTCGTCCGTAGGGTCAACGGTAGGCATCATAAGCATAAGCTGCAACAACAGCATTATAGTGTTCAAAAGCAGTTTGGGCTTGGTCACCAGTCCTTTGCCGATGCTGGAAAAGTCGGGTAGCGCGGTTTTGCTGCCTTTGAACATCTTAACCATTTTGGATACGGTGTTAAAGGTAAGGGTAAGGTCGGGCTTGGTCTCGCAAAGACCTTGCTTTACTTCCAGGTCCCCGTCCTTAAATTCAAGATAGCACGCCAAATCGCCATCGTCGTCCCTGCCGATAAATTGAACGATAGCGTTGACGTTCGCCCACGCTTTTGCCACTTTGGGGTTGTCTTTAAGGACAACCTTCATCACGGGAAAAGCCGCGTTAAAAAACAGCTTGGCGGTCAAAATTTCTTGTGCAGTTGCTTTCATTATACCACCTCCGCTTATACTTCGTCAGACCAGTCTTCGTCAGCCTCGAACTCTCTTCCCATAATTTCGCGCACAGAGTCAACTATGCCGCTGGTGTCCATCTTGTAGTGAGAATAAAGGTCTTCAGGATAACCTACCAGACTGTATTCGTCCTGCAGTCCCAGTTTGGTAAACGCGCATCCTTTACCGCTCTCCGCAATAACCGCCGCCACGGCGTCGCCTAAACCGCCCATTACGTTATGTTCCTCAAGCGTGATTATGCGCCTGGTCTCTTTAACGGCTTTGATAATGATATCCTTGTCGATAGGCTTAATGGTGTGCATATTGATTACTCTTACGGACAGGCCGTCCAGACGCTTAAGCTCATCGCTGGCTACTGACGACTGCAATACGCCTATGCCGCAGGTGATTATGGTAGCGTCGTTGCCTTCCCTGACCACTTCGCCTTTGCCAATCTCGAAATTGAAATCGTTGTCCTTATGGAAAGGAGGCTCGAATCCTCTGCCTATACGGATATAAACGGGGCCGTCTATATCCATGCACGCCTCAACCGCTCTGCCCGTTTCCGCTCCGTCCGCGGGGACAATAACGGTCATATTCGCAAAAGAGCGCATTATGGCCAAGTCCTCGGTACAGTGGTGCGTGGTGCCCGCCTGTCCGAAGGAAATGCCCGCGTGTGTCGCGATAATCTTTACCGGCAATTTCTGGTAGCAGATATCCGAACGCACCTGCTCCGCCGCGCGCATGCTGGCGAACGCCGCGAAAGTGGAAGCAAAGGGGATAAGACCTGTCTTTGCAAGTCCCGCCGCAACGCCGAAGAGGTTTTGCTCCGCTATGCCGACATTAAACATACGATCGGGGAACGCTTTGCCGAATATACCTATATTAGTGGATTTTTCAAGGTCCGCCGTGACGCCCACTATTTTGGGATTGTCCTCGGCGAGTTTCTTCAAGACGCGGCCGTATATTTCTCTGGCGCTCATCGTATTAGCGTCATAAACGTTCCAAGTTGTTCCCGTAACACTTTTCTTTTCTGCCATTATAGTATCCTCCTTCTAAGAATTGGCAATATCGGCCTTAGCCTGCTCAACCTGAGCGCTGTCCAGCGCGCCGTAATGCCAGATTACCTGGTCTTCCATAAACTTAACGCCTTTGCCCTTGATGGTCTGAGCGATAATAACGGTAGGCTTGCCCTTATACTCCCATGCGCTGTCCAGAGCGGCGCACACCTTTTCCATATCGTTGCCGTTGTCAAGCTCTATCACGTTCCAGCCGAACGCCCGCCATTTGTCCGCCAAAGGCTCGATGGACATAACGTCCTCAACGCGTCCGTCTATCATAAACTTGTTGCGGTCTATGATTGCAATCAGATTGTCCAGCTTGTAATGGTTTGCCGACATCATGGCCTCGTAGTTGCTGCCCTCGTTGCATTCGCCGTCGCCCAGCAGCACCACGGTTTTGAACCCTTTCTTCTGCACTCTCGCTCCCAGCGCCATTCCTACGCCCATGGGCAGACCATGTCCCAGCGAGCCCGTGGAGGCGTCGCAGCCCGACACCTTGAGGCTGTCCGGATGCATTCCGTAAGGGGATTTAAAGTGATTGAAGCTCTTCAAGCCTTCCTTGTCGATAAATCCGCGCAGCGCCAAGCAGGGGATGTAACCTACCGCGCTGTGTCCTTTGGAAAGCACAAAGCGGTCGCGGTCTTCCCAACATGGATTCTTCTCGTCCACATTGAGATACTTGAAGTAAAGAGCAACCAGTATATCCGCGCAGCTCATAGCTCCGCCGACGTGCCCTGACCCTGCCCAAACAGTTGTGTCGATAATCAGACTGCGCAACTGCTTGGCCTTTTCTTTTAACTCGGCTACACTAACATTAGTCATAACATACACTCTCCTTAAATGGTTTTATTTTTAGCGTAAAATTCCAAATTTTGCCTAATAATTATATTAACATATTTACCTTGATTTGTACATACCCTTTTATTAATTTTTGCGCAACTTTTGTATAAAATTTTTATAAAGAAACTTATGCCCGCACTTTATGCGGATATTTTTTCAAAAGTTTAGTAAATTTAATAAAAACATTTGACAGCACTAAGAATCTCGCATATAATGTTGTGGTGTTTAGTAATAGTAAAGAATTTGTTTAGTGGGAGAGTAATATGCATATCGGCGCCAAAATCAAGGAAATCCGTCTTAAAAGAGGGCTTACGCAGGAAGAACTTGCCAGCCGCAGCGAGCTTACCAAAGGGTATATCAGCCAGTTGGAAAACGATATCGCCAGCCCTTCCATAGCCACGCTTGTGGATATACTCAACGTGCTGGGCGTGAGCCTGCAATCCTTTTTTACCGAGGATAAAAAGGAAAAGGTTGTGTTTACGAAAAACGATTTTTTCGAGTCCGAAAACGGAGACGGCACCAGTGTCTGGCTTATCCCCAACTCTCAGAAAAACGAGATGGAGCCCATCCTTCTGACCTTGCCTCCGGACGGCGAAAGCGCCGTCCGCCTTCCTTTTGAGGGAGAGGAGTTCGGCTACGTGCTTACGGGCAAGATAGCGATTATCGCGGGCGAATACACTTATAACGCCAAAAAAGGAGACGCTTTTTACATCAGCGGGGAAAAAGAGCACAAAATAATTAACACCGGCAGAGAAAACGCAAAAATAATCTGGGTCACCACGCCAAGCAATTTCTGAGATGCGGAGATAGACATGAACGAGCAGATAATAGAACTGAAAAATGTCACCAAAGAGTACGACGGCATACCTGTTGTGAATAACGTAAGCTTTTCCATAAAAAAAGGAGAGTTTGTTACTTTTTTGGGGCCCAGCGGCTGCGGAAAAACCACTACGCTGAGGATGCTGGCAGGCTTTGAGGTGCCAACCAGCGGCAAGATTTTTTTTGACGGGCAGGATATTACCTCTCTCCCCCCCCATCTGCGCCCGGTAAATACGGTTTTTCAGAGATACGCGCTTTTCCCGCATCTTAACGTTTTCGGCAATATCGCTTTCGGTCTTAAATTAAAATTGGTGCCTTCCGGCGAATTTTATAAGGATAAGTCGGGCAGGGAATACGAAAAAATGCGCAAATTGACCAAGGACGAAATCAATAAGGCGGTGCAGGATATTCTTAAACTGGTAGACCTTGAGGATTACGGTTACCGCAACGTGGATTCCCTCTCCGGCGGTCAGCAGCAAAGAGTGGCGATAGCGCGCGCTCTGGTAAACGAGCCGGAAGTGCTGCTGCTGGACGAGCCTTTGGGCGCCTTAGACCTAAAAATGCGCAAAGATATGCAGCTTGAGCTTATGGCAATGCACAAAAAACTGGAGCTTACCTTTATATATGTCACCCATGACCAGGAAGAGGCGCTTACCATGAGCGATACCATTGTGGTTATGCGCAGGGGAGAAATTCAGCAGATAGATTCTCCCAAAAAGATTTACGACGAGCCCGCCAACGCCTTTGTAGCCGATTTCATTGGAGAGAGCAATATCTATTCCGGCGTTATGGTGGAGGACTACAGGGTGCGCCTTATGGATACCGTTTTCAAGTGCGTGGATAAAGGCTTTAAGAAAAACGAGCCAGTGGATATCGTTATCCGGCCGGAAGACTTTGATATTTTAGAGGAGGACAGCCCCAAGGCAATCCTTACCGGCGAGGTATTATCCTGCATATTCAAAGGCGACCATTATCAGATTATCGCGCTTGCCAACGGCAACGAGATTATTATCCACAGTACCGAAAGCGCGGAGGAAGGGGAGAAAATCGGACTTTTTGTCAAGCCCAACAATTTGCACATTATGTACAAGGCGCGGCTTGCCAACGAGTTTGAAGGCAGCGTAAGCGGAGAAAACACCGTCAATATTATGGATACCGACGTGGAGTGCGCCGTTTCCCTGCCCCAAGGCACCCCCGTTAAGGTGTCCATACCTTTTGACGGGATAGATATTATGGACGACGAAAACGACGGAATAATCGCCGCCAACGTTGTCAGCTCCATTTATAAAGGCAGCTATTACCAGTGCGTGGTACGCACGGACGAGTACGTGGATATCTTTATCGACACCAAAGACGAATGGCTGGTCAATGACAGAATAGGTTTGCTGTTTGATAAAAATAAAATCAAGGTGGAGGCAATTTAAGTGATAGCTAAGCTAAAAGCCTTTCAATTTAAAAGACGCACTTTCGCCTATCCGTATATGGCGTTTATGCTTATCTTTGTGGTGTTGCCTCTGGTGCTTATTCTTGTAAATGCGTTTTTGGTAGACGATAAGCTGTCTTTTGGCAACCTAATCAGGTTCTTCAGAGAAAAAGCCAGCGTTACCGTGCTTGGCAACTCCATTATGGTAGGACTGCTTACGACCTTCTTGTGCCTGATACTGGGCTACCCCGTGGCGTATTATCTCAACAAGCTGAAAGCGGGCAAACTTATGGTGCTTCTTTTTATTCTGCCCATGTGGGTAAACTTTTTGATTAGGACGCTTTCCACCAAAGCCATATTTGTGGCTCTGGGAATAAGACTGGGTATGGGCAGCGTTATTTTCGGCATGGTATACAATTACCTGCCCTTTATGATACTGCCGCTGCATACCACTATTTCCAATATCGACAAGTCATATATAGAGGCAAGTCAGGACTTGGGCGCGGACAGCATCAACTCCTTTATCAGGGTAGTGCTGCCTTTGAGCGTGCCGGGTATAATCAGCGGGATAACCATGGTGTTTATCCCCACCATTTCCACTTTCGCGATAAGCCAACTTTTGAGCGACGGCAACATATTTTTATTCGGCGACAGCATACAGACCAAATTTTCCATGGGCTTGTACGGCGTGGGCAGTATAATGTCGCTGATTATGCTTATTCTGGTGCTGGCAAGCAATTTCCTGATCGGCAAGTTTTATAAGGAAGGGGACGAAGGGAGGAAAGTGTGGTGAAAAACGCTGTTCAAAAAGGGTATCTCGGACTTATTTTGTCCCTGCTGTACGCTCCCATATTGCTTATTATACTGTTTTCTTTCTTTAATACGGGCACTTTTTCCTTTGCCAACGGTTTCAGCTTCAAATCGTACGCGCTGATTTTTACTTCGGACAAAACCCCGCACCTTATGTCCGCGCTTAAGAACACCTTATTTATCGCGATAATCTCTTCGGTAATCGCTACGGTTATGGGCGCTTTCGCCTCCATAGGGATATTCAATCTCAAGAGAAAGACTAAAAGAGTGGTGGAAAACGTAAACCAGCTGCCCATAATCAATTCCGAAATTGTTATGGCCGTGTCGCTTATGATATTTTTTGTTACCTTCCGCTTCCCGGAAGGGTATGTAAGGCTGATTCTGGCGCACGTGTCCTTTTGCACTCCTTACGTGATACTCAGCATTATGCCTAAACTGGCGCAGATGGATACCAATATATATGAGGCGGCGCTGGATTTGGGCGCTAACCCTTTTCAGGCTTTGGTAAAAGTGCTGTTTCCCATAATTATGCCGGGCATAATTTCGGGATTCGCCATGAGCTTTACCATTTCGTTGGACGATTTTATTATTACCCAAATCAATAAGGGCACGGGCACGGGCATAGAAACCTTGTCCACCTATATATATTCGGACGCCCGCATCAAAGGGCTGGAGCCTTTTTGGTTTGCGGTGTTCAGTATAATTTTTGTAGTGGTTTTGGCAATATTGCTTATTATAAATATGCGCAGAATAAAAATGGAGCAGCGCAATCCGGAGCCAAAAGAGAACAGGAGGCATTTTTATGAAAAGATTTAGCAAACCCACAGTAATCGTGTTAGCGGCGGCGCTGCTGCTTTCATTATGCTTTTCGCTTGCGGCGTGCAACAAAGCTAAAGCGGACAAATTTGTGATTTACAACTGGGAAGAGTATATTTCCGAGGAAGTAAAGGACGGCTTTAAGGCTTATTATAAAGCGCAAACGGGTAAGGATATAGAAATAGAGTATTCCACCTTTGACACCAACGAAACTATGCTTACCAAGATAATTAACAACGACGCCAAAGTAGACGTAATATGCCCTTCCGAATACGCCATTGAAAAGCTGCTTCAAAAAGGGCTGCTTGCCCCGCTTGATTTTGGCGTGATATCCAACTACGAAAACGTTGACCCAATGATTACAGGCAAAATAGACGAGGTGTTCGGCGAGATAGATTTGCCGGAGGGCAAGGTCAATATGAACGATTATTTTGTGCCGTATATGTGGGGTACCTTAGGCATACTTTACAATACGGAAACGGTCAGGGAAGAGGACCTTGCCAAAGGCTGGGGACTGTTGTGGAATCAGGCGGGCAATCCCGCTTTGGAAGGCAAAATCCTTATGAAAGACAGTATACGCGACGCGGTAGCGGCGACCGTCTTTTATCTTAAGGAAAACGACAGGCTGCCCGAGGGGCTGAAAGACAAAAGCGCGCAGGAGCTTATCAATACCGTGAATGCGGAATTGCTTGCGGTTATCGAACAAGCCTTAAAGGAGCAAAAGCCGCACCTGAAAGGCTATGAGGTGGACTTTGGCAAAGACGATATGCTCAACGGCATAGCCTACGCCGACCTGGCGTGGAGCGGGGACGCGTTCTGGGCAATCATGGAAGGCGAAAACCTGAATTATTTTATACCTGACTCCGGCAGCAATATCTGGTTTGACGGTTGGGTTATCCCTAAATCCAGCAATAATAAGGATGCGGCTATGCATTGGATCAATTATCTTTGCGACCCCGAGATAGCTATGAGGAATATGATGGAAATAGGCTACACCGCAGGAGTCGCTCCCGAAAAGCTGCAGGAGAGCGAGAGCGCCATCGCTATTTTGACCGACAACGATTTTGACGCGGCGGAGTTTTTTGCCGATACCCTTCGTTATCCCATAGAAACAGAGCATCTGGGCGTTATGAAAGATTTAGGCGCCAGCAACGAACAGGCCGTGGATATGTGGGAAAGGGTTAAGGCCGCGGGGCGCGGTCCCCAAACATGGGTAATCGTGTTGTCCGTTTTGGGAGGCGTAGGCATCATCGGAGGAGCGATAGCGTTTTATCTGACTTCCAAGAGAAGGCGCAGAAGCGTGTTCGCAAGACCTGTCCTTGCCAAAATGCAAACAAATGAAACGCCCGCTCCCCAGAATGAAGAAGAAGCGAAAGTTATTGACATGAAGGAAAAAGAGGAGAGCAAGGATAATATCGAGGGCAAAGACGGCGAATAAAACGCCTTTACTATGCTTGTCCGTATTGCTTTTTACATTATTTGGTGATATAATGCAAAAGGCAAAGTTCTGAAAAAAACACTTGAGGCTTTGCTTCAGGTGTTTTAAATTAATGACGACAAACTTGTTTTATAAGGAGTATATAATATATGAAATTATCAGGCAGAATATTGCAAATGCAGGCATCCCCCATCAGAAAACTGGTGCCCATAGCCGAAGCGGCAAAAAAGGCGGGCAAAAAGGTATATCATCTTAATATCGGACAGCCGGACATAGAGACGCCGGAGGTATTTTTTGAGGCGGTAAAGAATTTTAATTCCAATGTGCTGGCATACTCCTTTTCGCAAGGTATGCCTGAGCTTATTGACGCCATGATCGGCTATTACAAGAGATACGGCATTGATTATGAGCAAAACCAGATTCTTATCACCAACGGCGGCAGCGAAGCGCTGATGTTTTCGCTTATCGCCACCTGCGATATAGGGGATGAGGTGCTTGTGCCCGAGCCGTTTTACACCAATTACAACGGTTTCAGCCTGCCCGTAGGCGTAAAAATCGTGCCTATGACGACTTACGCGGAGGAAGGTTTTGCCTTGCCCTCTCTGGCGAAAATGGAAAAATACCTTACCCCCCGCACCAAAGCTATTATGTTATCCAATCCCGGCAACCCCACGGGCGCGGTATACGACAAGGCGCAGGTCAACGCGGTAGCCGAGCTGGCGTATAAGCACGACCTTTATATTATCGCCGACGAGGTGTACAGGGAGTTTGTTTACGACGGGCTGGAATATACCTCTTTCGGCACCTGCAAAAAGGTGGAAGACAGAGTAATTATTGTGGATTCCATTTCCAAAAGATATTCCGCATGCGGAGCGCGCATAGGCTCTGTAGCTTCCAAAAACACCGAGCTTATCGCCAATATGCTCAAACTTTGCCAAAGCAGGCTTTGCGTGCCCACTCTGGAAATGATAGGCGCCATAGAGTTGTACAAGACGGACAACTCATACTTTGCCGCCGTCAATAAGGAATATACCGCGCGCAGGGATATAGTGTACGAGGCGCTGAGCAAGATGCCCGGCGTGGTATGCAAGCAGCCTAAGGGCGCTTTTTACGTAATAGCCAAGCTGCCCGTGCTCAACGCGGAAGATTTTGTAATATGGATGTTAAAAGAGTTTGACGTGGACGGCGAAACGGTTATGTTCGCTCCCGCGGAAGGCTTTTACGCCACCAAGGGTATGGGCGCTGACGAGGTAAGGATGGCTTACGTGCTTAAAAAAGAGGATTTGCAAAAAGCCATGAACATCCTTCAAAAAGGGCTGGAAGCCTACGCCCTTAAGCATTAATCCGCAATAAAATTAAAGGAGTCTATAATGTCTTATCCCAAATTCAAGAAAAACGCTCTTGCAAAAATCGCGGCTAATTCCGGTAAATTAAAACAAATCAGACGTCGCGTTTACACCAAAGTGGGAGAACTCCAGGCTTTCTACGCGGCGGACAAAGAGCCTATCCCCTTTGACAAAAGAGAGGAACTGGCTTTCAATCCCATCAGCATCGGGGACAGGTGGGGCATCAATTACGATTGCGCGTGGTTCAATTTCAAGGGCAGAGTGCCCACAAGCTGCGCAGGCAAAAAGATAAGCGCATTAATCAATGTGGACTGGGAAGGCTGTCTGTTTGACGACGATGGCAATCCCGTCATAGGTCTTAGTAAAATCGACGGCTTATTAAACGTAGCCCAGCCCGCAAAGGGAAAGCAGGAGGTGGAATTGTATTCCTGCGCCGAAGGCGGAGAGGAAATCGACTTTTGGGTGGAAGCGGGATACAACAAGACTTTGGTGGATAAGATAAGCTACGCCAAATTAAAGAGAGCGGATCTCGTGGAGGTAAGGGAGGACATCAGAGCGCTGTATTATGATTACCATGCTCTGCTTACCCAAAAAATCAGCATAAGCGACGAGAACAAAAGGCGTAAAATCGGCATCGCGCTTGCCTTAGCCGATAAGCTGCTTACGGATTTCAGTCCCGTCAACGTTCAAAAAGCAAGGGAAGTCATATTGGCGGAATACAACTACGGCGAACAGGGAGCGGATACCGTGTACGCCACGGGACACGCGCATATAGACCTCGCATGGCTGTGGCCGGTCAGGGAATCCCGCCGCAAAGGCTGCAGGACTTTTGCCAACCAGCTGCAGAATATAGAAAAATACGATGACTATGTTTTCGGGGCAAGTCAGGCTCAGCTTTTCCAGTGGGTAAAGCAGGATCATCCTTCTCTTTACCGCAGAGTAAAGGAAGCGGTAGCCAACGGCAGGATAGAAATTCAGGGCGGTATGTGGACGGAGGCGGACAACAACGTGCCCTGCGGGGAATCGCTGATTCGCCAATGCGTATACGGGACGGAATTCTGGCGCAAGGAATTCGGCATCAGCCCCAAAGTGTGCTGGCTGCCCGACGTGTTCGGTTTCAGCGGCGCGCTGCCGCAGATTATAAAAAAATGCGGAATGGACTACTTCCTGACCATTAAGCTAAGCTGGAATATGCAGAACAAATGGCCTTACAATTCTTTCAAGTGGAAAGGCATAGACGACAGCGAGATAATAGTGCATATGCCCCCTTACGGCAATTACTGCGCGGAAGGGCACGCGGTGAGTGTGGAAGCCACCGCGCGATGCAACGCGGAAAAGGATAAAATACCCGTAGCCTCCCTGCTGTTTGGCATCGGAGACGGCGGCGGCGGTCCCGGGGAGGGGCACATGGAGAGCATTGTCAGGGCGACAAAGCAAAAGGGCATGACCACGGTCAAGCTTGCGCCCGCTTCCGAGGTGTTTTCCCAATTGGAAAAATACCGCGACAAGATGATTTCCCACAAAGGGGAGTTATATCTGGAAAAACATCAGGGCACGCTCACCACGCAGTCTAAGACCAAACGGTATAACAGAAAATGCGAACAGGCTTTGCACGACGCGGAGTTTTTGTGCGCGCTTGCCGCTTGCTACGGCTACGCGTATCCCAAAGAGCAGTTGGACGAAATCTGGAAAGAGGTGCTGCTGTACCAATTCCACGATATTATTCCAGGCTCTTCCATTAATCGGGTATATAAAGAGGCGGAAGAGCGGTACGAGGCGTTGCTTGCCGCTCTGGAGGGGATTAAGCAAAAGGCGCTTGACAACCTTAACAAACTGGACAAAACGGTGGCGGTCAACACTACCCCGTTTGCCCGCAGGGAATATGTCAAGCATAACAATGAGTGGCATATAGCCGACCTCAAGCCTTATTCCATAGGCTATCTGCAGCCGGCGAAAAGCATTGTCCAGCCCAACTGCTCACACAACACCATAGAAAACGATTTGATAAAGCTCACCTTTGACAAGAGCGGCGACATCGTGAGCCTGATTACCAAGCAGGACAATATCGAGCACAGCAAAGTGTTCCTCAACCGCCTTAACGTATACAAAGACAAGCGTATGCATTACAACGCCTGGGATATCAGCATTGACTACACCAAAAAGGCTCCCCGCCAGTTTAAGCTGGTAAGCTACACGACAGAGCTTGACGGTCCCAGAGTTATCCGCACCAATACTTATAAATATAACAGGTCCTCATTAATTCAAAAGGTTATCCTCACTACCGGCGTTCCTTATGTGGAGTTTGAAACGCTGGTCAACTGGCAGGAAACGCACAAAATGCTCAGGGCGGAATTCAGACCCATGACTTATTCGGATAAGGTGCGCTGCGATATCCAGATGGGCAACATCAAGCGCAGTACCAAAGACGAAACAAAACAGGAAAAAGCGCAATTTGAGATTTGCGCTCACAAGTGGGTGGATTTGGAAGACGGCGAATACGGCATAAGCCTGATTAACGACTGCAAGTACGGGCACAGGGTAAAGGAAGGTCTTATTTCCCTTAACCTGCTCAGAAGCCCGGTATATCCCGACCCTTGCGCGGACAGGGGAGAGCAATGTTTCCGCTACGCTCTCTATCCCTATAAGGGCAGGTTTGAGGATAATAACACGCAGGAATACGCCTACGCTTTCAACAATCCTATAATTATCTCCAAAGGTCTGGAATACCCCGCCTTCGCGGTATCCGACAAAAAGAATATCGTAATCGAAACAATCAAAAAGACCCGCGACAATATGGGCACCCTGCTCAGGATTTACGAAAACCAAGGCAAAGCCACCACCGCCAGAATCACCTGCAGCCAAAGCTATGTGGAATGCCATGAAGCCAATATGCTTGAGGAGTGCATAAAGAAAGCCGACCTGTCCGCGCTTTCCTTCACCCCCTTTGAAATAAAAACGATAATAATAAAGTGATTTAACTGTGTGAAAGGGCAGGGGAAATAAGCAATCGGGCAAAGGAGAGACGCAATGTCGATGCAATAAAGGGTCATTCATAATGCTCTTTTTGGTATTGACAAGCCTCATTTTAAGTGATATACTGTACAAAAATGGAGGGACAACATGAAATTATATCTGAAACAAAGAGTGCTTGCCATAGGCGATAAGTATAAGTTTACCGACAGCAACGGCAATTTGGTTTTCAAAGGCAAAAAGCCTGCTCTGTCTATTACCAGAATATATTTGAACGATATCAATGGCGATGAAGTCTGCTATATTAAAAAGAGACTGATTTCTCTTATGCCTAAATATAAAGTGTTTCAGGATAAAGAGCTCAAGCTGTTTGTGCGCCGCAAGTTAAGATTCGGCAGACCCAGATTTATTATCGAGGACGGCAACAATAACGAGTTTGAGATTAAGGGCAGCTGGCTTGCGTGGGACTTTACCGTGTATATGCAAGGTCAGTATATCGGCTCCATTCATAAAAAGTATATGCATATCGGCGACACCTACGAGTTGGATGTATCCGACAACTTTGACCCCGCCCTGTTCTGCGCTCTCGCCCTTATCATAGACAACAGCATGCACAACAATCAGAACAAGAGATTCGGTCTTAACGACTAACAGGTGTTTTGGCGCTAAATAAATTTTGCATCACAAGGGCATTGCTTACACGGCATTGCCCTTAATAATAAAAAGGGAGGAAGCAATGAAAAAAACCGAGTTAAACAAACAAATCGAGATAACCGAACGGCAAAACCTGTTGAATGAGGACGGCACGCTTGCCCGCCCCGGTTATTGTAAAAGAAACCTTTTCGTGTACAACCGCGAAAACATTACCGCTCCCAAAAGGCGGATAAAGGAGTGGGATTTTTATCAGTTTTCGGACGATAAGTTTTCCGTGCAGATGAATTTTGCCAATATTTCCTTAGCCTCGGGAGCCACGATAGGCGTAATAGATCTGGAGAGCGGCAAAAAATGGGAAGCTATGAAAGTATCCTTGAAAACTCACGCGAAGGAATTGAACCGCAACGGCGACGCCCCTTATTCCTTTGGCATTAAGGATAAAAGTTTTGATTACTCCGTTAACGTTACAGAGGATAAACGCGAGCTGTATTTTAAAGGCAAAGGCTCACGCAACAGCGAAATAGAGATTGATATTACGGCGAAGATGCAAAAAGGACTGGAAAGTCTGACCATAGCCACCCCGTTTTCCAAGCCCGCCCCCAACCGCTTTTTCTTTACCCAAAAAATTAACTGCATGCCCGTTACCGGTACTGTCAAAATCAATGACTTTGTGAAGGAATTCAGCCCCAAAAACACCTTTTTGGTGTTAGACTGGGGCAGAGGCGTATGGCCTTATTCCAATATGTGGTATTGGGGCAACGGCTCCTGCTTTCTGGACGGCAAGCTGTTTGGTTTTGAAATAACCTGGGGCTTCGGCAACGAGGAAGCCGCTACCGAAACCGCGCTGTTTTATGACGGCAAATGCCATAAGATAGGCAGGGTTTGGGTAGACCCCGACCCCGAAGTCGGGGGCAAGTGGATGTCGCCCTGGCATTTCCATTCCGAGGACGGACGCTTTGAAATGACAATGATGCCCTACTTTGACCATTTTGTCAATCTTAATCTGGGCTTATTAAAAATGGTTACGCATCAGGTCTACGGTACCTGGAGCGGCAAGGTAATTTTGGACGACGGCAAAGAGCTTGTCATAGAAAATATGCACGCTTTTTGCGAAAAAGTCTATAATAAATGGTAGGTTTTTATTCCGCGGCCTGGGAAGCGTATAGTGTAGGCAGGTCAAACCTGTTGTTTTCCGGCGGCGCGTAAAATTTAGTGGTAAACCGCATATCCCCTTCACTGTCTATGGATAATAATATCGTGCCGTGCCTGTTGGTACGGTACGTTACTATTCCGTAATTAAACAGCCTGTTCATCAGCATTGCGGAAGGGTGGTCATAAGTGTTTTGCTCTCCGCAGCTGATAAGGGCGTATTCCGGCGTAAAATATTCCAAAAAACTCTCCGCGGTGCTCTCTTTGCTGCCATGGTGTCCCACTTTCAGCACATCGATGTCAAGACCTTGGGGATTATCCAGCCAGTCTATAAAATACTCCTCCGATTCCTTAGTCGCGTCGCCTGTCAAGAGCACTTTTCTCCCCCCGTATTCCAAAATGCAGATGGGGCTGTCGGGATTGGTGCCCTCGGGCAGTTCACTGTTATTGTATCCGGGCGCGAAAATCGTCATTTTATACGGCTTAGCCGCGCCTTCCCCACTCTCTATGTAATAAACTTCCCCGTCCTCATCGATAAGCACGTATTCCGCTCCTTCCTCTGCGACGGCCAGCCCGTGGAATTTTTTGTAGGTGGCGCTTGCGCTCTCCACAGGGTAATCGTTAAGGTAAAATTTCTTTACCTCCAGCATCTCCACAATATCGTCCAGCATATTGCAATGGTCGGCGTCGCTGTGCGTAAGCATAAGGTAATCCAGAGCGCTTATCTCATTTTCCGTAAAAAAGCTTAAAAAAGTCTGCGTTGCCTGCTGATTTTCCGCCGTACCCCGCCCCGCGTCTATCAGCATGTTTTTTCCGTCCGGAAACAGGATATAAATACTTTCGCCCTGTCCCGTGTCCAGCAGGTAAATATTAAGTCCCTCCTGCGCGCTGACCAGTCCGTCCCCCGTCTGAACGTACCCGAATTGCCTGTTTGAGAGCGGCGGCTCGGGCAAATCTTGAGGAACGGTAAGAAAAAGCTCGCCCGCAAGGCAGCCGCATACCGCAATCGCTACTATCAAAGCTATTGCCAGTCCCTTTTCCCGCTTTGACATATTTTTGAGAAATTTCATGATTTTGTCAGGTTTTTTCTTTGCCATTTTGCACCCTTATTCCTATTTTTATTTTTAATTATACTATAAAAAGCGGCGGAAAAGAAGGGATTTTTTAAATAAACCGCGCCTTTCAATTATAATTTGCCCAAAATAGGCTATACTTAAAAGGGCAGGTATTCGCCTTTAAAAGAGTATGAGGGAAATCAATCAGGATATAGACGCCACAAAAAGGCAGGTTACAGATTTGAAAGGCATAACAATACGCCTGAGAGTCAACCGCGGGCGCAACCGAATAGAAACCATTCACGGCAGCGTGGAAAGCACTTATCCGTCCATCTTTACGGTAAGGCATCTTGACGGCGACCTTTCAAGCTTTTCCTACAACGATATTTTAGCTAAAAATATCCTTTTCTACAGGGCTAAGTCATAACAAAGAGCGCAAAGACACTTTGATTTGTGTGCCGCGGCATTTTTAATTTATTTGCGGGTTCGGATAAATTTTTTGCCAAAAAATCGGGGCTTTTCTTATCCCGGGCTAAAAAAACTTTACAATGTAATTCTAAAATTGTATACTTTATAAAATGCTGTTTTCTAAGGAGAAAAAAATTGGCAAGAACTATCATTGACAAAGAAGTATGCAAAGGGTGCGCGCTCTGTGTGAGAGAGTGCCCCGTAAAGATAATAGCGATATCGGACAAAAGCAACGCGAGCGGCTATTTTTACGCTTGTGTAACGGATGGCGATAAATGTATAGGCTGTGCCAACTGCGCCGTTGTATGTCCTGATTGCGCGATAGAGGTGCAAAGATGAAAAAGCTGATGAAAGGTAATGAGGCAATAGCGGAAGCGGCTGTTTTAGGCGGCTGCAGAGCCTTTTTCGGATACCCAATCACCCCCCAAAACGAAATTCCGGAATATCTTTCCCAAAGACTTCCGGAAATTGGCGGCGTGTTCATTCAGGCGGAAAGCGAGGTAAGCGCCATAAATATGGTATACGGCGCGGCGGGCGCGGGGGCCATGGCAATGACCTCCTCCTCCAGTCCCGGCATCAGCCTTAAGCAGGAAGGCATAAGCTATATCGCGGGAGCGGAGCTGCCTTGCGTCATTATCAATATGGTGCGCAGCGGTCCCGGTCTCGGAGGCATATTGCCCGGGCAAGGCGATTACTTCCAAAGCGTGAAGGGCGGCGGTCACGGCGATTACAAGTTGCTTGTATATGCTCCTTCCACCTTGCAGGAGGCGGTGAATATCGTTTACGATTCCTTTGAGAAGGCAAACAAATACCGCATTCCCGTATTGATTCTGGGAGACGGCATGCTGGGGCAGATGATGGAAGCGGTAGAGCTTCCTCCGCAAAAAGAAAATATCAATAACAAAAGGCCCTGGGCGGCGGACGGCACGGGCAGAGGAGCGGGGCGCAGGATAATCAATTCCCTGTACATTCAGCCCGAGGTGCTGGAGGCGCGCACAATAGCGGCTTACGAAAAATTCAAGAGAATCGAGCAAGCTGAAACAGCTTACGAAACTTACCTTACCCAAGACGCCGAGCTTATTCTCTGCGCTTACGGCAGCGTGGCGCGTATCGCCGCGAGCGCCGTGGATTTGCTCAGAGAGGAGGGCATAAAGGCAGGTTTGCTGCGGCCTATTACCCTTTCGCCATTCCCATATCAGGCGGTGTGCGAGCTTGCGCAAAAGCCGGAAGTCAAGTCCTTTTTGACCTTAGAGCTTTCCATGGGGCAAATGGTGGAGGATATAAGGCTGGGCGTGGAAGGCGCGAAACCCGTAGGCTTTTACGGCAGATCGGGCGGTATGGTAATGACCCCCGAAGAAATCGTTGATTATGTAAAAGGCGGATTAAAGTAATGAAAACCGTATTTGAAAAAACCAATATGCTGACAGATGCCACCTTGCACTATTGCCCGGGCTGCACGCACGGCATAGCGCACCGTATAACCGCGGAGGTACTGCAGGAGTTATGCCCGGATAAAGATATTATAGGCATCGCTCCGGTAGGCTGCGCCGTTTTCGCTTATAATTATTTCAATTGCGATATGATACAAGCCTCTCACGGCAGAGCCCCCGCGGTAGCCACAGGCGCAAAAAGGACGCGCCCGGACGCCGTAGTATTTGCCTATCAGGGCGACGGCGACCTTGCCTCCATCGGTATGGCGGAAATCGTACACGCCGCGGCGCGGGGCGAGAACATTACGGTAATATTTATTAACAACGCCATATACGGTATGACGGGCGGGCAAATGGCGCCCACTACCCTGTTGGGGCAAAAAGCCACCACTTCGCCGCAGGGACGTAACGCCGCGCTGCACGGCAACCCTATCAAAGTGTGCGAAATGCTTGCCACGCTTGACGGCCCCGCGTATATCGAAAGAGTGCTGCTCAGTGACGCCAAAAACATCCGCAAAGCAAAAAGAGCGGTAAAAAAGGCTTTTGAATGCCAGTTGCAGAACAAAGGCTTTTCGCTGGTGGAAATGCTTTCCACTTGCCCCACCAACTGGAAAATGACTCCGCAGGCGGCTATGGATTTTTCCGCCAACGAAATGACCAAGGTTTTCCCTCCGGGCGTGTTTAAGGAGATACTATAATGGAAGAGAAGATAATAATCGCCGGTTTCGGCGGACAAGGAGTGCTTAGTTTAGGTCAGTTTATAGCGTATATGGCGATAGCCGAAAAAAAGGAGGTCACCTGGCTGCCCTCTTACGGACCGGAAATGCGCGGGGGCACAAGCAACTGTATGGTGGTGGTTTCCCAAAAGCCCGTCGCTTCTCCCATTATTTCCACTCCCGATTGCCTGATAGCGATGAATCTGCCCTCTTTAATCAAGTTTAAGGACAAGGTCAGGAAAGGCGGCACAATCATTATCAACAGCTCTCTTATTGACTACTCCGAAGAAATCCCCGGCGTAAACGTTATTCAGCTCCCCGCGGGTGAACTGGCGCAAAAAGCGGGCAGCGAAAAGGCGGCAAACATTGCTGCTTTGGGCGCATACGTTAAAGCGCGCGGCAAGTTTAGCGCGCAAACCGCAAAGGAAGTCATAAAGGAACGCTTTTCTGCCAAACCTAAGCTTATCGACATAAATCTGGCCGCCTTTGAAGCGGGTTACGATTATTAAAGCCCCGCTATAAGAGGGGATTATTGCGTTTTATTTGACTCAAATGTAAAAATATGGTAATATTTATTGCGTTATAATTGAAATAAGGAGAAATTAAATGAAAGAATATTTTGCAATAGAAGAAATCTTCGCTCGCGAGATTATGGATTCCAGAGGCAATCCCACAATAGAGGTGGAAGTGACGGCTATGGGCGTTACCGCGAGGGCGGCTGTGCCCAGCGGAGCATCCACGGGGGCTTTTGAAGCCGTGGAGTTAAGGGATAACGACAAAAAACGCTATATGGGCAAAGGCGTTTTAAAGGCGGTAAAGAACGTTAACGAAATTATCGCCCCCGCCCTGGAGGGATACAACGTGCTGGATCAGACTCTTATCGACAAAAAAATGATAGAGCTTGACGGCACTCCCAACAAATCCAAGCTGGGCGCCAACGCTATTTTAGGCGTTTCATTGGCGTGCGCCAAGGCGGCGGCGGAGCTGTGCGGTCTGCCTTTGTATCAATATGTAGGCGGAGTCAACGCCAAAAGGTTGCCCGTCCCCATGATGAACATAATAAACGGCGGCAAGCACGCGGACAACTCCGTAAGCTGTCAGGAATTTATGATTATGCCGGTAGGGGCAAAATCCTTCAGGCAGGCTCTGCAATGGTGCAGCGAGGTTTTCCACAATCTCAAAGCGGTGCTTAAAGCCAAAGGGTACGCCACATCTGTAGGCGATGAGGGCGGTTTTGCCCCCAACCTCAAGAGCGACGAGGAAGCGTTGCAGGTAATAGTGGAGGCGATAAGCGCGGCAGGTTACAAGCCGGGCGCGGATTTCCGCATCGCGCTTGACCCCGCCGCAACCGAGATGTACGAGGAAGCCAAAAAGGCGGGCAAGGAAGGCAGCTATTATTTCTGGAAAATCAACAGGATGTTCACTCGGGACGAGCTGATTACTTTCTGGGAAGATATGTGCGACAAATACCCCATAATTTCCATAGAGGACGGCCTTGCGGAAGAGGACTGGGAAGGCTGGAAGCTGATGACGGAAAGACTGGGCAACAAGATACAGATAGTAGGCGACGATTTATTCGTCACCAACACCGCAAGACTTGCCAAAGGCATTAAGCTGGGCGTCGCCAATTCTATCCTTATCAAGGTCAATCAGATAGGCACCCTTACCGAGACCTTAGACGCAATAGAGACCGCCAACCGCGCGGGCTACACCGCCGTGGTATCTCACCGTTCCGGCGAAACCGAAGACACCACCATCGCGGACCTTGCAGTAGGACTTAACGCGGGTCAAATCAAAACCGGCGCGCCCTCCCGCACCGACCGCGTGGCAAAATACAATCAGCTCCTCCGCATAGAGGACGAACTCGGCGAAGTAAGCCAATACCCCGGCCTCAAAGCCTGGTTCAACCTCAAAAGCAAATAATAATTTCCAAACCAAAAAGCCCGCTGAGCAAGCGGGCTTTTTTTATAACTTATTGTTGCCGAAAGCGGCGTGCCGCTCTTTTATTTTCCGTCCAGACTGATAACATTGTCACCCATTGCGGCGATTTCCTTGTCGTGGGTGACTACTATGACGGTGAGGGCGCGTTCCTTTGCTAAGAGGAATACTTTTTGGGCGACTTGGATTTTGGTGAGCTCGTCCAGGCCGGTAAAGGGCTCGTCCATAAACAGATACCGCGCGTCCGAAAGCAGGGCGCGGGCGAGAGCGGCTCTTCTTTGCATGCCGCCGGACAGTTCGGCAGGCATTTTATATTTATCGTTTTCCAGCCCCGCCAGGCGCAGGGCGGCGGTTACCTTTTTATAAGAGTTTTCCTTATCAGGCAAAACCAGAGCCAGATTATCGTACAGATTAAGCCACGCAAGCAGCCTGTTTTCCTGAAAAACCCAGGCGACTTTATCCGGAATCCCGGTGATTTCGCCGCGGTATTCCTTATCCAGTCCCGCAAGCAGGCGCAGGAGGGTAGTTTTGCCTTTGCCGGAAGCGCCCATAATGACAGTTATCTTCCCTTCGGGTATTTCAATATTTATATTTTCAAACAGGAGTTCGGCGCCGAAGGCTTTTGTAAGGTTGGTTGCGCGTATCATAACCTGTCCCCCCTTAATGCGGCCTTTATCGCTTTTTCGATAATTACGCTTATGACAATGATTGCGATAGTCCAAGCGAACAACAGCGGGGTGTCAAGGTAGGTTTTGCTGAGATAAAGGTTGAAGCCTATGGAGCTTGCGGGAATGGAAAGCACTTCGGCGGTAACCACCGTTTTCCAGCTGAAGCCCGCGCAAAGCATTACCGCGGAGCTGAAATACGGCTTGATTTGAGGCGCAATGACTTTAAAAAAGGTCTTTTGCGCGGAGAGTCCGAAAGTTTTTCCCATCTCGATAAGTTTTTTATCCACATTGTTCAAAGCCTCATATATATTGGTGAACACTATGGGCAAACAAGCCATTACGCATATGGCTACGGGCACGACCGGTGAGCGCATAAACACCAAAAACAACAATATCAGGCTCATGACGGGCACCGTTTTTACCGTGCTCATTATGGGGCGTATCAGATGATAGGCAAGCCCGGATTTGTGCGCGAGCAGGGCAATCAATACCCCGGCGACTATGGAGAGGCTAAGCCCTGCCGCTACTCTGAACAGGGTATGCCCGATATCTCTCCAAAAATCTGCCTGCGGCAGCAGCTTAAACAACAGGCTGACCGCCTGAACGGGGGTGGGCAGAATCAGCGGATTGGCGATAATCATACCCGCCGCCTGCCAAAGCGCGATCCAGAACAGCAGCACCGCCGCGCCCGTAAGTTTACGCATAAATATCGCCATTGGGCATGCTGCCGCCTACAGCCTGCGGGTTGGCATCAAACAATACCGTAAAATAATCCTCAAGTACCGCTTGCATATTTTCGCCGTCAATATAACCGATATTGCAGCGGGGAATAGCCTGCACGGCAACCGCCTTATTGGCAAACACCTCATGCGTGGCTATAAGCTCCGCCGCGTCGGCAGGATTGGCGTTTACTTTATCCACGCTCTCACGGTACGCGTCCGCAAAGGCCGCGATTTTATCCGCGTTGTCCGCAAGATACGCTTTTCTCACTATTGTGGCGGTCATGGGTATCGCCGCATCTTGCCCGTATAGGGCTTTCCATTCCTCGTTAAGGTCAATTTTAATTTCAAGGTCGGCGTTGCCCTGCAAAGCCATGGACACAAAAGGTTCGGGCAACACACCCAGGCTCTTTCTGCCCTGAATAAGGTCGGACGCAAGGGCGGAATGCTCCGCAAGATACTCAACCGCGGTTTCCACCTCGTTTTTAGCGATTATTTCATTGATTACATATTCCGGAGTAGCCCCTCTGCCCGTGGCGTACAAGGTTTTGCCTTCAAGGTCGGCAATGTTTTCCACCGCCTCGTCCTTTGTCCCGATTACATAAAGCATCCCCAGAGTGTTGACCGAAAGAATTTTGATGCCGCCATCCGTTTTGTTGTACAGTACCGCCGCAAGGTTGGCGGGCACGCTTGCGATATCTATTTCGCCCTTAATGATTTTGGCGCTGATTTGGTCGGGCGCGGTAAACACGCTTATGTCAAAATTCTGATTATCGAACATATACGCCATACCCATTCCCGACGGGCCGGAAAGCGTGGCTATACTGACGGGGGTATCTTCGGTAGGAGTGTTGCACGCGGCAAGGATACCTGCGCATAACACAATAGCTATAACGAAAACTAAAAACTTTTTCATTTTTCTCTCCTTTATTAGTTTTATCTTTTATTTTTATTAATTACTCCAGGGTAACCTTGGTAAGGGCGGATTTTACGTTAACGTTTTTTATTCGCCCCAGCCTGCCCGTAAGCGCGGTAATCTGCTCGTTGCTCCCTTCCACGATAACGCTTATTACGTAAATGCCGTTTTCCCTGTCAGGCAGTCCCATCCTGCCTTTGATAAGGCGCGCGTATTCGCTGAGCGCTGTCTGCACCTCGGGCACGCTTTCCCTGTTGTTTTCGATTACTATCCCTATTACGCCTATTCTTTTCATATTTTTCTCCTAATAAAAAACCGTCCGGTATATTTCGGACGGCAAAAATTACTAACTTACTTATGCAATTTCCGCTTTCTTTTTATAGAATGGGGAAATTTATTTTAGGTCAATAATCTTTGTCTCCGAATATCTCATTGAGTCAGATTACCTATATTATATGCCCGCTGTATATTTTTGTCAAGAATTTTATCCGCTTTCGGAGAGTTTAGCGCGAAACCTTAAAAGCGAGCAAGGAAACGGCCGCGGAAATAAGGGCGAAAGGTACGGCGAGGCTGAATTCGAAAAGAAAAAAACTGGCAACTGCCGTATTTATGTAGTAAACAAATATAAGAACGCAAATAACCCTTACGGTATTGTTGCGCGCGTTAAACTGCCTTATTATCGCGGCGGCAAGAAAAACGGCGACGATGACGAGCGCCCAAAAATCGGGGAGACCGTATATTTTAAACGCCTTAGCGGGTACTCCCAGCCCCATGGCCTCAAACCGGGGCAGTAGGAGCGCTGCCCCGTAAAGCAGGGCAAACAGACAGAGAAATACAATCAACGCTATATTAAAATTTCTGTACTTAAAAAACGGCGTCATTATTTTACCCTCCATATCCTATCTTTATAAGATATTATATCATATAATTTATTTGTTGTATTTGCTCCTGATGCGGAAAACTATAAGTAGAAGGGCTTTTTTACGGAAAAAGCCCTTTACTGTAACAATTCAAGCCGAATAATCTTAGGAATATCAGGCTTTTTCGTATTGTTTCTGCTCTTTGCAGAGTGCGCCGCTATGCGCCGCTCTTTTCCAAAGCTTGGCGGATGTCGGCAATAATATCCTCGATATGCTCTATGCCTATGGACAGCCTTACCGTATTCGGTTTTATGCCGCAAGACGCCAGTTCCGCCTCGTCCAGTTGCGAATGCGTGGTGGAAGCGGGATGGATAACAAGGGACTTGACATCGGCTACGTTGGCAAGCAGGGAAAACAGCTTTAAGCTTTCGCAGAATTTCCTTGCGCGCTCCGCTCCGCCCTTGACCTCTATGGTAAATATGGAGCCGCCGCCGTTTGCAAAGTATTTTTCGTACAGCTTATGGTCGGGATGCTCGGCAAGCGCAGGGTGATTGACCTTTTCAACTTCGGGGTGAGCGTGCAGATAATCCACAACTTTAAGCGCGTTTTGCGTGTGCCTCTCCAGTCTTAAGGACAGCGTTTCCAGCCCCTGAAGCAACAGGAAGGAATTAAAAGGACTTATGCACGCTCCCAAATCTCTCATAAGCGTGGTGCGCAATTTTATCAGGTAGGACATTGCCCCCACCGCCTTAGTGAAAACTACTCCGTGATAACTGGGGTTGGGCGTAGTGAGTCCGGGAAATTTGTCGTTTTGTTCCCAATCGAATTTGCCGCCGTCCACAATAACGCCGCCTATTACCGTGCCGTGACCGCCTATAAACTTGGTGGCGGAATGCACCACTATGTCCGCGCCGTGCTCAATCGGCCTTAACAGATAAGGAGAGGCAAAGGTGTTGTCCACAATCAGAGGGATGCCGTGAGCGTGCGCCGCTTTCGCGATAGCCTCTATATCCGGAACGTCGGAGTTGGGATTGCCCAAACTTTCCAGAAAAACCGCCTTGGTATTTTCTTTTATCGCCTTTTCATACGCCTGGGCGCCGCCGTCCACGAAGGTGACGTCAATACCCATATCCGCGAAAGTGTTTTTAAACATGTTGAAGGTGCCGCCGTATAGATTGACGGAGGACACGATATGACTCCCCATGGGGGCAATATTTTGTATTGCGTACGCTATCGCCGAACTGCCCGAAGAGGTTGCCAGCGCGCCTATTCCTCCTTCCAAAGCCGCCATTCGTGCTTCAAAGACATCGGTGGTAGGATTGCCCAGCCTTGTATAAATCTGCCCTGCCTTTTTCAGGTCAAAGCGGGCCGCGGCGTCCGCGCAGTCCTCAAAAACGTAGGAGGTCGTAGTGTAAATGGGTACCGCTCTGGCGCCCGTAGCGCTGTCCGGAGTTTCTTGGCCTGCGTGTATCTGTAGAGTTTCGAATTTGTATTTGTCCATATTCAGCCTCCTGTGACCTTTTTGCCATTATACACTAAGCATAAAAAAAACGCATTTATTTTTACAATAAAAACAAAAAAACACAGTAAAAACTGTGCTTGCAGCATAATAATCCGATTAAAAACCGTAAGATTATTTAATAACGGGCTTGGGGAAAACCTTTCTTTTTGTTTTCATGCGGAATTTATCCCCCTCCAGCGTGAGGGATAATTTTTTCCGGAACTCCTCATATTCTCCCTTTGTAAAGCTGTCCGGAAAGATATAAAACATACTGGCCGCCCCCTGATAAAGATAGGTTTTGCCTTTCAGGAAAGCCACCTTATCCGTATTCTTTAAGTCGAATTGGTCGGCTGATACTTTTTTGCCCGCCTCGTCAATTAAATCGCAAAAATATACGCTGTCTTCGCCAAACCGCAATACTATGTGGGACACGCCTGGCTTTTCGTACTCCAATTGCCAGCCTTTGAATACCGTATAGCCGTAAAAGACAAAAGCGATAGCCGCTACGGCGCAAAATATGAAAAACAAAACAAGAATCAGATAATTGCCGAAAGAAAAATATAAGACCAGCCCAGCAACCAAAAGCAGGACGGACATTATCAATTCCTTCAGACCGAAATACTTACGCAAATAGTACAGGTTGCATTTATAGAATTCTTTTTTATCAGCTTTTTGCCGTATTTCCAATTTTATCCTCCGGCGCTATAAATTAAAAAGCACCCAGCATATTGCCGGGTGCATATAGATAACGCTACTCTTACAGGAAGAAACGGTAAGCGGCGAACACCGCTCCTCCTCCTATAATTATACCTATTACAGCCCACAAGAAGGCTTTTGCTCTGGCTTTGCCTTTAGAAATGTAATTGTCCATATCAACGTTTTTTTTTGTAACCTCCGTCTGCGGCGCGCTCTCCTGCGCCTGTGCGCCCTGTGTGAAAAGGGTAGGAGCAAATTTTACTTCGCGATTGCCGTTATAGTAGCGGTCCCAGTATTTCTGCAATTCGGTGCTCTTGTTTTCTTCTTTCAGATACTCTTCCCTTTGCCCCTGCGCGCCTTCGTACGCATATTCGTAGCCTGTGTACTCGGGAGAAAAGACTTCCCTATAAAGAAGAACTTTGTGGCTGTCGTCTTTTTGCATTATTTCTTTTCTGTCGTTATAGGCGACTTCCAGAGCGGTTTCATATAGCGTCTTATTGCTTTTCATTATACATTAGACCTCCTAACTATACCTTAGCATAATAATTATAGACGATGTAGAAATGTTTGTCAATACCGATTTTTTGTTTTTTTGCTTATTTTTCACAAAAGATTTTAGCGCATTTTACAGCTTTGTAAGCTTAAAACCTTCTTTTGTGTCCATTATCGCGTAACCCAGCGCGTTTATGCGCTCTCTGAGCTTGTCCGCTTCCCCGAAATTTTGCTCTTTTTTTGCTCTAAAGCGTTGTTCGGCCAATGCGGTGACCTCGGGAGGCGCGCTTTCCTCCTCCTCTTTTTGGGGCAGTTTTGCCTTATCCAGGCTCAGCCCGAACACCCCGTCCATAAAAAGCGCCAGCTTGTAGATATCGTTGCTCTTAGGCTCTTTAAGCATGGTAAACAGGATGCCCAAAGCCTTGGGGATATTGATATCGTCATTAATCGCGCTCATAAATTGGTCTTTGTAATCCTCCAGCAGTCGCGCGTCCGTGCTGCCGGGAGCGTCTTTGTGCGCAAGCAGTTGGGCGCACAGTCTTTCTCTTGCCACTTTTGCCGCTTTCAACCCCTCAAAGGTGAAATTGAGCTTTTTGCGGTAATGCGCGTTAAGGCAGAAAAATCTGAAATCCAGCGGCTCATACCCGCGCTGCTCCAACTGCGCTATGGTATAGGTGTTGTTGAGACTTTTGCTCATTTTGCCGCCGTCCACCAGCATAAATTCCCCATGCATCCAGTAATTGACGCTTCTTTTGCCGGTAAGCGCCTCGTTTTGCGCGATTTCGTTTTCGTGATGAATGGGTATGTGGTCTACTCCTCCGCTGTGGATATCGAACAACCGTCCCAGATATTTTTGACTCATTGCCGAGCATTCTATATGCCACCCGGGATATCCCATCCCCCACGGGCTGGGCCACTGCATAATGTGGTTGGGCTCCGCCTTTTTCCAGAGCGCAAAGTCCGCGGGATGCCTTTTTTCGCTGTTGACATCCACTCTGGCGCCCGCCAGCTGGTCCTCCAGGTTAATCCCCGAAAGTTTGCCGTAATCGGGAAACGCGGAAATATCAAAGTAAATGCCGTCGCTTGTCTCATAGGCAAACCCGCCCTTTTCAAGCGCCGCCACATAATCTATCATTTCGCCTATATGGTCCGTCGCCTTGGCTATTATCTCGGGCTTGCCGATATTGAGCTTGGCAAGGTCCTCAAAAAACACCCTGGTAATCTCTTCGGCTATCTCCAGAGGCTGCTTTTTCTGCTCTCTGCTGGCTTTGACCATTTTGTCTTCGCCTTCGTCCGAATCGCTCAGCAAATGCCCCACGTCGGTGATATTGATTACGCCCTTAATTTTATAGCCGTTATAGGCAAGCACTCTTCTGATAAGGTCCATAAAAACATAAGTGCGCAAGTTGCCGATATGCGCGTAAGTATAGACGGTAGGACCGCAGGAATACATTTTTACCACATCGGGGGTAATGGATACAAACTTTTCTTTTTTTCCGCTTAGGGTATTATAAACTTTTAAACTCATTTTTACCTGTTATAAAATATTTTGTTCTATTATACATTATTAACAATCAAAATACAAATGATTTGCTTTAACGGACTTTTTCTTATGCGATTTTGCTCTTATGGAGTCCTTTTTAGGGGCATACAGACAAGACCCTATCGTCTTACTTTATTATATTACAGGTTACTGCCAATATCAAGCGGAAGTATTTTCAATATGGAGGGCAATAAGCATTTTTTTCTTTTTACTTGTATTTGGCGCAATAATATAGTATTATTGTTTATATATAATTCTGCGGAGGAGTTTATGGAAACCAGAAGAGCGGGTAAAAAACCTAAGAGATATATCAGCGGAAAGATATTTCCGATATTTTCCTTAGTTTGTCTTATTCTGATGCTTGCCTGCTTATTTTTACCCCTTGTATCGGGCCCCGTCGACATAAACGGAATACAGACCATGGGCGGACTGTTTGACAATCCGTATAACCCTCTTTCCTTTTTTGGGAAAAAGGGCGCCTATTACCGGCAGTTTATTCAGGGGGCGGAGCTTGACCCCACCTTATTATACGCCGCGGACGTCTACCGCTTCGCGGCAACGCTGGCGGTACCCGCGCTGGTAATCGTGCTGATTGCCCTGCTTGCTTTAGCTATCCGTAAAGTTATCAAAGAGATTAAGGACAACCGGGTAAGGGCATCCGTGCAGTACAAATACATTTTTATATTTTTGTTATGTCTGGGATTTGTTGTGCTGCTGCCCGGTCTGCAGATAGAGTATATGGAAGAGACAGAGGAATTCAAAAGATATTTCTTGAGATACTTATTGTTTACCCATACCTACCGATACGGCGCGGGGCTTATTGTCATCGGCGCGCTATCCTTTTTTATGGCTTTTCTGCCCGTCGTCACCCGCTTGTTTATCTTTGCCTTTACCCGCCGCGACGTCAGACTGGAATAGCTCTTATTCCTCAAGCAATTCCTGCCCCGTTTCAATACCCAGTTCTTCAATTTTGTCAAGCTTGCGAGTAAGCGTGGCATTTTTTTTCTTAAACTCGTCCATATTGCCGCTGGCTTTGTCTATATTTGCCTTTGCCCTGTCAATAAGGGAGTCGTAGGTGGCAAGCATACGCTTGATTTCTATAAAGCTGTTTACGATTTCGCTTGCGGACTTCTGAATCGCCACGCTTCTGAAACCCACCTTTAAGGTATTGAGGATGGCCAGTATGCTGGAAGGCCCGGCGGGCAGAATATTATTGCGGTTGAAAACCTCTTCCACCAATACGGTATCCCGCAATACTTCGGCGTAAATGCCCTCACTGGGCAAATACATTATGGCGTAATGGGTGGTATGCGGGGGATTGATATATTTGTTTTTGATATCGGCGGCGGATTTTTTTATTGCCGCGCAAAATTCCTTATGCGCCGCCTCTATGCCCGCTATATCCGCGTTGTCCGATGCCTCCGCCAGTTTGGTATACGCCTCCACGGGAAATTTGCAGTCCACGGGCAGCAATACCTCTTTTTCGTCTATGCCTGGCATCCTTATGGCAAAGTCCACCCTGCTGTCTTTGGGCATGCCCGGTATCTGGTGCTGTGAGTAATATTGACCGGGAATGGTGTCATCCAGCAAACCTTGAAGATGCCTTTCCCCCCAGGTGCCTCTTTGCTTAATATTGCTGAACACCACCTTGATGTCTTTTACGCCCTCGGAAAGGGTGCGCATTTCCCCCAACCCCTTATTTACGCTGTCCAGTCTTTCGCTTATCACCTTAAACTTTTCGTTAAAGCGGTTTTCCAGCCCTTCCTGCAGCTTTTCATCCACTACCCCTCTTATTTCGTCCAGTTTTTTGGTGTTTTCTTCCCTTACCTTTTCCAGTGCCTTGGCGTTGTCCTCTCTTGTTTCCCTTAAAGAATTGGAAATCTTAGACAATAAATTGTCAATAACCTCGCCCAATTCCTTTTTAATTTCCTTGAATTGCTCCTCGTTGGTTTTGATAAATCTGCTTATTTCCTCCAGCTTATCCTTGTTGTCCTTTTCCAGCCTGCCAAGTGAATATTCGTTGGCAGTATTAAAGGTGGCTTTTAATTCCCTTACCGCGCTGTCAAGCTCTCTTTTAAATTCGTTTTCGCCTTTAAGACGGCTCACTATCAGCAAAATTATATTTGCCGCCAGCGAAAGGCTGACTATGATAATTACGGCCAAATCCATTTATCTTTCCCCTTTTGTTTATTTTTGCAAAAGGGCAAGGATTCCTTGCCCTTATGTCTTTGATTATCCCTTTTGCTTCCCCGAAAGGCGGCAGTAGGGGTTATTTGTATACCTGCGGATTGTTCTTTACCATTACCTTCATAGCCTCATTGGCTATATCCAGCGTTTCGTTGATAATCTCGTCCGTCACCGCCATATTGATAAAATGGTTGTGGTGATTGGTCAGGAAAAGACCGCGCTTGACGCACTCCGCAATCCATTGCTGATGCAATATCAGACTGTTGTCGTCCTTGATTAAGAGATAGAACAGCGCGGGCTCGCCGGAAACGGAAAGCTGCACCCCGTTCTCCTTGGCTATTTTCTGGAAACCTTTGGTAAGCTTAAGCCCCTGCTCTCTCAAAAACTTGGGGGTATTTAGCGCAATCATCTTTTTGATGTTGGCGATACCGGCGGCAAAAGGCACAGCGCTCATCCAGTAAGAGCCTGTGTACATTATCGTGCTGACCGCGGACTTCAAAAATTCCTTACCGCAAAGGGCGGACATGTTGTAGCCGTTGGCAAGCGCCTTGCAGAAACAAATCAAATCCGCTTCGATGCCGTAGTAATGGTCGCTGCCCGCCAAATCCAGACGGAAACCGCAACGAACGTCGTCAAAGATAAGTATTATGCCCGCTTTGGTGCAGATTTCGCGCACCTGCTTCCAGTAGTCTTTTTCGGGCAGCACGTTGTCTTTGAAGTTGCCGTGCATATACGGAGTGGCGATAAGACAGGCAATGTCCTTATCCTCCGCCACCACTTTCTTCAACGCTTCAACGTCGTTAAAGTCAATGTAGATAGAGTTGACGCACTCTTCGGGCAGCACGCCGGGGCTGTCCGCCCTCTGCGTCCAGGGCGCTACGCCGTGATAGTAGCCGTTGATAAAGATAATCTTCTTTTTGCCCGTGTAAAAACGCGCTATCATTGTGGAAAAGAGAGTGACGTCTCCGCCGTTTTTGGCAAAGAACGCCCAGTCCTTTTTAACCGTGGCGGTGAGCAGTTCCGCGAATTCCACCATAATGGAAGAGGGAACGGTGGTGCAGTTGCCCAGCTTAAACTGTTCTTGGGCGGCCTGGTCCACATCCTTATCGTTGTAGCCCATAATGTTGGGACCGTAAGCGCACATATAATCTATAAACCTGTTGCCGTCCAGATCCCAAAAGCAAGTGCCTTCCGCCCTGCTTGCGAAAAACGGGAATGCGTCGGTAGGTATCATACACCCTTCCCCGGGTCCCAGATGTCCGTATACGCCGCTGGGAATAACCTTGAGGGCGCGTTGCATCATTTCTCTGTTTTTGTTATATGTATATGTTTTCATTATCGTCTCCTCCATTCTATGCCAAATACTTGGGTACCAGATTGAGAATTTTGTTAAGCTGCTCTAACATAGGCACAAAACCTTTTAATGTCAGCCCGCCGTTACAGATACAGCTCATAGCGTCCAGTTTGCCGTCTATAAGCCCTTTGGCGATATCAATACTGCCGAACTCCATAAAGGCGCGCGGGGCTTCCGCCTTTTTCTTTAAGCAGGTAAGCTTATGGTCTTTGGCGACCAGCGTGACATAGGTGTCATCCTTGATGGATACGCTGATTTCACCGTCCGCTATATGCGAGGCGCTGAGTTGCCCCAGTTCGTCCTCATTGGCCAACTGTGCAAGAGCCCCTGTCATAGCGTAAAAAGCCAGTCTTGTGGTAAGCGCCTTTTCCTCCTGCGTGGAAAACTCCGTCTTCCTCATTGTCTCCGCCATCTGATTGGCAAGCACGTTGAAAGCCTGGTCGGGCTTTGCCATAAATTTTAAGACCTTAAACAAACCTTTTAAGGGTATGGGCATAGCCTTTCCGTCTATTACCTTGTTAAATTGCTCAGGCCCCGTACACAGCAATACAACATTAGTTTTCTGTCCGTCGTAAGGAGCTACGCTGACCGCGCCGTCCTTAAAAGCCACTACTCCGTCGGGCCCGCCCATAACCTTAAAACGTATAGCCAGATTACCTAACTGCGCCGCTATTTCTTTAGCTTTAGGGTCGAGTTCGACATACTTTTCCAAAGTACCCATTGCCGCATACATGTTAACAAACGCTTGAGCTTTTGGTGATTGCATATAAAAAACCCTCCATTTTACTCTTTTTAATTATTATACCATAAAAGTTTTACTTATGGAATATATACATTTAAGTTTTTTATCAAGTTTAAGATATTTTTTGCGGACTATGTAAACAGCGGGTCCATAACCCCCTCATAGTTGATTGCAAAATCCTTCTTTCGCAAACTTTCTCCGCCTTTGCATGCCTTGTCAAACTTATCTGTAAGCTCTAAGCACAGCTTGCGTGCGCGTTCTGTCATTTCATCAAAATTTTCGGTTGACATTTCGCTTTTGTTGCGTATTATGCGGAAAGGGCGTCTGCCGTTATTCAAAAAATCGTAACTGTCCCCGTCCCGCACCGGCTTAAGGAAGCAGGTGAGTTTGGCGTAGCCTATTGGCTTCTCCAGAAATTCGTAAAAGGCGCGCTTGCGGCCCTTTTTGTCATTCAATAATTTATGAAAGAAATTGACTATCCATACGGATACGGCCATTTTCTTTTCCGAAGTGCGGACGTTGTAAACGGGAAATACCACGTCGTTATATATCTGCGCCATTTTGCGCCTGTCCGCTTTGGAGTTGGCGACGAGTTTTGCGGGGGTGTAGGAGACCAGTTGCAGGTTTTGTTTTTGCCTTATAATATATTCGTCAAAATATATCTCGATTATGGTGTGTATGCTTTTTTGATATTTTTTGGGATAATCCGCAAAAAAGCCCTGTTCCACGGCGTAGTTGACATAAGGATGCACCACTCTGTCCAAAGCGTAATGACAAAACAAACCCAGAAAATATGCGTAAGCGGCGGTATCCTCCGGGTTTTTTCGCATATATTGCACGGCGGACTCAAAAACCTCATAGGTCTTGACAAACTGCATCAGATTGGAAAGCGAGGGAATGCCGAAGCCCAGTTCCCTGAAGGTAAAAAACAAATCGGGACCGTTGGCGCCCATATAAAACAAATCCAAATGCGCTTTGACTGCTTCCCCGGCGTCGCTGTGAAAGTCTTGCGCGACTAAATCTCCGAAATAACAATGGGTAACATTATTTGGCATACTATACTCTCCTTTGTGAACGGAAGCGGGGTCCGCTTTCCCAGTTGGCTATTCTTGACGGCTCTATATTATGCGCGGCGATAAAAGAGCGTACCTTGGAAAATTCCCCCACTCTCTCGGGGTAATGGGCGTCCGTATTCGCAATCAGGGTGACGTCCGTGCTCAGTATATCCTCCAATAAGGGCGAGAGGGAATCCAGATGCTTTACGTTTATCTCAAAAAGGGTGCCGTAATCGGCGCACGCCTTTGCCACGTCTTTAATATCGGTCCGAAGTACGCTGTCGGGATGAGCGAGAACATCAATATCGTATTTTTTGATGGTATTGATAAGCGCGGCGGTGTTTCTTGCCCGTTGCGCTGCGGAGGGCGCAATAAACTTGGATTTGACCCCTTTCCAGATAAAGGAGTACCAGTCTTTTATCCCCGGCCACGCGCTCAAATGAAAACCGGCGATAATGATATCCAACTCCCCCATCACTTCCGCCGGCAGGTCAATGGTGCCTTCATAATTTAGTATGTTCGCCTCAACGGAATGCAAAATGCTTATTTGGGGATACTTTTCTCTTAGTTTGGGTAGCTGTTCGCGTTGTTTTTTGTATTTTTCAACAGTCAACGCCCCAATGGAGGGAGAAGTAAAACTATGGTCGCTTATTGTCACTTCTTTAAGCCCGCAGGCTATAGCGGCACGCACGACATCTTCCATACTGCCCCGCCCGTCACTGTAGCCGGTATGCGTATGGTAATCCCCGAAAAGTTGCACCAAAAACACCTCCGCCCCGCCTTAATCCCGTATATTATAATGTAAAGCCGCGTTGTTGTAAAGCCCTAAGGGATAAAAATGATAGGCTTAAAAGTTAAAATTTGAATAAATGATATTGGCTTGATTTATTCCGTAGTACCCCGGAAATCAATAAAGGGCAATACCTCTCTGTCCTCAATATTCAAGTCCGCGCTCTCAAAAATGCCCTCCGGCTCATATCCGCTCAGGATTATTGAGTCAGCGTCATAAAAATATTCTTCGTTTACGCTGATATTGATGCCGATTCTTATATCGCTTATCAGAGCGACAATCTCGTCGCCCTTGCCCGGCATAATTATATTCACAACGTTTTTAAGGTCTTTATTGGGCACATTCAGCGCCAGCTTAATCGCGGTGTTCATAGCGGAAAGATTGCCTGCGGAGTTGGCTGCGGCGTTGACAGAGGTACTTTCGATGTTAAACCACCCCTTAACCGTACTCTTTATTTGATTATAGCTTTCATATATGCTTTCGTCGGTCACCAACAGGTAGAGGTAATAAAGTATTTTTTGTTCAAACATATTTATAAGATTATCTTTCAGCAAGGCATTGTTCAGCGCAAAGGAGTACAGAAAAGCGTTTGCGTCCTTATCCAGTCGCTGGGAGGCGGTATCGTCGGCCATAACGGAGGGGTTGGCGGCTAAGCCCAAAAAGTCGCTTGTCACCAGCAAATCCTTGAAGGAAATTGTCCTTGCGTCGCCCAGACCCAGCATATCCTCATATTGGCCTATGGTCTGCTGGCTTATCGCGTAAAAAGTCTGGTATTCCCTTTGCCCGCCTTTGGGATAATAGCCTGTCTTGATATTAAAGGTATCCGCCCCGTCATAGCCGACAAGAAGGCTTGCCATAGTAGTCTTTTTGTGGAAATAATCTTCGATTATTGTGGCCAAATCGGTAAGCCCTTTGCTTTTCAGCGCAAAAATAATTAAGGAAAGCTCGCTGTTGGCCTTATCGGTGGGCGCGGTATAAACATCAAAATCGGCTACCGCCTTGCCGCCGTTGGCGATTCTGTCCATTTCCCCCGTTTGCACAAACTTGATGGTGTATTCGCCGTCAAACCCTTCCGCGTTTAAGTTGAAGCTGGCGTCGAAAGAGATATTTACAAGAGCCTCCGCCTTTTTGTTCTCCGTTTTCTCATAATTTGATAATACTTCGGAAAAATCCGCCTTGCGCGGAAGAGGAGGCGTGCAGGAGCAAAGCAGGATGGAAAGCGCAAGCGCGAATATTATTAATGCCGTGAAAGCTGCTTTTCTCTTAGACATAGCAACTCCTTTTTATAAAAAAATTCCCCATTTTCACGTTCAAGTTTAACACAGCGAAAAACCTTTGTCAATAGACCGATTAAGGGCTTGATTTAATGCCTCAGAGGATATATACTATATAATTGCATATATATAATTGCATATCATCTTGAAATATGGTTGATTGTATGATAAAATCATTAATATACGTTAACCGGAGGTTACAATGACAAAATTGCTTTCCAGAAAAACTATCGTATGTCTTGCTTTGATTCTTTCAATTACGGTAATAGGCGTTCTTTCCTTGGAATATTCGCCCGCCGCCGCTGAAGAATATGTCAAACAGGACGAGCTTTACATTATACATATATCCGACCTTCACTATTACCCGTTAAGGCATTGTTCTCCCAATTATCAGGGCGATTACAAAGCGGATATTGATATGGGCACCAAACTGGCGGAGCCTTCCGCAGCTTTTAAGCACCAGTTAGAACTGATTTACGAGCAAAATCCGGACTATGTGGTGCTTTCCGGGGACAATACCTACAACGGCGAAAGGGCGGGGCATATAGACGTGGCAAACGCCTTGCGCGATTTGCAGAACCGCATCCGCGCCGATTACGACAAGCCCGGATTTCAGATTTTTGTTGCTTTCGGCAATCACGACATCTACAATCCCAGCACATACCGTTATCTGACAAACGGCGATAAAGTGGACGCGCCCAACGTAAGCAGAAAAGACCTGAGCATTATATACTCCTCTTTGGGCTTCCCGGACATTTCCGAGGAAGAGGCGCTGGCTTTTTACACCGAGGAAGAACTTAACGCTACGCTGCTGCCTTATGAGGGGGACGGCGACGCTTTTATCAACTCCTCACTGGCGCCCAACCTTACCGTGGCGTGGCAATATATAGAAAACGGCATTCAGGATGACGAGGATTTCCCTTTGGGCGAACTGTCTTACCTTGCGATTGACGACAACGATTATTTCTTCTTATCCGTGGACGAGGAGCTTTCCAACGAGGAAGATGGACATTTGCTGGGCGGCAGACTTTTTGCTTCCACCGTTGATTTTATAGACGCGCATGCCCCCTCGCTGGAAAACAAAACGGGCATAGCCATAATGCATCACTCCGCCGTATTGCATTTTACCGAGGAGTACAATATTTTTACCGGCTTTATTCTGGATAATTACGTAACGGCCACCGATTACCTTGCGGATATGGGCGTAAGATACACCTTTACCGGACATGTTCACGCCAATAATATCGCGGGGCACACCTCTTACAATCTTAACAGAATACTGGATATCCAGACCACTTCGTTGTTCTCCGGCGGAGGCGGCTACAGAAAGGCGTACATAGAAAGAGGGACGAAGGGAGACATCTTAACGCAAAAATTCCATGCCCAAAGTTACGTCATCAGGGAAATTGATTTTTCTTCCATTATTGATGCCGGCTATCTGCCCATGCAGTACCTGGCGGACAGCGGCAACAGCCGTTATTTCGACGGCAGAGTTTGTACGGATATGAGCGATTATGCCTCCTCAAAACTGTTGGGCAACGTGATTGACGATTATACTTACAGATATCTTGATATGGATGTAATCCTGGGTCTTATCGGCGGGATTAAAGATAAACTGCCTTCTTACCTTTCCGGTATTGCTCCCATGATTGACAAAATTATTGTCAATCTTATCAATCAGATAGAAGTAATAGGGCTTGCCGACTACCAATACAAGGGGGAACATCCCGCTTTTCAGGATGGCAATAACAAGTTGTTTGCCTATCTTAAAGATATGGTTGACAATGTGGTCAATATTCAGACCGCCTCTGACGGAACCAATATCTTTGAATTTGTCACCTATTGCTATCTGACCTATGTACAAGGCGAAGATGTGACCGATTACGACCGGTTGCCCGCCAATATAAAGGAAAGCTTTGATAATATGCGCTCCGGCGATACCATTAAGCAACTTGTTGATTATCTGGTTAACAATGATGATTCACTGTACAATGTTTTGCTTACGGTTTTCAACAGCAAAATTGATTTGACCGCGGATTTGACCCAAAGCGAAATAAAGGCGCTCAAGACTTTAGGCACGCTGGTGGGCTATCCCAAATTTGACCCCGCCGCCATAGATCTGGCGCTGCTTGCGGAAAAGGTAATCGGCTTTATCGGCCTTGATTTTGACCTTAACGGGCTTACCTTTACCGACTTTTTGAGCCAGGCAGTAAAAGATTATATTACGGACAGCCTGTATACCGGACTGGGCAATATCGGCGCGGATATTCTGTATTCTTTCGCCGTGGACATTTTCCCCGAGGGCAGACCGGAGCAGCTTAACCTTATCACCTTTGAGGAGGGGGACGAGTTTACTTTTACCACCGAAGAGATCGCGGACAATCCTACCATAGAAAACGGAAAACTGCCCGGCATGCTTGCGGTAAATTTCGGCGACGATCCCAAAACCGCAAAGAATTTCGTGTATTTTACCGATTCCAGGATTGAGGATACCGCGATAGCTTACTACCCCTTTGACAATAAGCCTTTTGATATCGCCAAGGCTACCGTAAAGAGCGGCGATACCGAGATATACGCTATGAGAAGGCCGCTTATTGACGTGGGTCTGCTCGCAGTTACCAAAACTACCATAGAAAAGGCGCGCCATACCATAAGCCTTACCGGACTGCAGCCCGGCACCACTTATTATTATAGGATAGGCAGCGTGGAGGACGGATATTTGTCTCCCGTTTACACCTTCAAGACCGCGCCCGCGGACAACGCTCCTTTTGAGGCGCTGCTAATTTCGGACTTGCAAGGCTATACCGCTGCCGAATACAGGCAGGCGGCAAAGATACTGGCGAGCGTGAACAAGGTATTTGATTTGGGATACGATTTCGTAATAGATATGGGCGATTCCGTGGACAGCTCAAGCAATATCAAGCAATACGGGTATTATCTGGATATTCCGCAGGCTATCTGGGCAAACACCACGATGGTATCCACTACCGGCAATCACGAAACGAAAGTTTTTGAGCCTACCGACGATTATGTCCCCTCTTCTTCGGAGGTTGTGACAAGCGCTTACAACTATATGGTGGCGCATCACAACTTCAGCTATCCGTCTCAGGATACTTCTACCGGCGTGTATTACTCCTTTGACTACAGCGGAGTGCATTTTACCGTGCTTAACACCAACGATATAGAGGATAACAAGTTGGGTGAGGCGCAGTATAATTGGCTGATAGCCGATCTGGAGGGCGCGGATAAAGAGTATAAAGTGGTAATAATGCATAAGGGTCCGTATACCAAAGGCTCACACTCCTATGACGCCGATGTGGAGGGCTTGCGCGCTCAGCTTACCCCCGTATTTCCTCAATACGGCGTAAGCCTTGTGTTGCAGGGACACGACCACACTTATACGGAAAGCTATTATCTGGACGAAGAGGGCAAGCCCGTCAACCTGCCCGCGACCGGCAAGCAAAAACTCACCAAGGATAAGGGAACCCTGTATATTAACTTAGGCACCTTAGGCAACAAGTACTACGATTACAAAGACAACGAGGACGTGCCCGTAGCTTACGGCAAAGGGCTCGCCAATCCCACTTTCGGCAAACTGTATTTTGACGGCAAAGACCTGTATTATCAGGGCTATGAATACGACCTTGCCTCGGACACCATAAAGGAACTCAATCCCTACGGATTGCTTACCAACATAATCGTTGCCGGCGCGGTAGTGGTTACCGTTTTGGCGGCGGGCGCTTTTGTTATATTAAGGGAAATAAAAATAAAAAGGGCTAAATAAGTCCTGAAGGAAAAGTTATGTCCAAAAGGCCTCAAGGCTATTACGCCTGTGTTACCCTATCGTCAAGGATTCCCGGCGCAGTAATGGGAGACGACCGCGCTAAGGCTTATATGCTTAACAGGATTATGCAGTGCGCCCCCGCCTTTAATATTGATGTCGTGGCTTATTATATAGCCCCCGACACTCTCTCCCTGCTTTTGGGCAGCAGGGAAGGGATAGGGGCCGCCCTGATTGACTACGCGGAGTGCTTAAACGGCGAGTTCAGCGAATATTACAATCAGACTTTTGAGCGGGTAGGCATGGTTTTCCAATCCGCGTATAATGTCATGCGCTTAAAGAGCGCGGGAAAAATCGCCGATTGCGTGCTCAGTCTGCATTACGCCTGCAATTACGCGGGACAGGATATGGCTTCTTACGCTTATTCCAGTTACCCGGCGTACCTTAACGCTTCCCCGATTTTGACGGACGCTTACGCCTACGCTGTGGGCAAGCCTTTTGACATGCAGGCGTTTTACGATTCGCACGCTAAATTTACTCCCAAAAAGGATTATACGTCCGCAGTAAGGGAAAGACTGGGCGACGTATTGAGCGAAAACATCGCAAGGTATCCCGCTTACGCCTCTCTTAATAAGGAAAGCCTGAGCGGAATAATCGTCAATACGGTAAGGCGCACGGAAGTTCCTTTCGACAAAGTATACAAAAAATTCAGGTTGCCCGAAGGCGAAAAAAACGAAGTTTTGCTGTACTGTCTGTTAAATCTGACGCTGGATGAAAAATTTCCCTTTTACGACGCGGCGGAGCTGCTGGGGATAGAAGGATTCACCGACGAGCTTATTCTTGACACAATAGCCAAAGTTCGGGAAAAGACGGGTTATTCCGAGGAGTATGCCAAATATTTTATGGGCTTATAAGCCCTTTGCACATTATAAATCCACCTATTTGCGCCCGCAAGGGCGCTTTTTGTTTAGCCGGGAAATAAATATGCGTTGCGCAAAAAGGCATGTATAATATTCGGATAACGGCACATCCTACAATCAAGGGCGAATATGCCTAACGCTTAAAAAAGCGTTTTGATTTCGCAGAAACCGTAAAGCCGGTTTCTGCTTTTTTTTGGTAATTAAAACCCATTTATTTGCAAATAATAATATATTGTGATAGAATAAGGGCACCATAGTATTATGGGAATTTTTTTAAGGAGAACTCGTATGACTACTAACAAATATGTCTTAGACTTTATTAGCAAATATGAGGGCATCTTCCAGCCTGACAAAGTTGTTTGGATAGACGGCAGCGAAAAACAGAAAAAGGAATTGATAAAGGAAGCGGTTAAAACCGGCGAAGTAATCAAACTTAATCAAAAACTCTTGCCCGGCTGTCTTTATCACAGAACGGCCGTCAACGACGTGGCGAGGGTGGAAGACCGCACATTTATATGCACCAAATCCAAAGAGGAAGCAGGTCCTACCAACAACTGGAAGGACCCCGAGGAAACTTTTGCAATGCTGCATAAGATTTCCGAGGGCGCTATGCGCGGGCGTACCATGTACGTTATCCCTTACAGCATGGGCAAGGTGGGCAGCAAATTCGCCAAGATAGGCATAGAGCTTACCGACAGCATTTACGTAGTGTTAAATATGCTTATTATGACCAGAGTGGGGACTAAGGTTATTGAGCATTTGGGGGACAGCGCCGATTTTACCAGAGGCGTTCACGGCAAGGTTAATTTGGAATTGGAAAACAGATACATCTGCCATTTCCCCGAGCAAAACTTTATTTATTCGGTCAATTCGGGCTACGGCGGCAACGTTCTGCTGGGTAAAAAATGCCACGCTCTGCGCATAGCGAGCTATCAGGCGCGCCAGGAGAACTGGATGGCGGAACACATGCTTATTTTAGGCGTGGAAAAGCCGGACGGCGACACCAAATACATCGCGGCGGCCTTCCCCTCCGCTTGCGGCAAAACCAATCTGGCTATGCTTATCCCTCCCAAAGTGTATACCGAAAAAGGGTACAAGATATGGACGGTGGGCGACGATATAGCGTGGATAAGAAAGGGCAGGGGCAAAAAGCTATACGCCATCAACCCCGAAAACGGCTTTTTCGGAGTAGCTCCCGGCACCAACGAAAAATCCAACCCCAACGCGCTGGCAAGCACCAAAGAAGGCACGATTTTTACCAACGTAGTGCTTAACCTTGACAATAAGACGGTTTGGTGGGAAGGCCTGGATAACAATCCGCCCGCAAACGCGCTGGACTGGAAGGGCAACAAGTGGCACGCGGGCATGGTAGACGAAAACGGCAAAAAGATAGTGGGCGCCAACCCCAACTCCCGTTTTACCGCTCCCGCCAAAAACTGTCCTTGTATTTCCAAGAACTGGGAAAAACCGCAAGGCGTGCCCATCAGCGCTATTGTCTTTGGCGGAAGAAGGGCAAAGACCACTCCGCTGGTATATCAGGCGCGCGACTGGAAGCACGGCGTGTTTATGGGCGCTATAATGTCCTCGGAAACCACCGCAGCGGCTGCCGGCAAAGTGGGCGTGCTGCGCCACGACCCTATGGCGATGCTGCCTTTCTGCGGCTACAATATGGGCGATTACTTCGCGCACTGGCTCAAAATGGGCAGCCGCGACACCAAGTATATGCCCAAAGTGTTTAACGTCAACTGGTTCCGTCAGGACGAAAACGGAAAGTTTATCTGGCCGGGCTTCGGCGAGAATATGAGGGTACTGGAATGGATAATCAAAAGGTGCGAGGACGCGGTAGACGCCGTGGAGACCCCTATCGGCTACGTTCCCAGACCCGAGGACATCAATCTGGAAGGACTGGATTTTTCACGCGAGCAGCTTGCGGATATTCTTAAGGTAGAAAAAGAGCTTTGGGAAAAAGAAGCAAGAGAGATAGACCGCTACTTCAAGACCTTTGACAGAATGCCCGAGGAATTGCATAAGCAGCGCAGAATCCTTAAGCGCAACATTAAGCAAATGCAATAGCCCTTCTGCGATAACGATAAAGACCGCCCGAAAAGGCGGTCTTTTTATTTGTTTTGACAAGTGACACTGTTAGGGCAAGAACTTTGCGATATCCTCATCCGCCGTTGAGATTGTCTGCACATTAAAGGCGTCTTTAATTACGGCAAGCACGTTGGCGGACCAGAATCCGGGCAGTGTGGGTCCGAGGTGGATATTTTTCACTCCCAGATATAACAGGGCAAGCAGAACTATTACCGCTTTCTGCTCATACCAGGCTATATTAAAGACTATGGGCAGCTTGTTTATGTCGTCCAGCCCGAAAATCTCTTTCAGCTTAAGCGCGACAACGGCAAGCGAATAGCTGTCATTGCATTGCCCGGCGTCCAGCACCCGCGGTATGCCGCCTATATCGCCCAGCCCCAGCTTGTTGTATCTGTATTTCGCGCAGCCCGCCGTAAGGATTACGGTGTCTTTGGGCAGTTTTGCGGCAAACTCGGTATAGTATTCCCTGGATCTCATTCTGCCGTCACAGCCCGCCATTACAAAGAATTTCTTTATCGCTCCGCTCTTTACCGCTTCCACAACCTTATCCGCGAGAGCGGTAATCTGAGCGTGCGCAAAACCGCCGATTATTTCGCCCTGCTCAATCTCTTCGGGCGCGCCCTGCCCTTTTGCATGCTCAATAATTCGCGAGAAGTCCTTTTTGCCCTCTTTATCAGGCATAATATGTACGCATCCGGGATAACCCGCGCTGCCTGTGGTGTATATCCTTTGTCTTATCTCTTCGCTTTTGGGCGGCACAATACAGTTTGTGGTAAAAAGAATAGGGCCGCGGAATGTGGCAAATTCGGTTATTTGTTTCCACCATGCGTTGCCGTAGTTGCCCACTAGGTGAGGATACTTTTTAAAATAGGGATAGGAATGCGCCGGCAGCATTTCCCCGTGCGTGTACACGTCCACGCCCGCCCCTTGCGTCTGTTCCAGTAATTGCTCAAGGTCAACCAGATCGTGACCGGAAACCAGTATTGCGGGATTGCTCCTTGCTCCGATGTTTACCTTGGTGACTTCGGGGTTGCCGTATCTTGCGGTATTGGCGCAATCCAGCAGCGCCATAGCCTTTACGCCGTATTCGCCCGTCTTTAACACCAGCGCCACAAGCTTGTCCTGTGGGAGGGTATCGTCCAGCGTGGAAGATAGCGCCTCATACATAAAAGCGTAAATATCATAGTCCTCTTTGCCCAGATTAGCGGCGTGCTCGGTGTATGCCGCCATTCCCTTCAGACCATAAATAATAATTTCCCGCAGTGAACGTATATCCTCGTTTTGGGTAGCCAAAACGCCTATTCCGGAAGCCATTTCCAGCATTTTATCCATGTTCTCCAACTTGAAATCAGCGGGACGGCAATCCGCGCTGCCGGGGTAAGCCGCCGCCAGCTTGTCCCTTTCGGCGATTACTTTTTCAACTTGCGCCCATATGGCCGCTTCGTCGAAATTGGCGTTGGTGATAGTCATAAAAAGTGAGGAGAGGGTAATATGGTTTACCTCTGCAATCGTTTTCGGGTCAATCTTATTTTTGACTATTAAATAAGACAATCCCTTGATGGAGTACATCAGCAAGTCCATCAGCTTGGCCAGCGTTTCCGATTTGCCGCATACTCCTTTTACTTCACAGCCCGTGCCTCTGGCAGTTTCCTGACATTGGTAACAAAACATCGCCATAAATTAATCTCCCGTATTAAATTTTTTCAAACTCGTCTTTGCCCGCGTAACAGACGGGGCATACCCAATCGTTGGGCAAATCTTCAAAAGCGGTGCCCGGGGCTATCCCTCCTTCGGCGTCGCCGATAGCAGGGTCGTAAATATATCCGCAGGGTATACATTGATATTTGTCCATTTTCTTTTCCTCCTGATAAGGTTATTTATACTAACTTACCATATTAACGGTCGGGTGTCAATCAAAACTTTTCTTGCCCGGGTGACTTAGTCACATACAACGAGGGCGGAATATGCTATTGTATAACAAACGCATTGACATTTTCAAACAATCTGTTATAATTTTTATAGCAGGCATAACTTGCTGCGTCAAAGAAAAATCAAAAAAGGAGATAGAATTATGTTGTTCAAATGTACGGTATGCGGTTATATGCACGAGGGAGATTCCGCCCCCGATTTCTGCCCCAAATGCGGCGCGCCCAAAGAGAAATTTATTGCTCTTACCGAAGAAGAGGCAAAAAAAGTGTACGCTTCTGACAGAACCAACGATATCCATACCAAACTGATGGGATTGGCAATGAAAATCGAAAAGCTGGCAAAAGAAGGTATAGAAATCAACCTTGACCCGCCTTGCGTCGCCCTTTTTGAGCAAGCCATAAAAGACGCTTGGATACTTAAGCAGAAGTGCAAGGCTGAGATTGCTACTCATATAAGCCGCGGCAAATGGTAAATAAGAGCGGTGCATAGCGGCGCGTATACGGGCTACGTGCAGTGAGTACGGCTAGGTCATGTATTTCTGTATACACTCCCGTCGCCGCCTCTCTGCCTGTTGCCCGTTTCCACACCGCTCTCCACCGCTCTTAACTCTTTTGAATACAAAAGCGTATAACAGTGCATGTATGTGCTATGGGCTCTTGTTATGCATTTCATTACACGAGGCTTAAGCCCCTGTTGGGGCTTATTTGTTGCCTTAATAGCGATAAACGGTTTGCCTAAATCAGCTATTTGGTGTCCCAAAATAGCATTTACTTAATATCGAACACCTTATTGCAGACGGCTTCGGCGAATTCCTTTTCGTGGCTTACCAGCACAATCGCTCCGGGGTATTCGACCAGCGCGTTCTTTAAGGCTTCCTTTGCTTTTATGTCTAAGTGATTTGTGGGCTCGTCCAGCAGCAGGATGTTGCTTTCCCTTTGTCCCAGACACGCCAGCTTAATGCGCACCTGCTCTCCGCCGCTCAAGTTTTTGATGGGCTTGGTCGCAAGCTCTCCTTTTATTCCAGCTTCCGCAAGCATTGCTCTTTGCTGTTTGGCGTTAAGGCGGGGGAAAGTTTCATTAACATATATAACAGCGTTTATTTCGGTGGAATAAAATTCTATGTCCTGTTCCAGATAATTTTTTCGGTGCTGGATATGAAATTTAAAAGAGCCGGATATCCGGGGTATCCGTTGCGTCAGCGTTTTTAACAGCGTGCTTTTTCCTATTCCGTTTGTGCCTCTTATCCATAGCTTGTCATCCCCCTTAATATGCAGACTTATAGGGGGCAGGATGGGCTTGGTATAGCCTATTACCAGATCCTTTACCACCAGCATGTCCAAAGTATGTACGGGCTCGCATGGGAAATGGAAATGCGCTTCGTGAATTATGACGGGCTTTTCCAAGACCTGCATGCGCTCAAGTTGTTTCTTTCTGCTGTTTGCCATGCCCGCCGTAGCCGCTCTCACCTTGTTGCGCGCGATATAATCCTCCATTTTCGCTATTTCCCGTTGCTGGCGCTGGTAGCTTTCTTCATATTGTTTGGCTATCTGCTCTCTTTGCGCCATAAACGACCGGTAATTGCCGCTGAATTTTCTTATTTGTCCGTTTTCTATGTTGATAATAAAACTGCAGGTGGCGTTTAAGAAGGCGTTATCATGGCTGATAACCATATAAGTACCGGGAAAAGAGTTCAAAAAGCCCTTTAGCCACTCAATATGCTCAATATCCAAAAAATTGGTGGGCTCGTCCAGCAGCATTATATCCGGCTTTTCCAAAAGTATTTTGGCTAGCATCAGCTTTGCTCTTTCTCCGCCGCTCAGCCTGCCGATTTTGTTATCGTAACCCACGTTTGCCAGGCCCAGCCCGCCGGCGACCTTTTTTATTTCCGCGTCCAGATCATAAAAGCCCTCGATGATAAGCTTGTCCTGCATCCTCGCGCTTTTGCCTATCAGCTTATCCAGCACCGCCTCGTCCGTGGTTTCGCTCATTTGCTCATAAAGTGACAGAAGCTCTTTTTCGATATCGTACAGATAGCCGAAAGCGCTGCGCAAATATTGCATAACGCTTAGAGAGCGGTCTATATCCGCATGCTGGTCCAGATAGCTCCAGCGTATGCCGGGCAGCCAGTTTACTTCGCCCGCGTCTTGCGGGAGCTTTCCCGAAATGATATTTATAAAAGTAGACTTACCCGCTCCGTTAAGTCCCACGATGCCTATGTGCTCTCCGTTGTTAACCCTGAAGGAAGCATCGTTAAACAGCGGCTTGTTATCGAATCTGTGCGTTAATCCTTTGACTTCCAATATGCTCATGTTACTCTAGCTTAAACCTCCGTCCACGGCCAGTACCTGACCCGTAATATATCCCGCCTCTTTGCTAGCAAGAAAGAATACGGCCTCCGCCACATCCTCCGGAGTGCCCAGCCTGCCTAAGGGTATAGACCGGCGCAGCGCCTCCATTTCCGCCGCGCTGAGGCAGTCGTTCATCTTGGTGTTTATGACTCCGGGCGCCACCGCGTTGACGGTGATATCGCAAGGCGCAAGCTCGTAAGCAAGAGAGCGGGTAAGCCCCGCAAGCGCGTGCTTGCTTGCGCTGTAGATACTCTCCATGCAAGCGCCCTTTATGCCCCAGATGCTGCTTATATTGATGATTCGTCCCCCGCTCTCCCGCATGCCGCAGGAAAGATATTTGCAAAACAAAAACGCGCTTCGCAGATTGACATTCATTATCTCGTCATATTCTTCCACGCCTGTATCTGCCAATAACGCGCGTTTAGGAACCCCACAATTATTAATAAGGGTGCCTATATTGCCGTATTTGGCAACAATTTGGGTGCAAACATGCTCGATTTCCCCAACGTTATTTGCGTCACAATGTAACCCATAATGCATTATTTGGTATCCCGAAAGCTGACTTTGCAGCGATTGCGCTTCCTTTTCGCTTTTGTTGTAAGTATAAAAAACGTTATATCCTGCCTGCGCAAAACGAAGGGAAATTGCCCTTCCGATACCCGTTGCTCCGCCCGTAATCAGTACATTTGGCTTCATTTTAGCTCCTCATTTATCAAAAAATCGTTAATATTATAGCCTAATAAGCTGTTTTTTGCAATAAATTAGCCATATTTATGCGAAAAATCCCCAAAATGTTAGGTTTGACATTCTAAAATCAGTGTTATAAGCTATGGTTGACATCTATATTAGACTTTGATATAATAGCATTATTATTTAAATGATGAAGGAAAAGTATCTCATGCTGGAAATAAAGAATCTATATAAGAAATACCTTAACAGTGAAAGATTCGCGGTAGAGAATTTAAGTCTCGAGCTTAAGGAGGGGGAGATTTTTGGTTTTCTCGGAAAGAACGGAGCGGGTAAGTCCACGACAATAAAATGCATAACCGGCATTTACCCTTTTAACGGAGGCTCCATAAAGATATGCGGAAAGGACATCAAGACGGAAAGCATAGAGGCAAAGCTTAATATGGGATACGTGCCTGACAACCACAGCGTGTACGAAAAGCTTACCGGCAGAGAATACGTCAACTATATGGCCGACTTATACAGGGTAAGCAAGTTCGACAGAATGGAGCGCTTCAACAGGTTTGTCAAAATGTTCCGCCTTACGCATGCCATAGATACTCAGATAAAGTCATACTCTCACGGTATGAAGCAAAAGATATGCATCATTGCCGCGCTTATACACCAGCCCAAGCTGTGGGTGCTTGACGAGCCTATGATGGGACTCGACCCCCAATCTATGGTGGAGATAATCAGCTACATGAGAGAGCATTGCAATCAGGGCAACACCGTGTTCTTTTCTTCTCACAATCTGGATTTGGTAGCCAAGCTGTGCGACAGGGCGGCTATCATACACGACGGCAAGCTGCATGACATTATTGACTTGACCGTCGAGGGCAATAAGGAAACGCTGGAAGAAGACTTCCTTGCCATAACCAGAGAAGAGGAGTAGTAATTATGAAAATTGCTTTTACTCTTTTAAAACTGGAGTTTCGAAACAACTTCGGGGCCTTTTCTCTAAAGGACAAAAAGACGCTCAAAAAGACGGTAGGCACCGCAATTTTCGCTCTCGCCTTTTATGTTTTGGTGCTGTGGGCAAGCGAAGTTATTTTTGAGATGTTTGTCAAAGAGGGATTGGGCTACGAAATCCTTGTCTTTTTGTTTACGGGCATGTTTTTGTTCTTCTGTTTTACGGGAGTATCCAGCGTGGCCAAGGTGCTATATTACAAAGGCGACAACGAGATGCTGATGCGCCTCCCCGTCAAAGGCTACGAGGTGTTTATCTCCAAAACGCTGTACCTTATTATTAATCAGATTTTGGTCACCGCGGTGGTGCTGGTGCCCGTGATGTTCGCTTACTCCAGAGTGGTGCCCGTACCCAAACAGTTTTTAAGACTTATTCCGGCCGCCGCCGCTTTTATAGTTTTTATACCTTTCTTTATCAGCAATCTGCTGGCGATACCCGTAATGATGGTGACAAACAAAATCAGGCACAGATACGGACTGGTTACCATTATTATGGCGGTGAGCGTGACGGCGATGTTTACCGCGTATATTACCCTTTTTCAAAGCATGGTCACCTACCTTAAAGGGCAAAGCTTTTCCGTCTTTGACCCCAAAATGATTGAGATTTTTAAAGAGGTAGCCCTATACTGCTATCCGACTAAATATTTCGCGGACCTCGTATTGCAGAAAAATCCCGTGTTCGCGCTGTTTATACTGATGGTGCTTTCCGTCTTCCTTTTGTTTTTGGTAATACTGCTCATTGTGTTCGTATATCAGAGGACGCTGCTTAAAAACGTGGAAATAGAGGGCTCCGCATATCGCAAAAAGCGCGGCCGGTTTACTCGCCGTCCCATATTCTTTACCTTGCTGAAAAAGGAATTTTTGCAGGTAATGCGCTCCACCAATTATTCTTTCCAGTATTTTGTGCTTGCCTGCTCAATGCCGGTAATGGTATATTTTTGCAACAAAATCGCGATAGGAATAGGCAAAAACGATATAGGCGACAAGATTATCCTAGGACTTACCCTGCTTGTAATGCTGATTTTCAACACGGTAATAATATCTTTTTCCGCCACCAGTATAACAAGAGAGGGGGACAATTTCTACCATACCAAGGTTATTCCGGTATCTATACGCACTCAGCTTTTAGCCAAATTTACCATGTATCTGCTGGTATCAATTCTTGCCAATGTGGTCACAATCGCGGGCATAGTTTATTTTAAGCAAATTCCGCTTGACGACGCTGTCTGGCTGTACGCCATTGTGCAGTTTTTGGCTGTCGCTTTGACCCTGCGCTCTATGAAAATGGATGTCAAGCGGCCCAAGTTCAATCTCAGCGGCCAGGGGGAATTGGTCAGCGGCAACGTAAATACCACCGCAAGCGTAGGGATAGGCTTTGCGGTATCCGTCTTTTTGGGTATTTTGGCTATGCTTATCTCTTACCTGCTTGATTCCTTCTTTGTTATTGACAAAGAGGTGCTTACCGTTGACCAATGGATGCTTTTGATAATCAGCGGCATATCTTTTATATTCGGCTTGTATTGTATCTTGTCCTATTCCATCAATCTGAAAAAACATTATAATAGGATAACGTAATGAAAAAGTTTTTGATAGCTGTTATTATAATTATACCTGTCGTAGTGGTATTTTCTTTAATGCTTACGGGAGCGGTGATTTCCGCTACCATCAACGTTAACGCGGAAAAAATGATTATCCACGATATCAACGACAAGCCGCTTGACGAAACCCGCACTTATACTCTGCCTTTGGAAGATGGGGGCAAGCCGGGTAGTATGCAGATTATCATTATCATATTGCCCACGATAAGCTACAATTCGGAAATTGATTACACATTTACGGAAGACAGCACGGGCAGAGTGACCCTGACCAAGCAAGAGGAAAAGGGCCGCAAATATACTATCGAGGCGGCGTCTCCCGGTGAAGTGGGCTTAGTGATTTATCCCAAGAGCAATTACAATCTCAAAAAAGTAATCAACATTTATATAACCAGCAATTACATCGCCAGCTTTTCCATAGCGGCGAACGGGCAGCCTGTAGAGGGCACATATCCCTTGACTGACACCACCAAATTTTACGCCAATTTCTACCCCGCTGAGGCGATAGGCTCCAATATAATCACTTGGAAGAGCAGCCGTCCGGACATCGTGAGCGTGGACCAAAACGGCGTGGCGAGCATTAAGGGGCTGGGGCAGACGACAATAAGCACTGCCGTCGTGGATATGGCCGAGCGCAAGCATACGGCGGAAATTGAGGTAGACACTACCCGCGCGGTAGTGAAAAGCTCCAAGATTTACCTTAACAGCGAGTCTAACAGCGAGCAATGGATTAAGGATAACCTTGTGCTGCAAAACGGCAGCACCGAAATTACTTTGGTTTCTTCCAATCAGGAAAAAGCCCTGTACAAAGTGACATACGGCGAGCTTGAGCAGCAGGTGGAAGTGTATAATATCCCTTATAACGAATGGGATATCGCCAATCGTGAATATTTCAGCTATGACGAGCAAGATCAAGCGATAGTATATATTGACAACGGCGGATATTTTTTGAGCGCGGCTTATTTGGACTTTTCCAACCCCGCCACTCTCAACGCAGTATTTTCCTCTTCGGACGAGAGTGTGCTCAAAGTTTCGGAATCGGGCGTGCTTTTGCCCGTAAAACAAGGCGTGGCGACGGTGAGAGCGACCCTTTCCAACGGGGAATACAAAGAGATAGTAATTAAGGTTACCCTCAGGGCAAACACCTTTTTGCTTAATCTTACCGAAAACTTTAATAAGGTGGGCATTAAACTGGAAAGGGTATGGGGATACAACTTTATTTCCGGCAGCCTTAACAAAAATGAGTTTACCCATAGTTACCAGCTCTTTTACCATCCCGGCTCCGCCACCTTCCGCGGAACTGTAATAGAAGATTTCAGGCTGTTCTGGGAAGTCGCCAATCCGGAATACGCCTCCATAGACCAGAATGGCGTTATTACCTTTAAGGAAGCCGCCTGCGGCAAGGACGTAAAGGTGATAGCCACCGAGCTTGTGCATAACGTCAAAACCCAGCTGTCCAAAAGCTATACCTTCAGAATGCTGGAGGATAAGGAAGCGGTCAATGTAGACGAGGAGGATTTAGTCTTATCTCCCAGCGGATATTACAATACTATCAACTTCCTTTCCAATTATCTGGCAGCGCCTATCGCATTGCATACCGATGTGGATTTCACTCAGGACCAGACAAGCAGCAATAGTTTTGCGTCCCTCAAAAACTGTTTTTACGGCAACGGCTATACGATAACCGCGGAGAAATGGGTGGATCGTTATGACAAGCAGAACGGATATGAAAAAATACCCGGCAATGAAAAGGGTATGGCCAGATTTACCAGTATATTTTTGATTAATACCAATGTTATTAAAGAATCTTTAGACAAATTGATTATAGAGAACGTGTCTTTTAAAGGCACCGCCATAGCCGATAATGCTGAAGTCAGACTGGAAGATTTTGAAGCAAGAGGAATGGCTATGGATATCTATGCCGACAGCGACGCTTTCGATAAGCAAATTATATTAAGGTATAATCATATCCGATACTTCGGCGACGGTTTCCGTTTTGTGGGAGATTTTGACTATGAAGCCCGATATAGTTACAACTTATTGGTGGAAGGCTCGATTATCGGCGATTGTTACAGATTTCCCGTGTTTATTGACCAGAGAGGGCATTTCCCGACCAGCGAAGCGGTATTCAGAAACATAGTGTTTAAGGCTTCTACCGGTCCTTCCATAATGATTATGCCCGTATCCGTGAGTTCAAACAAGATTACTGCTGATTATATACTTAATAAATTTGAAAAAGTGGAAATAAACGTTCGCATAGAAGGATTTATAGACAATTATAATTGGAAAAGACTCAATCAGCTGGATTCCGTTTTCGTCGGTCTTATTGACCCCGAATGGCTGCAGGGGTATGAGACTTTACAAAACCTGCTTGATACCTATCTTAAAAAGGAAATGGCAAGGCTGTTATCCATGGACAAGTACAGCAGTCTTAAATATACAGACCAGGACGGCACAGAATGGGTAAACTTAATGGGCTTTGTCAGCGGGATGTGGAACAATCTCGACCCTAATACTATCTATATTAACGGACCTTCCTATGAAATAATGAAAATGCCTATGCCAACCGCACAGGACGGCGGCATTATAGGTACGCTGCTTCCGCTTTTCCAGACTCTTTTTACATTACCCGAAACTCCCGGCTCTTCCAACAAGGTGTCCTTGCGTATGGACAAGCCCTGCTATATAGTGTCCTATAAATTCAGAAAAAACACCCCGGAGATTCTGCCTAATCAGCCTTGTCCTAACGATGAGCAGTTGCTAATCAGATTGCAAGGCAATTAAAAAATCAAAGCCTTTGAGAAAATTCAAAGGCTTTTTTAATACGCTTTATTTTTTGGTTTTTCCGTTATCAGGCTTTGCCGGAGCAACCCAGTACGTTAATCAGCTTATGGCGCACTATTTCCTTTACCGCCTGCCTTGCCGGGCCGAGATATTGGCGGGGGTCAAAGTGGGAGGGATTGTCCGCGAAGTATTTTCTTACAGTTGCCGTAACCGCCATCCTTAAATCGCTGTCGATATTGATTTTGCATACCGCCATTTCCGCCGCTTTGCGCAGCATATATTCGGGTACCCCTTTGGCGCCGGGCATATTGCCGCCGTACTGATTAATGATTTCCGCCAAATCCTGAGGCACGCTGCTTGCGCCGTGCAATACAATGGGGAAACCGGGCAATCTTTTGCCGACTTCTTCCAAAATATCAAAACGCAGTTTTGCCTCCCCCTTAAACTTAAAAGCGCCGTGCGAAGTGCCTATCGCTATCGCGAGGCTGTCCACTCCCGTCCTTTGCACAAATTCCTGAACTTCGTTAGGGTCGGTATAGCGGGAATCCGCGTCGCTTACGTTGATTGCGTCCTCAATGCCCGCCAGCCTGCCAAGCTCCGCCTCAACTGTTACGTTGTATTGGTGGGCGTAATCCACAACCGCTTTGGTGATTTTGACGTTCTCCTCAAAGCTGTGGTGAGAAGCGTCAATCATTACCGAGGTAAAACCCTTGTCAACGCAGTCCTTGCACAACTCAAAGCTGTCCCCGTGGTCTAAGTGCAGAGCGATGGGGATATCGGAGGTAGCTACCGCCGCCTCCACCATTTTGAGCAGATATACGGGGTTGGCATATTTGCGCGCGCCCGCGGAAACCTGAAGGATGAGAGGCGCTCTCTCTTCCTGCGCCGCGGTGACGATACCCTGTATAGTCTCCATATTGTTTACGTTAAACGCTCCTATGGCGTAACCTTCCGCATAGGCCTTTTTAAACATTTCCCTTGTATTTACTAAAGGCATTAATAGCACCTCCAAGAATCTTAATAATATTATTATACTCTTTTTTTTGCTTTTGGTCTAGTGTATAACATAATTTTTTCCTGCCTTTGCCAGCAGCGCGGAATATTGATATAAAAAACAGATAAAAACTATTAATAAAACGGCAAATGTGCTATAATCAGCTTATGCTGACGCAAAATGAGAGAATAGACGACTTAATGTTTAAAGGCCTTAGGCTCATTCAGTATCCGGACGGATATTGCTTTAATCAGGACAGTATTCTGCTGAGTCATTTTGTCAAGGCGGGCGCTAAGGAAACTTTGGCGGATCTTGGCACGGGCAGCGGCATACTGGCAGTGCTGGCTGCCAAAAAGACCCGCGCAAAAAGGATAATCGGCATAGAATTGCAGCCGCGGCTTGCGACCCTGGCTCAAAGAAATGTCGAGCTTAACGGCTTGCGGGAACGCGTGGAAATCATTCAAGGCAGAATGCAGGACGCTTACAAACTTTTAGGCGAGGCAAGCATGGACGCGGTATGCGTAAACCCGCCTTACCTAAAAAAGAGCGCCTTCAGCGATAACGAAATAGATATCTGCCGCAGCGAGCAGGCGGTAACCCTTGAGGAGGTAATAGCCTCCGCGGCAAAACTGCTGAAATTCGGCGGCAGGTTTTATATGGTGCACCGCGCGGACAGGCTGGCGGAAATTATTGCGCATATGCGCGCAGAGCGGATAGAGCCCAAGCGGCTTGTACCCATACAGCCTACGCCCGAAAAAGATATAGATACCATTATTATAGAAGGCAAAGCGGGGGGCAAACCCGGACTGAAATTCGATAAGCCCTTGACGGTATACGATGCTTCGGGCGCAATGACTTCTTACGCAAGGCAGATTTATCATTTGGATTAGGAGAGATATATGGCGGGCGCGTTGTATCTTGTGGCAACACCCATAGGCAACTTAGGCGATATTACTTTAAGGGCGATAGAAACGCTTAAGAGCGTTGACCTTATCGCGTGCGAGGATACCCGGCACACTTTGGGCTTGCTTACGCATCTGGGTATCCAAAAACGTCTTATCAGCTACCATAAACATAACGAAAGGCAATCGGCGCAAAGGATAATAGATGAGCTCTTGACGGGGGCAAACGTGGCTTTGGTTTCCGACGCGGGCATGCCCTGCATCAGCGACCCGGGGGCTGTCGTCGTGTCCTTGGCAAGGCAGGCGGGCATAAGGATTACGGCAATTCCCGGCGCAAGCGCCGCGGTCACCGCCATAGCTTTGTCCGGCATGGAGGCGGACGGCTTTGTGTTTCTGGGCTTTTTATACGGGACGGACTCCCAAAAGAAAAACAGGCTTGCCCAATACGCAAAAGAGCGGTTGCCTTTGGTTATTTATTCCGCGCCGCACGATATTAAGGAGGAGTTAAAGCTTGCAAGCGAGATTCTCGGCAAAAGGAAGATATGTATAATCAAGGAAATGACTAAGATATACGAGAGCGTGGACTGCGGAATCCTGGGCGAGTTGCAAGCGCAAAACGAAAAAGGGGAATTTGTGCTGATAATAGAAGGCTTTAGTGAAGAGCAGGTTTGCACCGACGAGGACATTATCAAAGAGCTTACCGAACTGTTGCAAATGGGCGTAAGCAAAAAAGACGCCTCCGCGATAGCGGCGCGCCATTTGAACGTTGCCAAAAAGAGGGCTTACGATTTGTGCAAAAACCTTTAACCGGAACGCATTAAGCTTTTGTAACTTCGTCTATCCAGTTAAGGTATGCCCCCAATCCGCCCGCAATCGGCGTATGAATAATCTCCGGGATTTCATATTTATGCTTTGCCGATATGGCCTGCTCCAACTCTTTATACAGCGCGGATTTGGTTTTAATGAGGAGCAATATCTCTTTGGAATTCTCTATTTTCCCTTTCCACGGATAAAAACTTTCCACTTCCTGAAGCTGAACGCAGGCCGCAAGTCTTTTTTGCAGAATCTCATCAATAATGATTTTCGCGTCCTCTCTGCTTGCGCAAGCGGTCATCACCAGAGAATAAGCCATAACCCCTCCAAATATTTGTAATATCTTCCTTTGATATATAATAGCTTGACTGTTAATCTCTACTCTATTATAATTGATTTATGAGTAAAATCAACTTTAAATTTCTAAAGAAACTAAGCAAAAACGCAAAAATCATCATTGCGGCAAGTTTGGTTTTGGTTATGGCGGGCGTAGGCACGCTTATTTATTTTCTCACGCGCAAGGACGGGAATACGGGCTTAGGCTACGCCGACATATACCGCAATTATCAATCCGCCCCCGGTTTTTCCCGGGCGGTGGAAAAGCTGCGCTTAAGTAACGGAGTGACGGTGGCAAGCTACGACATAGACTCCGGAATTTTCGTGCTTAAAAAGACCATAGTAATCGAGGATGAAAGCGAGGACGAGGAAGAAAACTCCATCGAGCTTTACGGGTTTGCCAATGAAGAAAGAGTGCTTGCCCACCCCTCCGACCACGTTTACCTGGGCGTGCTGGACGTGCAAGGCAATTACGCAATAGTTGCCACGGGCGACCTGGAAGAGGAAGAAATTACATATAAGATAGGTTTGATACGCTTTGACGCCGACGGCGTGTACGAATACGGCTTTTATCACGATTACCGCGAATATTTGTATACGGTCAGCTTTCAGGGCGATTATATAGCGATGTTCGCGGGGCAATATTATCAAAACCCCGCGAGCGCAAGTTATACCGTCTTTTATGATTACAAAAGCTCAGACGATTTGCTGGAAGCGTTCAGGGTGGAGGCTGCGCCCAATTATATTTTTGACCTTGCGGAATCCAACTTGGTGGCGGTAGACTCCAACAAAGCGTATTTTTATAATATTCACGATATTAACGCGCAGGGATATCTTAACAAGCGGGACACCTATTTCCCCTTTGAGGACGAGGTAAATTATCCCGCCAGCTATATTTCCTTCAGCATCAGCTATTTGGGCAACAACTGGTTTATACGCAAGGCGATTTTTTATCAGACGGAGCCGTTCCCCGGATACAAATACGTTATACCCGGAGAGCGGGAAAACGAATATCTGTACGTGTTGCAGAAAAACGACAGGTACAACGCCGCCAACAAAATGGCGTACGGCAGCGATATTCTGCTGGTAGACAAGGTAGCCAACAGTTACAGCCACGACATCTTTTCCGCGCTTGCCGCGGGTGCCAACTTTTCCGAAATTTCACAAGGTCCTTACATAATTTATTCGGAGCCCGCCTTCCCTCCTTCCGGCTTTATCAAGGAGGGATATTCCATCGTGTACAATTACTTTTTCCCCGATTATTCGGATAAGCCGGAGTCCTCTTACCTGATACTGGACAGCAACGCGAATATTATCAGACAAGAGCGCATGTATCTGCCTCCGCTGTTTGTGGACGGCATAGGAGTGGAAAACGCCTCCATCAATTACCCCAATCTTATAGGCGATGCGCAGGCGCATTATCTTACCGGAGAAAAAAAGGTATTAAAAGAGTATGTCGAAGGCAAAAATACTTATGAGTCTACCTTTGTAAACGACGGTATGATGGTGGTGTACGAATATAAGATTACCGGCACTACCGCCCACCCCAAGGCAGGCGCCTTCAATATGAGCACAATGCAACAGGCAATACCCTTTATGTATGACAACCTGAGTATGTTTGCAGGCGGATACGCGATAGGGGCTGTATTGGATTTGAATAGCAATCTGCAGTATTATAGGGTCTCAAAAGACGGAGAAAGGGAGCCTATATCCCATGTTTACAGCGTAAAGCACGGCGTTTATGTCACTTATTCCTCAACCAGAAAGGCTTTATGGTCGTATGACGGAGCGGAGCTTATACCCAACAGATGTGACGATATATTTATATATGAAATATTTTTGTCGGATGACAAATTGCTGGAAAGTATAGTCGTAACGCAGGAAGGCAATGATACTGTGATATACCGATTGATTTAACGTTATTAAGGATTTGCGAATGAAAACTGTTATCGGCGGCTACGGGGATATCCCGTTTGCCGCGGACTTAATCAAAGGAGGCGAGATAGTCGCTTTCCCTACCGAAACGGTTTACGGTCTGGGCGCAAGCGCGTTTTGCGGTGAGGCAATCAAAAAGATATTTGCGGCAAAAGGGCGGCCGCAGGACAATCCTTTAATAGTCCATATAGCGGATATTTCCATGCTGGAGCAGGTGGCAAGCGAAGTGCCCGCGATAGCCTATACTTTGTTTAAAGAGTTTTCCCCCGGTCCTCTTACCTTAATATTAAAGAAAAACCCTGCAATCTCCCCGTTGGTCACGGCAGGGCTTAATACCGTTGGTGTGCGCATACCCGCCCATAGGATGGCGCTGGAATTAATAAAGGCCGCAGAGCTTCCCATTTGCGCGCCCAGCGCGAACACCTCTTCCAGGGTAAGCCCCACAATGGCGTCTCACGTATACGAGGATATGGCGGGCAGGATTCCCCTGATTCTGGACGGCGGCAGTTGCGAGGTGGGGGTGGAATCCACGGTGCTGGATTTGACAAGCGAGCCTTATGCCATTTTGCGCCCGGGCAGGATTACCGCGGGTATGCTTGCCCCCTTCATTAAGGTGCAATCCACGCCCGCGGGGCAGGGCGAGGGAGTAAAATCCCCGGGCATGAAATACCGCCATTACGCGCCATTGGTCAAAACGTTGCTGGCGGATACGCCCGCCCGCGCAATAGCGTTGCGCAACAGCTATACGGAAGGCAGGGCGGTAATCCTGGGCAGCAGCCGGTTTATAGAAAAATGCGGCGAAGGTATCAGCCTAGGCTCCACAAGCGGGGAAATAGCGCAAAACTTATACGCCGCCCTCAGAAAAGCGGAGAAGGAGTATGATTGTCTGATTATAGAAAAGCTTCCCGAATCCGAAGAAAATACCGCTCTGCTTAACAGAATCCTGAAAGCCGCCGATTAAAAAGGGCGGTTTTTTTAATATTATTTGGAATGCGATCGTTATTTAAGCAAATACTACAAAAAAGTTGTTGACCGCTTACCAAAATATGCTATAATTAAAATAGGGTATTTTGAGCGCTTAGAGCGCTAAGTAGGAGCAGATATGTATTATTTAGGTATTTTATCCGGTATTCTATCAGGCATTGCCAACTTTTTGGGGCAAATTTTACAAAAAAAAGCAATAAACGATATTAATAAACGAAAGGGCACCATGACTTTCAAGGATGTGGTTACTCATCCCGTATGGATTTCCGGAATGGCGTGTTTGTTGATATTCAGCACGCTATTTTTGATTTTTGCCCAACTTTACGTAGGGCCCGCGCTGATTCCCGGGCTTATTGCCTCCGGCTTTATCGTGCTTGCCATAGGCTCCGCCAAGATTTTAGGCGAAAAGCTGAACAAAGAGGAAATTATCGCGATAGGTATGCTTATGGTGGCTATAATCTGCCTTTCCGCAAGCAAGTTGTCCATTGAACCGGATATGGATTTATTCAAAGGCGAGTTTTTTGTTAACAGAATCGCAATTGTTACCAGCATGTGTATTGTCTTATGGTTATATCTCTTTTATTTAGGCAGAAAAAGTAAAAAGAAAAAGGCCATTCTGCTGTCGTTGGGAACGGCTTTTCCTTTTATTGTGGGCAATATCTGGATGGCGCCCTTTATCGTTACCGTGGGGCAATTGTTTTCCGGCGCGCTTACCCCCGTTACCACAAGAGTGCTTATCATTTCTACCATATTGGTTGCGGTAGTTAATATCGGCGGCATGGTAAATATGCAGATTGCCATGGCGGAAGGCAACGCAAGCATTGTAATACCCATGATGCAGATACCCCAGCAGCTTTCCCCGGTAATAATATACTTTGTCATTTACGCGCACAAGGCACCGCACATTTCTTCGTATTTTTTACTTATAATAGCAATAGCGCTTATTACTTACGCCGGCTTTTTGCTTACAAGGCGGCAAACCGAACTGGAAAGGCTGCTTGCGGCTCAAGCCAAAGCCCAACTTGAACCACAAAAACAAGAGGAAAAGGAAGAAGAAGATGCAAAGCTTGCAAATTAGAAATCTCGATAAAGCCAAAACCGCGGAATACGTTAAACGTATAGCGGAAAACGGCTTTAAGCAGCAGGTTAAAAATGTCAGGTGTATGGGCGGCGGCTCTTATGGACTTGCCTATAAAGTTGATTTTGAGGACAAGAGCGTGGTGCTTAAGGCATTTAAGGCGGCGGGCATGCATATAGGGGAGGCGCGCCAATTAAGAGAGCTCAGAAAATATTGCCCCATTCCCGTTCCCGAAGTGTATTTTGTTTTTGACGCTGTGCCCGAGATTCCCATTGATTGTATATGTATGGAGTTTATGCACGGGGAAAATACTTTTACCTATTTCCCTTTTCTGCTCTATTCCCGAAAGAAAAAGCAGGCTTTTGCGGACGCGGTGGCGGACGCTTTGATTACCTTGCACAACAAAACAAAAGACCGTTTCGGCGATTTGGACAACACTCCTTACGAGAATTGGCTGGATTATTATCAGCCGTTTGCCCAGGACGTGCTGAAAAACGCGCTGGAGTTGGGGCGCAACGGGGAACTGGATGAAGAAGTCACCGAAATTATGACAGAGGCGTATAAGAATTTTGACATTATCTTTTCTGAAAAGGTAGAGAAGGCATCCTTAATCCACGGCGACCTTAACGTAATGAACATTTTCGCGGACAGAAAAACGCTTAAACCCACGGCGTTTATAGACCCTCTGGACTGTATGTACGCGGACAGGGAGTACGACCTTTTCCAGCTAAACAACTTATCCGGCAAACAATTTGGGCTGTATAAGGCGTATAAGGCAAAATATCCCACCAGTACTTATTGCGATATAAAAACGGCCTTCTACGGTCTTTTCAACGAAGTGGCGACATATATAAAAACGGGGGTGCTATTTAAGTTTATTATGCATCCTCTTCTGACCAATATGAATAAGCAGTTAAAGCTGCTTAAAAAAAGGTAATTCAGTTAGAAAATATCAGATTTGCAAGAATTTATAAACGCTCTTGTTGTCAGTTTTTCCATTTAAGAGCGTATTTTTTCTTATACCTGACCCCGATGGCTATTTCAATTACCAAAACAATATACGGCAGAGAAAAGCCGAAGGCGAATTCCTTCATTGTATCTGCATGAATATCATTATTATGCGCGTAAACGGCGAGAGCGCTCACTATTGCCAAAGGCAATAATATCAATATCCATTTCAATACTTTCAAGAACTTCTTCACTTCTTCCTCCTATTTAAATATTATACCCCCTATTACAAGATCAAGTGATGTATTTTTCCACCAGCAAGCCCGCTTCCGCAAACATTTTCATGGAAAAATCGTCGGGATACCCTTGGTCGAAAACCACTCTTTGTATACCGCTGTTGATTATCATTTTAGCGCATATTGAGCAGGGCTGGTGCGTGCAGTATATCGTCGCGTCCTGCAGGCTTACCCCCAGCTTAGCCGCCTGAATAATGGCGTTTTGCTCGGCGTGCACGGCGTAGCATACCTCATGCATGGTGCCGCTTTTGATACCCTGTATTATCCTTATACATTCCTGCCTTTCCTTGCAGCTCGCCACGCCGCTGGGCGCTCCGTTATAGCCGGTGGTGAGTATCCTTTTATTGCGTACAATCACAGCCCCCACCTGTCTGTCATCCTTAAAGCAGGAAGACCAGGTCGCGACCAGTTTTGCCATCTGCATAAATCTGTCATCCCATTTGTTCATTGGCGCTCTCCTAATTGCTCATTTGTTTAACCGGCTTGCAGCCTGCCTTATTCATAAACAGGCGAAAGGCGTCCTGTCCTTCTTTTGTGTTCTTAAAGACCGCCGTGCATTCCAAAATTTTCCTGCATACGTTATTGATATATTCGGTAATAGCCCTGTGTGATTCCTCCGTCGTGAGGTCGCAGCCGTTGTCGTTGGCCAGTTGCGCAATCATATGGAAATGCTTTTCCAGCATGGCGTCCGCGCTCAATGCCTTAAAATCCAGAGGCGCCTTACCTTGCAGAATTTGCGCTATACGCTTCATTTCCTGACTTAATCTGCCGGGCAGGATAAACAGCCCCATCGCCTCAATCAGTCCGATGCCTTCCTTTTTGATATGGTGCATATCCTTGGTAGGATGGAAGATGCCGTGAGGGTGCGCCTCGTCCGTGCGGTTGTTGCGCAAAATCAAATCCAATACGTATTCCTTATTCCTTACGCTTGCTATGGGAGTAAAGGTGTTATGCTTTTCTTTTTTGGTGGAAGCGAGGATATTTACGCTCTCGTCCGAATACCCTCTCCAGAAATCTAGAAAGTAGCCGGCGCAGTTGGCAAGTTCCTCATTGTCGTCAGAGCATAGGCGCACCACGCTGTTATACCAGTCCAATATCTGAATCTTGGTATTGGAAAAATCCTTATGCTTAAACTCGCTTCTCGCCGCGCGCTTAAACATAGGCAAAACCTTGGCGCCTCCCTGGAAATGCTCATGAGATAAAATACTGCCGCCCACAATAGGCAGCTCCGCATTGCTGCCGCAGAAGAAATGCGGGAAAATGCCCACAAAGTCCAGTAGCTCCACAAAGGTGTCCGGGCTTATTACCATGGGTCTGTGTTCCGCTGTAAGTACGATAATATGGTCTTTGTAATATACGTAGGGAGAGTATTGCAGATACCATTTCTCGTCGTTGAGGAACAAAGGGATAATGCGCAAGGCGTGTCTTGCGGGGCGTGTTTGGGTACCCGCAAAGCCCATGTTGGAAGTACAAAGCATGCAAGTCGGATAGCTTGACTGGTCCAGCCTTTCGCGTTCTATGGTTTTGGCGTCCTTTTCCGGCTTGGCCAGATTGATGGTTATTATCAAATCGCCCAACTCGCCGGGCGCCGTCCATTTTATATTTTTTTCTATATCCTCCATTCGGATATAGTTGCTGTTTACGGAAATTTCTCTCAGGTAATCGGTTGCGGCGTCCACGCCTTCTCTTGCGAAAATATGGTCAAATTCCGCAATAACCGCGCTGGGACAAGGCGTAACCATGCCCATCAGCTTGCTTTCAAAAAGCAGCCTCTCCTCCTCGCTTGTAATACCTTTTTCTACCGCGTGATTTACAAGGGGGTTGAGAATTTCGCTCTGCAAATCACCCAACACTTCGGTTTTCTCGCCGGGAGCGTCCAAAGAAAACAGTTCCAGCAGTTTGTTCCGGGCGACAAGGGCATCCTCCTCGGATAGATATAATTTTACTGTAGCATAAAAAATAAGCGACTCTAACAGCGTGGCTATAGATGTGTTTTTACTCATATAAGCGTTTTACCTCGTTTGATAGATTAGCAAAAAATACGGTATTTTATATTTATCCCATTGCCTTTGATTATAACTTATGTTACAATAATTTTATCAGGCTGTGAAAATTTGCTCTGTTTCTATAGTTTATTATACATTAAAGGCATAAATATGGCAATAGCAAAGACCAAAAAAATTTCAATTAACTCAGACGCTCTGTCAAAAGAGGCCAAAAGGATATACGGCGAATTCACCCCCGCCCACAGGCAGCGTTTCGGCGCGCTTTTGCGGGAGCATAGCTTGCAGTTCGGGAGCAATACCTTTTTTTACTCCAGTCCGGGCAGGATTGAGGTAGCCGGCAATCATACCGACCACAATTGCGGCAAAGTAGTGTGCGCCGCAATATCCCTTGACACCCTGGCGGCGGTTACCCCCTGCGACGATATGGTGGCGGAAATATACAGTCACGGCTATCCTCCTGTCAGGGTGGATTTGCGCGATTTGGAAGTAAAGGAGCAGGAGCGAGGCGCAAGCCATGCTTTGGTAAGGGGAGTGGCGCGCGCATATAGCGACAGAGGGTATAAAATAGGCGGTTTTAAGGCTACTACGGTAAGCGACGTGTTTAAGGGCGCGGGGGTCAGCAGTTCCGCCGCCTTTGAGGTGCTGGTAGCCGAAATTTTCAACGATTTATACAATAACGCGAAGATACCGGCAGTAGAAAAGGCGATTTGCTCTCAATACGCGGAGAACGTGTATTTCGGCAAACCCTCGGGCCTGATGGACCAGAGCGCCATAGCCTTAGGCGGCGTAAGCCATATAGATTTTGAAAACCCGGCCGCTCCGCTGATAAAAAAAGCAAAGTGGCTTTTTGACGATTTAAGCATAGTAATAGTAAACAACGGCGGCGACCACGCTCATCTTACCGGGCATTACGCGCTTATCAGAGAAGAGATGGAGAATATCGCCTCTCATTTTGGCAAGAACAATTTAAGGGAAGTAAACGAGCGGGATTTTTATGCGGACATAAAAGTACTTGCGGCAAAGTATTCCGAAAGGGCGGTGCTGCGCGCCATTCATTTCTTTGAGGAGAACAAAAGAGCGGACGCAATCAGGCAGGCTATGGCAAAGGCGGATAAGGAGGCTTTTTGCGCGCTGATCAATCAAAGCGGCGACAGCTCTTACAAGCTGTTGCAGAACTGCTACCCGGCAGGAGAAAAAGCCCAGCCCATACCTTTCGCGCTTACCCTTTGCTCCCGCTTGCCCGGGGCAAGGGCGACAAGAGTGCACGGCGGGGGATTTGCCGGCACAATCCTCAATTTTGTGGATAAGGATAAACAAAATGTGTTTATCCGCAAGGCTAACGAATTATTCGGCAAAGATAACGTCTTTGCGATTAATATAAGAGACAAGGGAACTTGCAGATTGGAGGTGTAATCCATGCATTGGACGGGTAAGGTTCAACCGATAGCTTTCAGCATATTCGGAAGGGATGTAGCGTGGTACGGCATTATTATCACAAGCGCCATTCTCATCGGCATGCTGTTCAGTATGAAAAGATGTCAAAAAATCAAAATGACCACGGACGACTTTCTAGAGATTTTCTTATGGGCGGTGCCGCTGGCGATAGTATGCGGACGCATAGGCTATGTTATTTATAAGGCAAGCGATTACTTTGTGCCTAATTTCGGATGGAGCGATTTTGTCAATCTGATTGCTGTGTGGGAAGGAGGCATTACCATAGTGGGCGCCGTCCCCGGCGGGGCGATAGGACTGTATTTATGGTGCAAATACCGCAAGGTGGATTTTATTTCGGTGGCAGACCAGATACTGCCCCTGCTTTTGATAGGGCAGGCCATAGGACGCTGGGGCAACTTTTTTAACCAGGAGATATACGGCCCGGTGGTGAGCAATCCTTCGCTGCAGTTTTTCCCTTACGCAGTGTTTATCGAGTATACCGGACAATTTCATAACGCGCTGTTCTTCTATGAGAGCATGCTTGATCTGATTGCCTTTTTGGTGCTGTTCTACGTAATGAAACGCTTTATCATGCGCTACAACGGCATTCTGCTGTATGCAGGCACTTATTCCTTTATCAGATTCGTTATGGAATTTTTGCGCCTTGACTTTGCGGATTATCCCGTAGACCCGCTGCAGATAGCCATGTTTATAATATCCGCCACGTGCTGGACGCTCCTTGTCCTGCAAATCAAAAAGGCGAAGGCGGCGGGCAAAAGAGTATGGTATAAGGACGGCGTGCCGCTCAAGCTGTACACGGACGCGAAAAAACAATATGTGAATTAAAATGAACGAGAGCAAGAACTTAACGCTACTGACAGACCTTTATCAGCTTACCATGATGAACGGGTACCTGCAATGCGGCAAAGCGGATGAGGTCGCCATTTTCGATTTGTTCTACCGAAAAAACGGGGGCAAAGATTTTGCGGTGGCAGCAGGGCTTGCTCAGGCGATAGAATATATCAACAATCTTAAGTTCACAGAACAGGATATAGAATATTTATCAGGCTTGGGGCTTTTCGGCCCCGATTTCTTTGACCGCCTGCGCTCTTTTAAGTTCACCGGAGACATCAGAGCGGTCAGGGAAGGAGAGATTATCTTCCCCGGCGAGCCCATTCTTATTGTTAAAGCCCCGCTTTTTGAGGCGCAGCTGCTGGAAACCGCGCTGCTTAATATCATCAATCATCAAACGCTGATTGCCACCAAAGCTTTTCGCATAATCTCCGAGGCAAGAGGGGGCGTGGCGGAATTCGGGCTGCGTAGGGCGCAAGGGCCGGACGCCGGCGTTTACGGCGCGCGAGCGGCTATGATCGCGGGTTGTTCCGCCACCAGCAACGTGCTTACAGGACAACTGTTTGACGTAAAGGTTACGGGCACTCACGCGCATAGCTGGGTAATGAGCTTTGAGGACGAGTTAAGCGCGTTTATGGCGTACGCCAAGGCTTATCCGGACAGCTGCCTGCTTCTTGTGGATACTT
>JBMNTS010000002.1:0-77743 GCA_050945855.1 Christensenellales bacterium | reverse complement strand
CTAACCGAACAAAAAGTAGAAAAACCAAAAGTAAGAAAAGGCATTAGTTCAAATCCTATAAAGGTATAGTGCAAGATAGACGAACAGCCAAAAGTAAGAATATTCAATAGTAAAAGAAAAAGTCTTGTCAAAAATGCGATATAATAGGGCTTTTGGGCAAATAAGAACACGGCGTAAGTACTGCCTTGACGCCGTGTGTCTATGGTGGACAATGACGGACTCGAACCGCCGACCTCCTCCACGTCAAGAAGGCACTCTACCAGCTGAGTTAATTGTCCGCTCGGTAACAGTATTCTATCAAAAAAAATATGCTTTGTAAAGTGTATAATCGGGGAAAAGCATAAAAATGCATTTGTAAAAAAGCAAATTAATACACATCGTTTGAATTTTTTGAATTCCGGTTTTCTTTTATCTTGCTTTTATAAATATATATGGTATAATGCAAGAGTATGGGTTTAATCCATAAAAATGCACAGGAAAAAATCTGAAACCTATTGCTATTTTTTACTACAATAGGATAAATGAGCTATAATAGGAGTGAAGATGGATTGCGAACTTGCTTTAGACCCCGGTAAGAAATACCTGTCCCGCAAAGATTATCTGGCTATTGCTCTTGCCAACTTCGGGATAAGCTCCTTATCCGGAATGATCATCGGTTATTTGTTGATTTTCTACACTTCCGTTTTAGGAATATCGCCTGCCGCGACAGCGATTATGTTTTTAGTGTGCAAGCTGTTTGACGCTTTCAACGACCCCATAATGGGCTTTATAGTGGACAAGACCAACAGCCGCTTCGGTAAAATGCGACCATATCTTATTTTTTGCTCCCTGCCCTTTGTTATAGTGGCCATCATAATGTTTTTGCCTATAGTGTCCTGGACAAACAGCGCGAAAATCGCCTTTATGTATGTCACTTTCTTTTTCTATTCCATAACGGGCACTATAGTGGGCGTGCCCATAGAAGGGCTTGCCACCGTAATCACCGCCAATATTGAGGAACGCACCAAAGCCATCCAACTGGGCAGGACTATATACACTATAGGTGAGCAGGCGTCCCTGGTAATCGTCGCGTTAGGTTTTATCCTTACCAAAAACGATATGGCGATGACCTATCTGTTTGCCGCTATACTGCTGGGTGTTCTGGCGGGTTTTTCCCTGATGTACGCCGGCTTCACCCTGCGTGAAAGAGTGCCTTCTCCCGCGGAAACGCCAAAACTGATAGACGGTTTTATTTATATTTATAAAAACAAGCAATTTCTCGCGCTCTTTTTATCCAGCCTGTTGAATTGCTATAAATGGCTTTTTGCCGGTATGGTTATATATGTGGTAACCTATATCTACGGAGACAGTTCGCTGCAAATCTTTTTTTCCGCGCCCGCCGGCATCGGCTCTATGCTGATGATGATTTTTGTTCCTGCCTTATATCGGCGTTTTGAAGCCAAAACGCTGTTTATTTTTGCAATCTTCTGGTATTCCATAGGGTTGCTTATAGTCTATCTGGTGGGCATAAGGGAATGGTGGATTACCGCTATCCTCTTATTCTTTGCCACAGGCGGCTCGGGCATATTTAATATTATGCCCACGATAATGACGGCGGATTGTATAGACTACTGGGAGTACAAAACCGGACTCAGGCAGGAAGGTCTGGCCTTTTCCCTGATGTCGCTCAAAAACAAAACGGGCTTAGGCTTAAAGGATTTTACGATAGGGTTTTTCCTTGCGTATTTTATGTTTAATTCCCCGGACAATTCCATACTCGCTCACCAGCCCATGCAGTTCGCTTACACCCGTAAAGGTATGTTCGCGATGTTTCTGGCAATGCCGGCGGGGCTAAGCGCGCTTGCGGTTATCCCGTTGTTTTTCTACAAGCTTAACAAAGCCAAAATGGCGGAAATCTCCGCCGAGTTGGAAGTTATGCGGGCAAGGGAGCAGATTGTTAAGGCGCGCCTGGAAGAGCAGGAAAAAACCAACGGTAAGCAGGCACGGAAAAAACTAAACAGGACTAAAGCTGAAAGGGCGAGGGACGCCGCAAAGGAAAGGGCAAACCTTAGGGCAATCCGCTCCGAAGTCCTGCATGAAGAATCGGTGGAAAAGCGCAAAAAAGGCAAAAGCGCGGATAAGCAAAGCGCGCAGGATGAGACCGATACGGCGGATAATCCGGAGAGGGCAGAGCAATGAAAAGAAAGGCGTTTATATTTATCATATTTGTCTTGATTTTTACTCTCGCGGCGTGCAATATTAAGCCCGAGGATTTTAACGGCTACTTTGAAGGAAGCATCGCTTCCGCCAAAGGCGAAAATTATTATTCCGGCTTTGAGCTTACCCGTTATACAGCCAAGGAAAGCACGGGAATTACCGGAAGCGTGGAATACAGCGTAACCAAAATCGCGTATACGGTAGCGCACCGGGACGGCGAATACTATTGTAAAACGGAAACGGAAGGCGTCGTCACTCAAAGGTGGGTTTACAAAGAGGGGGACGAATTAAAGCTATTGGTAAAAGAAAACGGGGAAGTAACCCAAGACCGCCTCTTTACGGAAGAAGACAGCATCAATATAATCGCGGATTTATTGCAATATTACTCCACCCTGTCCGATAAGGATATACTGCAGAGGCAGGGAATAAAACGCGCAGGGTTTGATATGCTTAAAGTCAGAAGCGAGCAGATTGAAAGTACGGAGACCCCTTACAGGAAAAAGATAGGCAAGGGAGATGATGAATATAAGTATTATTGGGATAAGATAAAATGCGCGGAAAAGCGCACTGTCAATCTTACGATAAAGAAAGGCAAGCTCAATTTGCTGGAAGCGGTTATTGAGTATGCGGAGCCGCGCGAAACTCCTTCCGGACAGATTACTACCACGGATAAATATATCGGCGTGGTAATTCGGCGCGAGCAGATAGAAGCGCGCATTAATTACGGAGATTTTGAGATTCCCGCAAGGTAAAAGAATTAATCTACAATAAAAGGAATAAATATAATAATGCGGCTTATTTTATTAGTACAAGCCGCATTTTTGCTTGACAAAAAGCGGGCGATTAATTATAATAACATTAAAGTTAGCATACGCTAACTCGGAAAACATATAATTAAGCAGGAGGCATTTTTTGAAGACCTTAAACCAACTGGGAATACGCGAAAAAGCCAAGATTTCAAAGATAAACGCTACCGGCGCAATTAAAAAAAGGATAATGGATATGGGACTCACCAAAGGCGCAGTCGTGGAAATAAAAAAGATAGCGCCGCTGGGCGACCCTATAGAAATTTCGGTCAGGAATTACTCGCTTGCCCTGCGCCGCGCGGAGGCAGGCTGTATTGAAGTTAATTAGTTTGTCCAAAAAAAGGGGTAACGTATGATTAAGATAGCATTAGCGGGCAACCCCAACAGCGGAAAAACAACATTTTTTAACGAAGTCACCGGCAGCAATCAATATGTAGGCAACTGGCCGGGCGTCACGGTGCAGAAAGTGGAGGGGGCGCTCAAAGGTCATAATGACATTGTTCTGGTGGATTTGCCGGGCATTTATTCGCTTTCGCCGTATTCTCCCGAAGAAATAGCTTCGCGCAGCGAGCTTGTGGCGGACGATATCAAAGGCATTATCAATATTATAGACTCTTCCGGTCTGGAGCGCAGTCTGTACCTTACCCTTCAGCTTTTGGAAATGGGCAAAAGCGTGGTGGTCGCGCTCAATATGATAGACATACTCAATAAGCGCGGAGACAAGCTGAATATTGCCGCGCTTTCGGAGTATCTGGGGTGTCCGGTTGTGGAAGTTTCCTGCACCAAAAAAGCCAAAAAGGCCAAGCCGTTCAGCCTCAGCCCGTATATCGGCATAGACGAGGTTATCGATAAGGTCGCGGGATTTGGGTTTTACAATAAACCCAGTGCGGGATTGAGCTTGGGAGAAGATATAGAAAGCGCCTGCGCCAATATTATCGAGGTCATTAAAATTTCGGGCGTGCTGCAAAATTACGCGCCCAAATGGGCCGCTCTTAAACTGTTGGAAGGCGATAAAATTCTTCTTAGTGAGATAAAAGGCATAAACGCGCTGGAAACAATGCTGCAAAGGGAAAGAGATGCGCTTTGCGCAAAATACGGGGAAGACGCCGAAAGTGTAATCAGTAACGCGCGGTACCAAAAAATAGAAGAGATAATAAATGCGGTTATGCTTAAAAAGGCGGCGAGCCCTGCCGGTATAAGCGAGAAAATCGATAATATATTAACAAACAAATGGCTTGCTATGCCTATCTTTGCCATATTTATGTGGTTTATGTATCTGGTCAGCATTCAATGGGTGGGGGCGTACACCGTCCGATGGATGGAATACGGTATAGAAAAGATAAGCTCATGGATAGCCTACGGCCTGGGCAGATTGGGAGCGGACGGCTGGGTAGTGGGTCTGGTGGTGGAAGGCGCGATAGGCGGAGTAGGAGAGGTCATAACCTTTCTGCCTCAGTTGATGGTATTGTTCCTGTTTATCGCTTTTTTGGAATCCTCCGGATATATGGCTAGGGTGGCGTTTATTATGGACAGGATACTCCGCAGCTTCGGGCTGTCCGGAAAAAGTTTTATACCCATGCTTATCGGCACGGGCTGTTCGGTGCCGGGAATAATGGCTACCCGCACCATTGAAAGCCAAAGGGACAGGGAACTTACCATAATGCTTACGCCCTTTGTGCCGTGCAGCGCAAAGCTGCCTGTTTTCGCGCTGTTTGCAAGCGCGGTTTTCGGGGGCAACGCCCTGTATGCCGCCTCCATGTACTTTTGGGGTATTATTCTTATTGTTATCAGCGGCTTTTTATTAAAGCGGACAAAGGCTTTCGGCGGGGACGCCCTGCCTTTTGTAATGGAGTTGCCCGAATACAAGCTGCCCAAAATGCGCAGCCTGCTTATTCACACCTGGGACAGGAGCAAGCACTTTCTTGTCAAGGCGGGCACCATAATCTTTATAGCCTGCTCCATAATCTGGCTGCTGCAATCTTTTAATTTCAAACTGCAATTCGTGGAGGATATAGAGGAGAGCATGCTTGCAAAAATGGGGGGATTGTTCGCTCCCTTGTTTGCGCCTCTGGGCTTTGGCAATTGGCAATCGGTCGCAGCGATAGCCACAGGCATAGTGGCAAAGGAGGCGGTGGTAGGCACCTTCGGCGTTATCGCAGGCTCAAAAGGCAATGCTATTTCGTATTTGGGCGCGTTGTTTGCCAACAGCGCGGCGGCGTACGCGTTTATGGCTTTCATTTTGTTTGCCCCGCCCTGCATTGCTGCGATAGGCGCTATGAGGACGGAATACAATAATAAGAAAAAAGTGGCGTTTGCTCTTGCTTTTCAGTTCGGCGTAGCATATCTGGTAGCTATGACCATATATAACGCGGGCACCGTTATCGCCGGTACGGGCAGGGCTACCGTATTTATGTACGTCTTTGTCGTGCTAACGGCGGCCGCCCTTGTCAGCTTTATTGCATACTATATTGTGTTAAGGATAAAAAGGGAAATAAAATGAACTGGGGAAACATCATAGGCATCGGAGGGTATCTGTTACTTCTTTCGGGTGCCATATATAAACTATATAAAGATAAGAAGGCGGGCAAAAGCAAATGCTACTCCTGTCCGGCAAGGGGCGAATGTATGCGCAATACCTGCAAAGCCAAAGAAAATAATTAAGCAAATCTTTTATTTCGCGTTTTAAACCGTTTTTTAATGTAAGTATTCATTTTTGCCTTTTTTTATGATATAATAAAGTAAATAATCAGCGAGGTAGAACGTATGAATTTTGTTTATTATATTCCCACTAAAATATATTTCGGACCGGGCTCCCTTGCCAATCTTGCTTCCATTTCCTTTCCCGGCGAAAAGGCGCTTATTGTGGTGAGCAAAGGCGGAAGCATGGCAAGGCTGGGGATTCTAGACAGAGTAAAGGGCTATCTTAAATCCGCAGGCGTTTCCGTCGACGTTTTTCAGGGCATATCTCCCAACCCCAATTTGGAAGAGATTACCAAAGGCGCACTGGTAGCCAGGCAAGGCTATTGCGATTTTGTCATAGGCTTAGGCGGAGGCAGCAGCATAGACGCGGCAAAGAGCATAGCGGTTATGGCCGCCAATGAAGGCAATTACTGGGATTATGTGGACGGAGCCACGGGCAAAGGCTTGCCTTTGGCAAAAAAACCTTTGCCCGTGATAGCTATCACCACCACCGCGGGTACAGGCTCCGAAGCCGACCCCTGGACGGTGGTCACCAAAGAGGATACCAAGGAAAAGGTGGGTTTCGGCACCGAGGACACTTTTCCTTTGATAAGCATTGTAGACCCAGAGCTTATGCTGACCGTTCCCCCGCATTTGACGGCTTATCAGGGCTTTGACACACTTTTCCATTCGGTGGAAGGCTACATAGCAAACAATGCAAATGCCGCCAGCGATATGTTTGCCCTCAAAAGCATAGAGTTAATAGCAAAATACCTGCCTATTGCGGTAAACAACGGCTCCGATTTGGAGGCGCGGGGATATGTGGCGCTGGCGAATACGCTGGGCGGTTTTGTGGAAAGCCTGTCCGGCTGCACCTCCGAGCATAGCATTGAGCATGCCCTAAGCGCGTATCATACGGCGCTGCCTCACGGCGCCGGGCTTATTATGATATCTTTGGAATACCATAAGATTTTCTGCCCCGCTTTGGCTCAAAGATACTCGGATATGGCGCGCGCTATGGGCGGGACGGGAGAGGACGCCGGGGAGTTTTTGGACCGCCTTTCCTTATTGATGACACAATGCAAGGTTGACAATTTAAAAATGAGCGATTACGGCATTAAAAAAGAGGATATGCCCGTTTACGCCCAAAACGCCATAGATGCCATGGGCGGGCTTTTTAAAAAGGACAGGGTAAAGCTATCCGTAGAGGATGTAAGGGGGATACTGGAGAGGTCTTACAAGTAGGAATAAGCGTGCCGCACTCAAAAAATATTAAGATAATAAGGAAAAACATCACGCGGATTAATCTCAAAGTCAAAAGCGACGGAAGCGTTATTTTGTCCTGTCCGTATGCGGTCGCCGATGCTGCAATCCAATCTTTTTTGGCGTCAAAAAAGGCTTGGCTTGCCTCCGCTCTCGCAAAAATGGCGCAAAAGACCCCGGTTATTAAAGCGGACGATTTGACTTTTGAAAGCGAACAAATTACCTTTCTGGGAAAGAATATAAATATAGATATTAAGGAAGGCGGCAGCAACCGCGCCCTTCTCAACGAGAGCGGCATAATCTTAACCGTTAAGGATAAGAATACGGAAACCATTAGAAAGACGCTGTTGCGTTTTTACAAGCTCAAACTGCGGAATATTACGGAGCGGTTTATTAAAGAAAATATCTTGGGGCACTCAGAGTTTCCTCCTTGCATGATAGTTTACAAAAAAATGCGCTCCCGTTGGGGCAGTTGCAATCCCGTTCATCGTAAAATCGCGCTTAATACCGAGTTGATTTACGCGCCTTTATCTTGCATAGAATTCATAATTATGCACGAGTTTGCGCATTTCTTATGCGCGGGTCATTCCGCATTATTTTATCAAAAACTGGATTGTTATATGCCGGACTGGAAGAGCAGAAAAAAGGCTTTGGAGTCTTACGCGATTTTATAGACGGGGTAACTTTGCTTTGCGCCTTTATTGCAAAATAATTTCACCTTTGTTATAATAAACTAAACTGGGAGGTATAGTTATGCGTATTAAAAATGTTTTTATGGTTTTACTTGCAATTGCTCTGGTTTTCGGTATAGCTGCGTTCGGCGCGGGCTGCAATCCGCCAAAGGAAAAGAAGCTTTCGGATATAAAGGCGGAGGATTTATCAAAAATCACCCTGACAAGACGCGCGGGCGAAGGCGTTACCGCCAAAGAAAAGGATTTGACGGATACCGAACAAATGCAGGCGTTGCTTGATGTCATAAACAGCGTGGATTACACCCAAGGCGAAGCCAGAATGGCGGAAGTCAAAGGGAAATACCGTATTGTGTTGATATATAAAAACAACAAGGGCAAGGCTGTGGAAGTATTGAGCGAAACCAAAATATTTATGGATAAGCATTATTATGAGGCGCAAGGCTCGGTAGACCTTTCGCAATATGACGAATTTTTGGATTAACCCGTAAGGGCAATGCAAAACGCATGAAAAAGATAGCGATTATTTTAAACGGAGCAAGGCCGAAAGGCCGCGCTCTGTTTGCTGTCAAAAGCCTGAAATACGATATGGTGATAGCCGCGGACGGGGGCTGGGATTTTTGCGCGGAAAATGATATCATAGCGGATTATGTTATAGGTGATTTTGACAGCGCGCGCATAAGACACGCATCGGATAAGACTAAGATAATAGAATTTCCCAAAGATAAAAACGCTACGGACGGAGAGCTTGCTTGCGATTTTGCGATTTCGCAAGGGGCGGGCGTTGTTGATATTTACGGAGGAGGCGGCAGGCGCATAGACCACCTTTTGGGCAACCTTAATCTGCTATTAAGGCTGACAAAAGCGGGAGTTTCTGCCAGAATGATTAACAATGGCAGTATAGTTTATCTAACCTCCGGCTCACTTGATTTGGGCAAAATGGGCAGGGCGACTTTGTCGCTTATTCCTTTGGGCGGCGAGGCAACGGTAGATATAACCGGGGTCAAATATCCGCTTAAGGACAAGGTATTGAAAACGGATAATACCTTGGGGATCAGCAACGAGGCTAGGGGGGAGGTAAGTATCCGGGTAAGCGACGGATACGCATTGGTGATTGTCAATTCCCTGCGCCATATTTCTTTTTAGGCGGCATAATTCGCCATATTTCGACTTTACGGACACAGGACAAGGTATATCTGGAAAAGGAAACGGGAAAAGCAAACTTTATTTCCGAATTGCAAATCAAAAGATATTCCTTTTGGGCTTTAATCCGGATTACCTTCGGGTGCGCCTTGGCAAGCATAGTGGCGGATTTCTATTATTTCTTTTGCGATGCTCACAAAAAAAGGCGGAAAAACTGATAAAAAATTATTGATAACCGCCCTGAAATCTTAGCTTATTAACTTTAATGCAACAGCGATTCAGTATTTCATTTCTTTAACATTTTTTACTTCAAAACAGTACGTTTAAGTGTTTACATTTACTTGCCGGTGTGCTATTATTATATGATGAATTTAAGGAGATGAGAGATTGAAAACATTCAGACGAGGAGTTCATCCTAAAGGGAATAAAAGTACATCCGCTTTTCCCATAGAAATTATGGACGCGCCCGAAATAGTGACCATTCCATTGAGCCAGCATGCGGGTAAAGAGGCACGCGCAGTCGTATCCCCCGGCGATAAAGTTAAGGCAGGCACTCTTATCGGAGCGGCCCAGGCAGGATTCAGCGCCAACGTTCACTCTTCGGTATCCGGCGAGGTAATAGGGATAATAAAGGCGGAAAACACCTTGGGCAGAAAAAGCGCGCATATTTCCATAAAAAACGATTTTTCATACGAGGAGGAAAGGCTTGCGCCTCTTGACAATCCCACGCCTGAGGCTATTGTCCAAAGGATTTTTGACGCGGGTATTGTAGGACTGGGCGGAGCGACTTTTCCTACCGCGATAAAGTTTCAAAAAAAGGTGCGCACGCTTATAATCAACGGCGCGGAATGCGAGCCTTATATCACCTGCGACCATAGGCTTATGCTGGAATATCCCGAAAAAATAATGCAGGGCATTGCCTACGCAAAGCTGGCGTCGGGCGCGGAAGAAGTGTTAATAGGCGTGGAAGCCAACAAGCCGGACGCAATTTCAGCTCTTGAAAGGGCGGCATCGGAAGACGTGCAGGTAGTTCCTTTGAAAACCAAGTATCCGCAAGGAGGCGAAAAGCAGCTTATTTACGCTTTGACCCGCAAAAGGGTGCCCGAAGGCGGGCTGCCCTCGGATGTGGGATGCCTGGTTGTCAGCATAGCCACCGGTTACGCCATATATGAGGCATGCGCTTTGGGCAAGCCGCTATACGGCAGGTTTATGACTGTGTCGGGCGGCGGCGTTGTCAATCCCAAAAACATTTACGCCCGGACAGGAGTGCCGTTTTCTTACCTTGCGGACAAACTGGGCTCCAATGACGAGTGGGTCAAGGCTATAGTGGGCGGCCCTATGATGGGTATTGCGCTGGACAGTCTGGAACCCTGCTGCACTAAGGGCGTTAACGCGCTGTTGCTGCTTACCCCGGGCGAGATTTCCTGTCTCTCATACAGCGAGTGCATTAATTGCGCAAAATGCGCAAACGTGTGTCCTATGCGCCTTATGCCCATGTTTATTGACGCAAACGTGCAGCACGAAAGGTTTGCTGAGGCAAAAAGGTATGGTGCGCTTGCCTGCATAGAGTGCGGCTGCTGCGCCTATATTTGCCCTGCAAAAAGACCTTTGGTACAATCGATAAGAGTCGCCAAAAAAATAATCAGGGAGAAGAAAATATGACGGAAAGAAAACTTTTGATTTCTTCATCTCCGCATATTACGGAGAGGTTTACCATCAAGTCGATAATGCAAAACGTCATAATAGCACTGTTGCCCGCCACAGCGGTAAGCGTTATCGTGTTCGGTCTTTATCCTTTGCTGGTAATAGCTTTAAGCGTCGCTTCCGCGGTAGGGGCGGAATACCTTTATTGCAAATTGGCGAAAATACCCCAAACCATAGGCGACTGGTCGGCAGTGGTCACCGGGCTGCTTCTGGCTTTGAATCTGCCTCCGGTATTGCCTTTGTTCGTGCCTGTAATAGGCTCCGCTTTCGCCATAATTATCGTAAAGATGATTTTCGGCGGATTGGGAAAAAACTTTGCCAACCCCGCAATAACCGCGCGTATTTTTCTGCTTTTGGCGTTTGCGTCGTATATGACCAAATATGTGGCGCCCATAGATTACGCCGAGGGCTTCTTTATCGCTTTGACCAAATACTTTAAGGGCTTCGGGGTAAACATTGACGCTTTTACCGCGGCTACGCCATTGGCTCAATACAAGGAAAATCTGGCAGCAGGCAGCATGTGCCCGCTGTGCATAATAAGACAGGTATTCTGGGGCAACGTGGGCGGCAGCATGGGCGAGGTGAGCGCAATCGCGCTTATCATAGGCGGTATCTATTTAATAGTAAGAAGGATTATTGACTGGAAAATCCCGGTAGTATTTTTAGTATCCGTTTTGCTTTTCACCTGGGCATTTTATCCCACTTTCGGCTTTGTGCCTACTTCCATACTTTCAGGCGGAGTAATGCTGGCGGCGTTCTTCATGCTTACCGATTATTCCACCAGCCCCAACACTTCGCTCGGAGTAATTATTTACTCTGCGGGCGCGGGACTGATTACCGTCCTGATAAGGAGATTCGGCGGTTATCCCGAGGGCGTTTCCTTCGCGGTGCTGCTAATGAATCTTGTCGCGATAGTATTGGATAAATACATTGTCCCCAAACGTTTCGGAGAAAAGAGGGAAAAAAGTTTGCGCCTTAAGAAAAAAGGAGAGGGCAAATGAAAAAATACAAGGACAGCATAAAAACCGTTGCGGTGCTGGCAGTTATTGCTCTTGTGTCCGGCTTATTGCTTGCTTATGTCAATTCCATAACGCAGATAGACGAAGACCAGGCAGCGTTGCTGAAAGTAGACGAGGCTTATCAGAACGGCGACGTTTCGATAAGCATAGATCTTACCCCTTATTCTTTTACCGAGGATGGCGAAGTATTATACGCTTTCAGCATGACGGACGGCGCTTACGCTTTTATTTCACACAGCAATAAGGCTTTCAAAGGCTCCGGGCTGGAGATGCTTGTTTTTATTAAGGATGACAAGATTGTTCAGTTGGAGAATTACCGCAACGAGGAGACTCCCGGCATGGGCGATAAGGCTTTTGCCGTTAGCCATTTGGCGAAATATATAGGGCTGGATGTGACCAAGGTCTCACAAGTCCGCCTCAATTCGGATATTGCGGAGGAGAGCGTAAAAAATATCGACGGGATATCAGGCGCGACCAAAACCTCTGTGGGAGTAAACATCGCCGTAAACGAGGCAATTCACCTTTACCGTCAAATACAAGGCTTGGCATAACAGGAGGCTTGGATTGAAAAAATATTTTGATGTACTGAAAAACGGAATAATAAAGAACAATCCCACTTTCAGGCTGGTGCTGGGCACTTGCCCCACGCTTGCCGTAACCACCAGCGCGATTAACGGATTTTCCATGGGGATAGCGACTTCCTTTGTGCTGATTTTCAGCAACATATTGATTTCCCTGCTGCGCAAAACTATACCGGACAAGGTGCGCATACCCGCCTTTATTATGGTCATCGCGACCTTTACCACCATTGTGGAAATGGTTATGCGCAAATTCGTTCCCGCGCTTTACAACGCGTTGGGCTTGTTTATCCCCCTTATCGTGGTCAACTGTATTTTGCTCGCGAGGGCGGAGTCCTTTGCTTCCGTCAATCCCGTGACGGATTCCGCGCTGGACGGGCTCGGCATGGGGATAGGGTTTACCCTTTCATTAACCCTTTTGGGCACGGTCAGGGAGCTGATCGGCGCAGGCTCCGTGTTCGGATACGAAATAGGCTTTTTGCAAATTTACAAAATGAGCGTGTTTGTACTGCCCGCGGGCGCGTTTTTTGTGTACGGCTTGTCGATGGCGGCGTTTAACGCGGTTGTCAAAAAGCTAGAAGAAAAGGGTAAAAAAGCGACTGAGGAGGTAAGTGCGTAATGAACGGGATGGCATACATAGTTATTGTTATTAACGCTATATTCATTAACAATTTTTTGATGTCCCGATTCCTAGGCATTTGTCCCTTCCTCGGCGTAAGCAGAAAGGTGGAAACCGCCTTGGGTATGGGCTTTGCCGTTATATTCGTTATGGGGCTTGCGGGGGCAATTACCTTTTTGGTTAACGGTTTGCTCGTTAATCTCCAAATAGAGTACCTGCGCACGATAGTATTTATTCTGGTCATAGCTTCCTTGGTACAGTTTGTGGAAATCATACTCAAAAAGTTTATGACCGCGCTGTACAACGCGCTGGGCGTATACCTGCCCCTTATTACCACCAACTGCGCGGTGCTGGGTGTGGCAATAATGAACGTCACTTCTTTGGAAAGCGCGACTCTGCTTTCCGCCTTTGTCAACAGTGTGGCTTCGGGGGCGGGCTTTACCCTGGTTATCGTACTGATGGCTGCGATAAGGGAAAGATTGGAGCTTTCCAGGATACCAAAATCGCTGCAAGGGTTTCCCATAACCCTTATTATCGCCGGCATAATGAGCCTTGCTTTTGCGGCGTTTTCCGGTATGACCATATAGGAGGGCGGTATGAAAGAGATATTGATTCCGGCTTTGATTCTGTTCGGTATGGCGGCGGTATTCGGCGTGATTCTCGCCTACGCAAGCAAAAAATTTGCTGTAAAAGAGGATGAGAAGGTAGTAAAAATACAAGCTCTTTTGTCAGGCGCGAATTGCGGCGCCTGCGGTTATCCCGGGTGCGCGGGATTTGCGGAAGCGCTTGCGGAGGGCAAAGCGGATATAAACAGCTGTGCCTCAACTTCAATTCATAATAAGGAAGAAATAGTCCAGCTTCTGGGCGGCAACATCTGCATTGCGGATAAAAGCATTGTCGTCAACGCCTGTTGCGGCGGCAACCGCTGCGCCAACAAGTATGAGTATCAAGGGTACGGCAACTGCTTATCCATAGAGCTGCTCGCGGGCGGCAACAAGGCTTGCCCCACAGGATGTATGGGTATGGGTTCCTGCGTAGACGTATGCGCTTTTCACGCCATTGAGGTCAATCCTACCGGCTTTTCCGAAATTAACCACGACAAATGCACCGCCTGCGGTCAATGCGTAAAGATTTGTCCTAAATACTTGCTAAAATTTGTGCCTTCTTACGCCAAAATTTATGTGGCATGCTCCTCGAGGGAAAAAGGAAAAGCGGTTTCCTCAGTATGTTCGGCGGGGTGTATCGGCTGCGGGCTTTGCGCAAAGGTTTGCCCCGAGGGCGCGATAATAATGGAGGACAATCTGCCCATTATAGATTACAAGAAGTGTATCGCTTGCGGCAAATGCGTGGAAAAATGCCCTACCAAAGTCATTAAATGGATTAATTAAGTAAAACTACGGCGTAATTAAAGATTAACAAATATAACAGCCAAAGGGCGCAGGGAAGCAGAATAAACCACCTTGCGTCCTTTTTTGAAGTCAGGCTGAAACAAAGCGCGTTTTGAGTAACGCTGACTATAAGCATAACAATTAAAGCGGCTAAGGTTTTATTAAGATAAAACAGTATTGCCCACAAAACCGCGCCCAGATTTGCGCCAATCAGCGCGTAAAACAACGGCATTTGCCTGAGGCTGAGGGTTTTCCCCATTATGTAAGCGAATAAAATTCCGTAGGCAATCCAAAGCGCAAACATTTGCGGAGCGGGCAGGGTAAAAACGGGCATGCACAGGGCGGCGTCATATTTTCGGTTTAATAGTACAAAAACGGCGATAACGGCAGTGCATATTAATGACACCGAGCCGCCCGCGGCGTAACAGATTATACCTTTTTTTAGATTCGCCAGCCTTTTCATATTAAAATGTATGAGAGGGGATTAAAAAATATGAGCAGCCATTACTGTGCAATGGCGGATAAGGGCTAATAGCTTGAATAATAAAGCTCATTCTGCTATAATAGCTTTATTATAAAGAGAGGGATAAAATGACAACAGCCATAATTTTAACTGCTCTTATGTATGTTTCGCTCGGTTTTCTGCTTTACTGCAAAAACAGGGATGAGAACAAGCCTATTTTGATTTTCAAGACGCTGACCAGCTTGCTTTTTATCGGTATCGCGCTGGCAGGCGCTCTTTATAAAGGGTTCGGCGTTTATTCCATAATGATGATTATCGGGTTTGTAATGTGCACTTTGGGCGACGTGCTTATACTGAATAAGAAAAACACAACCCGCTTTATCTCGGCAATACTGGCGTTCTTGTTGGGTCACGTCTTTTTCGCGTCCGCTTTTTGCGCTGTTTTCGGTTATCACTGGCTGGATGCCGTATTGATTGTGGTCATAATGTGCATAGCCTTTTATGTTTATAAATCGCAAAAGTTCAGCCTCGGAAAATTCCTCTACCCCGTGGCGGGATACGCTTTTGTAATTACGGTAATGCTGGTTAAGGCGGTTTCGGTTATTTATCTGGGCAATCACTCACCCTTGTTTACTCTGGCGGTATCGCTGGGCGCGGCTATGTTCTTTGCCTCGGACGCGATTCTGGTCTTTTTGGTTTTCAAAAAGTTTTCCAAAAAAGGCTCCGCGATAAACTTGATTTTGTATTATACGGGACAGGCGCTTCTGGCGTTATCCATACTGGCGTTATAAGAAAGGAATATCAATGAGAGAATTATTCAAAGGAAAAAAGATAGTCTTGTCCGTGGAGATTTTTCCGCCCAAGATAGACTCCAATGTGGAGAACACTCTGGACAGCGCGCGCAGGATTTGGGAATTAGGCCCCGATTACATAAGCATAACCAGAGGGGCGGGCGGATCCTCGGCGGGTATGGACAGCGTAGCCATAGCGGATAAAATGAAAAACGAATACGGCATAAACACGCTTGCGCATCTCACCTGCATCAATTCGGACAAAAACAATATTGATATACTTTTGGACAGGCTGGAGAGGGCGGGAATCAAAAGCATTCTGGCATTAAGGGGAGACCTTACTCCGGATACGCAGGACAAAAAGAGGGATTTTCATTACGCCACCGACTTGATAGAGTATATCGGGCGCAGAGGGGGCTTTGACGTTTGCGCGGCATGCTATCCCGAAGGGCATAGCGAATCCCATAGCTTTGAACAGGATTTGCGGGTAATGAAAGCAAAAGCGGAGGCGGGTATAACGCATTTTATCACTCAGTTATTTTATGATAATAATGATTTTTTTGCACTTTTGGAGCAAATGTATAAGCTTGGCATAACCACCCCCGTTCAGGCGGGGATAATGCCTCTTACCAATACCAATATCCTCAACAGGATAGTGCGCCTTTCGGGCGCGAAGATACCCAATAAGCTGGCAAAAATGATTTCGCGTTATCAGGACGATGCTGACAGTCTTTTTGCCGCCGGCATAGAATACGCCATAGAGCAGATAGACGGCTTGCTTGCGTCCGGCGCGCGCGGGATACACCTGTACGCCATGAACAACGTTAAGCTGGCAGGCGCAATAGCAAGCAATATATACCCTAAGGCAAGAGAAATAAACGGCGAAAAGGCGTGACAGATTTTGAGGTGAATATGAACAGACCCGCATTACTTGATTATATAAAAGACAACAGATTGTATTTTGACGGCGCGATGGGCAGTATGCTTATAGAGCGGGGCTTTGACACGGCGGAGGCGGAGCGGTTAAACCTTACCCACCCCGAGGTAATTGAGGATATTCACACTCAATATCTGCAGACGGGAAGCAAGCTCATTTATACCAATACCTTCGGCGCCAACTCCATCAAGCAAAAGCAGGAGGATTTATCCGCCATCATTACCGCGGCGGTGGAGAACGCAACGCGCGCCGCCCGGCCTTTCGGGGCATATGTGGCTTACGACGTCGGTCCTTTGGGCAAAATGATTTATCCTTATTCGGATATGAATTGGGAGCAGGCTTACGAGTATTTTGCCGAGCAAGCCCGGATAATCAGAGACAAAAATTTGGATTGCGTAGTTATTGAAACCATTGCCGACCTTGCGGAAATGCGCGCGGCGTATCTGGCTTTCAGAGAGAACACCGATTTCCCGATTTTCTGCAGTATGACTTTTGAGGAGAACAAACGCTCGTTTTTCGGCACCCATATCAAGGCTTTTGCGCTTACCATGCAGGCTATGGGAGCGGACGCGATAGGCATCAACTGCTCCATAGGTCCGGACAAAATGGAGCCTCTTGCCGAGGAACTTATAAAATACGCCTACAAGCCCATATTTATTAAGCCCAACGCGGGCTTGCCCGAGCTGAAAGAGGGCAGGGCGTACTATTCCATAGGCCCCGAGGAGTTTTGCGGCTATATGGAAAAGATAGCGGACAAAGGCATAGGCATGCTGGGCGGATGCTGCGGCACCACCCCCGATTATATCAGGGAACTTGTCGCGCGCACTTCGGTAGCAAGAAGCGTGCTTTTTAATAACAGAGCGGACGGCGTATGTTCCGCTTTCCAATGCGTGGATTTTGACAGGCATATCAAAATTGGGGAGCGTGTCAACCCTACCGGCAAGCCGCTGCTGCAAAAAGCTATTGCGGAAAACGATTTTGACGCTATCTTTGATATATGCGCGCAGCAGGTGGAAGAGGGCGCGGAAATTCTGGATATCAACGTGGGCATGCCCAATATAGACGAAAAAGAAACGCTGACAAGCCTTATCCAGTCCCTTCAATCGGTATGCCGCGCGCCGCTGCAGATAGACAGCGCGTCGCCGGACGCTATAGAGGCGGCCTTGCGGGCATATAACGGCGTGGCTATAATCAATTCGGTAACCGCGGACGAATACTCGATGTCCAGGATTCTTCCGCTTGCCGCAAAATACGGAGCGTATCTAATTGTATTGCCTCTGGATAAGGGCGGCATACCCGCGTCCGCGGAAGGCAGGGCGGAAAAGGCAGGTCTTATTCTTAATAAAGCGGCCGAATACGGCATCCCCAAAGAGCGGATTATCGCGGACGGGCTAACCATGGCGGCAAGCGCGGACAAGGACGCGGCAGCCACTACCTTAAAAACGTTAAGATTGTTAAAAAGCGAGCTGGGCGTAAAAACGGTAATAGGACTAAGCAACATTTCTTTCGGATTATGCTGCAGAGAGATTATCAACGCGACCTTTTACGCTATGGCGCTGGAGGAAGGCCTGGACTTTGCCATAGTCAATCCCAAACTGTCTCCCGAACTTGACCCTTACGCTTACGAAGGGCTTATGGGCGGGGATAAAAACTGGCAGAAATATATTAATAAATATCAGGGTTTGCCCCAGGAAAAACGGGATAAGAACGCTATCGGCATTTATGAATGCATCCTGCAGGGGCAGGGCAAAATAGGGTTGGCGTTGGTCAAAAAAGAATTGCAGAAAAGCGATTTCAATACGGTCATTAACGAGCATATTATCCCCGCCCTCAACGAATTGGGCGAAAGGTTTGACAAAAAAAGCATATTTTTGCCTCAGCTTATAGCGGGAGCGGACGCGGCGAGCGCAATGCTCAATCTGATAAAGGAAAAGAATTTTGTGCAGGCGGACGGGCAGGTTATGCTTGTCGCCACCGTGGAAGGGGATATTCACGATATAGGCAAAAATATCGCCAAAGTGGTGATAAGCAATTACGGATACCATATTATTGACTTAGGCAAGGATGTGCCCGTAAGCGACATTCTGTCCGCGATAGAAAAATACCGCCCATCTTACCTTGGGCTGTCCGCTCTAATGACCACCACAATGAACAATATGAAAAAAACAATACAGCAGGTCAGGGCGGTATATCCCTCTCTTACCATATTGGTGGGAGGCGCGGTGCTAAGCGAGGAGTTTGCCCGCTCTCTGGGAGACGGTATTTTTTATTGCAAAAATCCGCAAGCCGCAATCGGCGTGCTTGCAAAGCTCAAAGAGGGCAAAAAGGTCTGATATTTTTGCCCGTTATTTGTAAAGCATAGGCTGCAACTGCTTATGCTCCAGCGCGCATTCTGCGGCAGGCAACAGCGCGTCCATTACGGCAACCAGGGAATTGGGCTTTTTTATGGGGTCGTCCTGCGTGTAAGGCACAAAGAAGATATCTCTTTTCGCCTGCAGAGCGCCGATGTTTTTGGCGTTGTTCGCCAGCCCGTCGTTTGTGGAAACGGCAATCAGCACGGGCTTGCTGTTTCTCAGTTGCGCTTTAATCGCCAGCATAACCGCGTTGTCCGTAATTCCCAGAGCGATTTTTGCAAGAGTATTGCCGGTGCAAGGGGCTACAATAAGAATATCCAATAGGGACTGAGGGCCTATAGGCTCCGTCTGAGTTATACTGCTCCATATCTTTTTATTGGTGATACTCTCAATGCTTTCTATCCAATCGGCGGCTTTGCCGAAACGCGTATCCGTGGTCAGCACGCTTTCCGTAGCCATAGGGATTACTTCCGCGCCCGCGTCCGTCAGCTTTTTTATTTGCGCCACGGCTTTCTCAAGCGTACAGAAGGAGCCGGTAAGGGCAAAGCCGATTACTTTATTTTTTACATCCATAATTCTACCTCATTTAATAAACGAATATATGCATTCTGCAACGATTTTGGCGGAAGAATAGGCGGAATAAATGGCAGGCAGGGATTTTGTTGATACAATATTGTAACCGCATAACACGTTGGCAAGGTCAAATATTGTAGTGTAGGAGTACTTATCCAGTATATTTTCATTTACCGTATTGTAGATTAAATCAAAATTAACATCGCCGGGCAGCTCATCCACGCTTTTTGCGACGTATACCCCTTTAAGCTTGGAAGTTTTGGATGCGTCCCTTTCCACAACGTAAACCTTCGCGCCCAGACTCTTTAATTGCTTGACAAGGTAAGAGCCCACTCTGCCGTACCCCGCCACCAGAATCACGGAGCCGTGAATGGAAAACAAAGTGTTTTTTATGGTGAGAGCCAGCACGCCTTCCACAGTGAGTATGGCGTTCTTGCGCTTAAAGGTTTCGCTTTCGCCTAAATCGTAAACTTTATAGGCGTCAAAATCAAAATTTATCCTTTCCTTGCAACCCAAAAAGACTCCCGCGTTGCCCACAAGGGGCAAAATGTCGCAAAAGCGGAGATTGGTGTTGGTTATGTACTCCCCGTCCCGTGTGCAGGGTATGGGCAGTATCAGGTAATCTATCTTGCCAAGGCAGCTTGCCGCCTCATGAAAATTCGGATTGTATATAAAATCATAAACAATATTATTATCATTTTGTAATATACTTTTAAGGTAGTAACTCCTTTTATCTCCTCCTAAAATCATATACCTGTAAGCCATTGCTTCGACCTCGATTTTTTTGATTAATTTATTACATACTATGAGATTATCTTTCACGTGGTGAATTGCGCAGCCATAGAATAAACTACGGAGGAAAATTAAATGAGCGCTATAACAGGAATTATAAACGCAAAGGAAAAAATAGGAAAAAAGACAGAAAATATTTATTGCGTATACAATATGCTGCAATCGGTCAGGCACAGGGGGCCGGATTATACCGGCGCGTATATTGAGGATTACGCGCTGATGGGACAGGCGGGGCTTAGCACGGCGGAGGACGCTTTGCAGGAGTGCTCCGTTAAGCTGTCTATAGGCGGCAGAGAGTACGCGATAGTATTGGACGGGATATTATTCAACAGAGATAAACTGGATTTTGAAATAGCCAAATCCGGCCTGCGGCAAGCGGAATCCGACGCCGAGGCAATTTTGTTGTTATATTATGCCCGGGGCGTGGAATGCGTTAAGGAATTAAGCGGGAATTTCGCGTTTGTTATTTATGACAAAGAAAACAGGCAATTTATTTTAGCCAGAGACCATCTGGGGATAAAAGCTTTATTTTACGCCCGAAAATGGGACAGCCTTATATTTTCCAGCGAAATAAAAGGGCTTTTCGCGGCGGGAATCAATAAGGAAATAAGCGAGGTGGGATACGCGGAGATATTCGGGCTTGCGCCTTGCAGAACGGCGGGGGAATGTATCTATAAAGGCATTGGAGAGTTGCTCCCGGCAGAATACGCGATTTTCAGTGCGGACGGATTAAAACGGAGGGAATACTGGAGGCTGGAGGCGCGCGAGCATAAGGACAGCGCGGAGGACACTGTCGAAAAGGTAAGAGCGCTGGTGCTGGATTCCATAGAAAGTCAGGTAACGCCTGAGGGCTGCGCCCTATTGAGCGGCGGGCTGGACAGCAGCATTATAGCCGCCGTCGCCGCCAAAAAACTGGAGCAAAGCGGAGACAGGCTGTCCACCTTTTCCATAGATTACGAGGGCAACGACAAATATTTTGAGCGCACGGCATACCAGCCCGATTCGGACGCCGCCTTTATTCTGCTTATGTCCGATTATTGCAAGAGCATTCATCAATCCTACATCGCGGACAGCGGCGCAAAACTTGCGCAAAGCGTAATTGAGGCGGCCTTTGCGCGTGACTTGCCGGGCATGGCGGACGTGGACGGCTCTCTACTGTTATTTTGCAAGGAAATAGCGCGCTCTCACAAGGTAGCCCTTTCGGGAGAATGCGCGGACGAAATCTTTTGCGGTTATCCGTGGTATATGAAAAACGAAAGCCTGTCCACTTTTCCGTGGATGAAGCAGGACAATATCCGCTCTTATATTTTAAAAGACGATTTTAAGAAGAAATATAAAATTGACCAATACGTGCAGGAGCGATTTGCTGAGGCTGCCGCCAAAGCGCCCTTGCCAGATAATGCGGACGAGAGGACCGCGCGGTTCAGGAGATTGCAGTATCTCAACCTGTACTGGTTTATGGCGACATTGCTGGAGCGCTCTAACGCAATGAGCATGTTTTCGCACCTTGAGGTCAGAGTGCCGTTTTGCACTCCGGATATAGCGCAGTATGTATACAATATTCCGCCCGAGATATTACTGCTGGGCAACAGAGAAAAGGGCATGCTCCGGAAAGCTGTGTCGGGCGAATTGCCGGAAGCGGTTATCAACCGTAAAAAGAGCCCATATCCTAAAACTTTCAACCCGAAATACGAGGCGGTTATCAAGGAAATGCTTAAGGAAACGCTAAAAAAAGACAGCATCCTCAAAGACGCTGTCGATATGGAAAAACTTAAGATATTGATGAGCAGCCCCTCCGATTACGGCTTGCCGTGGTTCGGGCAGCTTATGGCGGCCCCGCAATTATACGGTCATTTGCTGCAGATACATTGCCTTTTTGACAATGCTTAATCCCACATCGCAAGAAGGGTAATGTTGCCGCTTACGGTGTCTTCCTCAAAATCCCATAAGGTATTGTCAAGATACCAGCCGGAAATCGTATAGCCCTCTCTGGTCAAAAATGTGGGGGCTATCACTTTTTCTCCCTGCGGAATCAGCTGCGGGGTATACAGTATTGCCTCGTCGTAATTATAATCAAAGGTTACCTGATAAACGGATACAAAATCTTCTACCCAGCGGGCGTATAAAGTCCTGTCCTCGGTTACGCTTAAGGGGAAGAGAATTTGAGAGCCTTCAAAATTTTCGTTATCGTACCAGCCCGCAAACTTATAACCCTCTTTAGAGGTCAAAGGCCGCTCCATAAGCTTAGCCGTCGCTCTGGGGGCAAGCGCGCTTCCGCCGTTTACCTCAAAGGTGACCTCAAACATTCTCTCCACGATGTTGATCGGATACAAAAGGGTGGTGTTGTTGTAAATTAAAGTAAGAGTATGCGCGCCAAGCTCCTCAAAAACGGCAAGGTCGGTGACTATCATATTGGGCTTTACGGTAACGTATTTATCCGTGCCGTCCGTCATTATCAATCTGATGCGATAATTGGCGATATCGAAATCGCCTATCTGAACATCCTGACCTACGGAGCTGACTATGTATATTTCTTTTATGGTTTTAGGCTCGGGAGAACAACCCGCAAGCGATAACGCCGCCAGAACTAATACAATTATCAATATGAAAATGGAATACGTTTTTTTCATAATAACTCCACATATTATAGGATTACATATAACAGTATAACATACCCGTACGCCAAAATCAATAGCTCTTTGGTTAAAAGGCTAATATATAATGCCGAATTGGTTTTTGCTTAAAAAATGTTGGAAAAAGACAGTTTATGCTGATCCAGCATATTATCTTTTGCGGACAACGCTTTTTCCAGAGCGGGGCGCGCGGACTGCGGGTCAAATATTATCGCGCCCTTGATTTCCGCAAGGTAATCGTCAATCTCGTGCAAAGGGTCGTGGGATATAAACATAGCGAGTATTTTGGTCTTTTTATCCCACCAATCCATGGCTTGCTCAGCCTTTTCCAAAGAAAATTGTCCGTCCTTTTCTATAGCCGTGATATGCTCCTCCAGCTTATCCAGAGTGTGCTCCATATAGATTTCTAAGGCTATTCCCCCCGCTACTATTATCACTACCGCGACTATAGCGGCGATGTTTCTTACCATTTCATCCCCCTATCGTAAAGTACTTTTCCCCGTAAGGCTGCAGGAAAAAGCCGTTGTCCTTTTTGCTCATCAGCAATACGTTTTTCAAGGTAAGATTGCTTTTGGCGAGTATGCTTTCCACCGCATTTTTATCTACGTTGGCAAGGGCGAAATTATCCTCAATGTATTGGGAATTGACTATAAGCGTAATGGGAATGCCCGAAGGGGGATTAGCGTCGCTGTTGGGCAGCACGCTTACTTTGCCGTTGGTTTCCACAATCGCGTATTTTACTTCCTCAATGCTGAAGTAGCCTTGTCCTCTTATTGCTTCCAGCAAGTCGTTTACGTTCATATTCAGCTTTTTGAGCATCGCGCTGTCAATTCCGTCCGCGTTAATCACTATCTGCGGCGACCCGTTGACCGTTTTTCTAAAGCCCTGCCATTTGTTGCCGATAAGCGTAATGGCGTGGTGCATAACAAAAATCACAAATATAGGCACCAGGCCGTAAATGATGGGTATGGAAATATCCGTCATCGGCACGGAAGCAAGCTCCGCTATCATAAGAGTAATGATAAACTCAAAAGGCTGAAACTCCCCGATTTGCCTTTTGCCCATAAGGCGGAAGCCCATTATCAGAAGGGAATAAATAATAACTGCCCTGATAGCGTTTACTAACATAATGTTAGTATGCCGATAAAAGGTTTTTTATACATTAAAAACGCCTTAAAGCGTTTGCCCCAAGGCGTTTTGTTCCAAGAATATAAAATCAAAAAAGCTATTTGCGCAAATCTTTTATAAACTTGCCCGTAACGGTCTGTATATCCAACAGTTCCTCATTGTTAAGTCCCGCAAGGTTGCCCTCCTCTTTATAAGCGGAAATGCCTTTTAACACCGAATTGAACCGCTTGTTGTTGAGTTTGTATTTTGTCGCAAACAGCAAGGTAATAGTCAATAAAACTATGGGTATAATGACAAACATCCATTTAATGCCGTTTACGATAGAGGATTGAGCGTATGTGGCGGGGTCGAAACTATCCATATTGCTCTTTAAGAGATTGTACTCGTTTTGGTCAAACCCCATCGCTTTTAGTCCTACGCCCAGTATCAATACCGCAAAGCCGCTGGCGAATTTGCGCGAAAAGGTGGTAAAGCCGCTGTATATGCCCTCTCTGCGCTCACCCGTCATTATCTCGTCCACGTCGTAGATATCCGTCAGCATGGACCAGGTGGACAGATTGCCCGCGGAAGAGCCGATGGCAATGAGGGCCGCCAGTCCGCACAGCACCATAACCGGCGTGGTGGTATCCACAAAAATAAAGGCAACGGAAGAAATTATCCAGATAGGCATGCCGAAAAACAGCGGAGACGCCTTACCCCATTTTTTTGCTATTGCCCCTTGCAAAACCATAAAGATCAGGGAGCAAACAAGCAGCACTCCGATAATGGTCTCATAGCTTTGATATTTGAGCACCACGATGTCAACGTAAAAGATAAACAGAGCGAGCATCAGATCCACCGCCACCTGAAAGCTGATAAAAATAACTATAAAAATCCGGTAGGACTTGTTTTTGAAAACGGACAGCCATTTCTTTAAGGTCATACCCGCGGGAGCCATCAGATCCGACCTTTCCCAAGTGCCAAGGAAAGTAAACAGCCAGCACAGACCGAAAATAACGGCCATGGCTATCGCCATTACCAGATACCCGGTTTTTTGGTCGGGACCGTTGATTTCGCCGCCTATGCTCTTGATAATCATGCTGGGCACAATAGCGGCAACCAGCGACGCGGCGCCGGACATAAGCATTCTTATCGTGGTAAAGGCGGTCCTTTCGTTGTAGTCCGAAGTCATTTCCGAAAGAATGGCGTTGTAAGGCACCATAACTATGGTAAAAGCGGTGCCGAAAAACATATACGCGAAAGTATGATAAGCTATTTTCGCGTTGACGTCGGCAATACCGAAGGAATAAAACAGCATAACAAAGGACAGAAAAACGGGAATTATGCCAAACAGAAAATAAAATCTGCGCCGCCCGAACCTTGTGCGCGTTTTATCCGAAATATTGCCCATCATGGGGTCTGTAACAGCGTCCCACAGTTTGCCGATAAAAATTACCGTGGAAGCAGCCACTACCGGCAAACCCTCTACCAGCACCAAAAAGTTCATATAAAGCAAACTGAAAACCAGAAATGCCGCTCCGCCGTAAATATCACCCAGAGCGTAAGAAATCTTTGCTTTAAAATTGTTCATAACCTTGCCCTCTCCTGCTTTTAATGATATTATAATATCATAAAACAATCGTTTTTTCAATAAGCAATTTTTAAATAAATTATTCTTTCCCCAAAGTTAACGGCTAAATATCCGCATTGTTATTCTTTAAAGGCTTTCGCTTGATTTATGAGGGTAATTTATGGTAATATTTAGAAAATACAGGAGGCAGCAGTGAGCAGAATTACAATGAAAACGCCGCTCGTTGAATTGGACGGCGACGAAATGACCAGAGTGCTCTGGAAGGAAATCAAGGAAATTTTACTTAGCCCGTATATAGAATTAAACACGGAATATTATGATTTGGGACTGGAGAACAGGGAAAAGACCGCAGACCAAGTCACGCCTGAGGCCGCGCAGGCTATAAAAAAATACGGCGTGGGAGTAAAATGCGCCACCATTACTCCCAACGCGCAAAGGGTTAAGGAGTACAACCTTTCCAAAATGTGGAAATCGCCCAACGGCACAATAAGGGCGGCTTTGGACGGCACCGTTTTCCGCGCTCCCATATTGGTGGACGGCATCTCTCCCTTGATAGAAGGCTGGAAAAAGCCTATTATTATTGCCCGTCACGCTTACGGCGACGTTTATTCGGGCGTGGAAGCAAGGGTGGACGGAGGCGGCGCGTACCTGAAACTACCCGCGGAGGACAAACTGATAAAGGACTTTGAAGGCGCGGGCATCGTGCAGGCGGTGCATAACACGGACAAAAGCATATCCGCCTTTGCCAGAAGCTGCTTTAATTACGCACTGGATGTAAAAATGGATTTATGGTTTGCCACCAAGGATACGATAAGCAAGATTTACGACCACCGCTTTAAAGATATCTTCGCGGAAATTTTTGAAGCGGAATACACGGGGCGTTTCGCGGAAGCGGGCATAGAATATTTTTACACGCTTATTGACGACGCCGTGGCGAGGATAGTGCGCAGCGAGGGCGGTATGATTTGGGCATGCAAAAATTACGACGGCGACGTGATGAGCGATATGGTCGCCACCGTATACGGCTCTCTTGCCATGATGACTTCGGTACTGGTAAGTCCGCAAGGATATTACGAGTACGAGGCGGCGCACGGCACGGTTACCAGACATTATTATCAGCACCTTAAAGGCGTACCCGTAAGCACCAATCCCATGGCTACAATTTTTGCGTGGACGGGCGCGCTGAGAAAGCGGGCGCAGTTGGACGGCAATACGCCGCTGGCGGAGTTTGCGGATAAGCTGGAGTACGCAAGTCTCAGGGTAATAGAAAAAGGGATTATGACCAAAGACTTGGCAGGACTGTTCAAAAAAGAAGGCGTTGAGCCCAAAGTGGTTTATTATAACGAATTTCTGCAGGCTATTAATAATGAGTTAAGCGGTATGATATGCTGAAAGTGGAAAAAATAGTCGTCAATATCAGATATATGACGGTCAACTCGTATATCCTGCATGCGGACGGCGAAAACGCGGTAGTCATAGACCCTAGCGCGGGCTATGAGCAGATAACCTCCCGCCTTAAAGAGCTAGGCAAGCAATGTAGGGCGGTGTTGTTGACTCACGGGCATTTTGACCACATTATCGACACCGCGAAATTCCGCGCGGACGGGGCAAAGGTTTACGCCCACCCCCTTTGCGCGCCCAAGCTGAAAGACAAAAACTTAAACCTCTCCCGCAGATTATGGTTGGGCGGTATTGCGCCTTCGGAAACGGATACGCTGATTAAAGAGGGTGACATACTTGAATTTGAAGGCTTCCGGGCGCAGGTTATGGAAACGCCGGGACACAGCGCGGACAGTTGCTGTTTTATATGCGAAGGATATATTTTTACCGGCGACACGCTGTTTTACGGCGATTACGGCAGAACGGATTTTTACGACAGCTGCCACGCCGACCTTATCCGCAGCATAAAAAGGCTTTTTGCCTTGCCCGGCGATTATATTATTCATCCGGGGCACGAGGACTCCTCCACGCTGGACGCCGAGCGCAGGCACAACTTGATAAATAATGAGTTTTAATATATGCCTTGCCACGGTTTTGCCCTCCTGGGCGGCCGATTGCGAGGAAGTGGTACGCGCTTTTAATCCTTATCTGGTGATTGACCCCGATGCCGGGGATTTTCTTAATATCGAATGCGCTGATAATCAAATTAAAATCTCCTCTTCCTTTGCTAAGGAATATTCCGAGATTTTTTCGATTGACGCCGCGGACGATTTATCCTGCAAAAGGATTTATAAGCGCAACGCAAAAAACGCTATTTATAAATATCTCAGCGGTTTTTTGGGTGTTGCTCTCCCTTACGGCTCCAGTACGGGCGTGCGCCCCACCGCGCTTGTAAGAGGCGTTCCCAAAGGGGAGGACGTCGTAGCCTATCTGCAAGACAATTACTTTATCGAGGAAAAAAGAGCGCGGCTGCTTGCGAAAACGGTGCGCAATCAGGAAAAATATATATCTTACAATCCTCAGGAAATAGATTTGTATATCAATATCCCCTTTTGCCCTTCCCGCTGCAGTTATTGCTCTTTTATAAGCATAGAAGCGGGCAAGGTGGCAAACAGGTTGGAGGATTATGTCAACGCCGTGATTTTTGAGGCGGAGGAAGCGTTAAAGTATATAAAAGATGCAGGGAAGCGAATAAGAAGTATCTACGTGGGCGGCGGCACTCCCACTTCGCTGCCCCCTTCCTTGCTGGGGAGACTTTTGGGCGTGTTCTCCGGATTTTCTGCGGAATATAATGTGGAAGCAGGCAGACCGGATACCATTAACGGCGAAATACTATCCGTTCTTGCGCAATGCGGAGTAACCCGTATCAGCATCAATCCGCAAAGCCTTAACGATAAAACGCTGCAAAGAATAGGGCGGTCGCATACGGTTGCGGATTTTTACCGCGCGTGGGAGTCGGCCTCCGCTTATAATTTTATAAAAAATACGGATATTATTTTAGGGCTGCCCGATGAGGACGGCGGGGACATCGTGGCTACCGTGACAGGGATTTTTAAACTTGCGCCGGAGAATATCACCGTCCATACGCTCTCCTTAAAGCGCGGAGGACGCCTTGTTCGAAATGCCTCAAAATCCGACTTCCTTCCCTTGAAAAAACATGCGGACAGCGTACTTGATATGTTTGACATTGCGGATTGGTTGCCATATTATATTTATAGGCAGAAAAATATGATTGACGGTTTGGAAAACACCGGATATATGCGCGCGGGCGCGCCCTGCCTCTACAACATCGATATAATGGAAGAGACTCACAGCGTAATAGGACTGGGCGCGGGCGCAATGACCAAAAGCGTAAACAATGATATTATCACAAGGCATAACAGCCCTAAAGATATCAATTACTATCTGGGCAGACTGGAAGAAAATCTGGCAAAAAAGCTGACGCTGCTTAAAGGACAGGTAAGATGAGCAATAAGACAAAATATATAGCATATGTGGCATTATTTACCGCTTTGGTAGCAGTAGCTACAATGGTTACCTCCATTCCTATACCGGGCACCCAAGGTTTTATCAATTTCGGAGACGCCATAATCCTTACCGCGGCGCTGACTTTGGGCGGCGTCCCCGCCGCAATTTGCGGAGGCATCGGCTCCGCCGTCGCAGATTTGGTATTGGGTTACGCTGTATGGGCGCCTTTTACTTTGGTTATCAAGGCTCTTGAAGGGCTTATCGCGTATTTGGTTTACGCTGTGTTATTTAAGCGCGGCGTAAATCCCCTCAATACTTCTTCCAAGGAAAAGATTCAGGGCGCTCTGTCGCTTATAGCGGGCGCGCTGTTTATGGTCGTCGGCTACTACTTTGCTTCGGTGGTTGTGATAGGCACTTTCGGGGGCGCTCTTGCCAGCATTCCTTCCAATTTGCTGCAAGGTTTGGCGGGGGCATTGGTCGCTTATCTGCTGGTTTTTGCGGCCAGGGTGGGCAGGTTTTTGAAATAGGGGTTTATTTAAGAAAATCCTTAAAATAAATAAAAGTAAAATTTATTTTTTTTGCCATTGATTTTTACCCTTTTAGATGTTATAATTTTATCTATATATAAAGTATAATTGCTTATACTTTGTGTTAAAACTATGCACTGTGATTTTCACGGAGGACTTATATGAAAAAAAGCCTGATTGTTGCCATTATCCTAACCGCGATGCTTAGCGTGTTTGCGCTTTCGGCGTGTTCCAGCGAGGGGATTCCGATTGTAGAGGAGCTTACCATTGTGGGCTCTCCTGATACGGAATACCGCAGGGGAGAGGAGTTAGACCTTAAGGGCGCTCAACTCAGAGTCAAATTGAGCAACGGCAACGAAATATTCGTCCCAATCGACGAATCAATGTTAAGCACTTACGATATGAATCTTATAAGCACTCAAACGGTGGTCATTACATACAAAGAGAAAAGAGTAAGTTTTGCGATTAACATATACGATTCTCCGGTAATAAGCATTGCCATAAATACCGAACCCGCTAAAAAGAACTACATAGAGGGAGAAGATCTGGTTCTTGACGGCGGTTACATCAACGTCAACTACGACATCGGCGACCCCGCCATCAAGGAAATCACCCCGGATATGATATCGGGCTACGACAAAACCGAGGTGGGCGAACAGACTGTAAGGGTGACTTACGAGGGACATACCGCTTCATACAAAGTCAATGTAAGGGCAAAGGCGCTTATGGAGATGCGGATAGAGCAGCCTGTTTCCGACGACTTGTACACCGCGGACGACGAGGTTAGCCTGGAAGGCGGAAAATTAAGGCTGATTTATGACAACGGCACTCATGAAATAGTCAATATGACCGCCCTGGAGGATATGGATGTAACATACAATCTGGCAGGCGCGGTAGGGGGCAAAACTACGGTTACCCTTTCATATCAGGGCAAATCCACTTCCTTTATCGTAAACGTTGTGGAAAATTCCATTACCAGTCACAGGCTAATAAGAAACAACAATACCATAGACAGTCTGCCCGGTCAAAAAGTAAACACCGACCTCAATCTTGAGGGCGTAAGCATAGAATTGCGCTATTCGGACGGCGACAGAGAAGTTATCGCTCTGGACGGCAACAAGGTGGTTATCACGGGCTATAATTCCGCTCTTACGGGCAGACAGAATCTGACTTTGACTTTCTATAACAACCTTTCGACAGACATCGAAATCACGGTGCTGGAAAAGACGCCCACCCAGCTTGAGATAATAAGACCTTCGGGGATTATATATCAGGACAGCGTTATTGATATCAGCGATTGGACTTATACCGTATATTACGACAACGGCAGCATGCTGGAAGGGCAACCTTTGAGCGAAGAAATGATAGAAGGAGGGCAAAGCGCGCTGGCAAACACCGACTTGGCGGGAGAGCTAAGCCTTACCGTTTCTCTGCAGGATGAATACGGCTTTATAGATACCGTATACACGGTGCAGGTTACCGCGCTCACCATTTCCTCTTATCAGATAACGCCTTCCGCCACCCGCGTGGTTTATCTCAATCATGATTTGAATCTGACGGATATAAGGCTTGTTATTGAGTACAACAGCGGCAGAGTGGAGCAAGCGACGCTTCAGCCTGCCAATATATCGGGTTATGATAAGAATCAATTGGGGACTCATCAGGTTACCGTCAATTACGTAAACAAGTACGGCAGCATTCAGACATATTTTACCGCAAAGGTTATCAGAAAGGCCGTTTCCTTATCCGTGGTAGCCGATCCCGACAAAATGACATACATAAAGGGCGATACATTTGACCCTGCCGGCATGCAGATCAATATCGAATACGAGGACGCAAACGAGCCTGTGCTTATCACCGATTTCGGCTCCGAATGGCAGGGGATTGACACGGTGTTCGATTATATTGATTTTGACGATGTACAAGGGGAATACAATCCTATTCCGCTTCAGCTCACTTATACCAATTCCGAAATGGATACCAACAGCGTTTCCGTGAATTTATACGTCAACGTGAGAAACGATTTGGTGTCAGTTTCCTTGAATCAGGAATTTGAAACGGTGCTGGAAGGCTTAAAGATAGACACGCAGGGCTATTACGCTATCCTGCATTATGAAAACGGCGAAACCGAGCAGATGGCGCTTAATTACGAAACGAATATAATAGGTTTTGATTATACCGATTTTACGCCCGGACTCCGCACATTCACGGTAAGAGTAAGCAAGAGGGGCAAGATAGCCACCACATCCGCCACCATAGAAGTGCTGGAAAAATCCATCAGCGGCATAGAAATAAAGAGCATATCCGTTTACAAGACGGAGTACGACGCAAATTCGGAAAATGAACTGGATACTTCGGGCATACTTATCAACATCCTGTTCAACAACAACACTTTCAGTGAAACCAACTGGAACGACACCAACCTGGAGTTTTCCGGCTTTGAGGCAGGCGTACCCGGAGAGCAGACGATTACCATCACATATTTAGGGGAATATACCTGCTCATACGTAATTACCGTTGCCGAGCCCAGAATCACGCAACTAAGCTGGAAAGACGGAACCACTCCGCACCTGTACATTACCCAGGGACAAGAGGTAGTGTTCCCGTCCGAATTGGAGATTTTGGTGACTACGCAGTTCGGCGACGAATACTATGTGTTCTTAGTGGATATTTTGGACGAAATCACGATTGAGGATTTGGATATCGGCGACGCTTCGCAGCAGCAGCCCAGAATCATATACAGAGAAAATTCGCTTTCGTTCATGCTGGACGTAGGTCCCAGGACGCTGGTATCCATAGAATTTGCTCCCGCAAGCTTTATTCCCGACGTAAAAGAGGGTATGGATTTAGACCTCAACAACGCGCGCATAATAGCGCACTATGACAACGGCACGCAAAAGGAAGTGTCCATCCGTCAAAGCTATACCGATTATAATAAGAACAACCTCAGCACAGGCCCCAGGAATATAATCATTACTTATACGCACGAAGGGGTATCCAAGACGTTAGGCATTGTTATCAACGTATTGCCCAAACTGCTTGCCGGCATTGAAATCATCACTATGCCTAAGTATTACTACATAGAGGGCGAGCCGTTTACTCTGCTTACCGCGGACGGCAACGAAAGCAGAATCAGGGTAAATTACGATAACAACACCTTTGAGCACAGGCTGCTCAGCGAAGCGGTCATAGGCTCTTCCACCGCCGCCTTCAATGTGGATATTTCCGCTTTTGACAATCGCGAGTTTACCGGCACCAATCAGGCGCAGCGCATTGTAATCAACTACACCGTAGGTACGGTAAAGCGTTCTACGGAGTACAACATTTCCATGAACGACAGACTGTACGCTCATGTGGCGTTCAGCCAGTCCAACGTATACAGCTTCTATTACGGCTCCGCCACAGCGCCCGAATATCAATTGATGGGCTATGCAGAATATGACAAAACCGCAGAACCCACAACGGTGCTGAGCGGCTCTCAAATCCAATACGTCAACGTGGCGACGGGAGCGATTCACAATGAATTGCCCACCGATGTCGGACAGTATACCGTAGTGGTGACTTATCCTGGCGACGCCATACATAACGAATTAAGGGACGAGAGCAAGACAATAATAATTTATCCCAAAGCCATATTTGTGTACGCCGAGGACGCGGAAAAGATTTATGGCGCGGAAAATCCGGAAATCAGCATCAGATACCTCAATCCTGTGGACGGCAGAGAGGATACGGCGTTCGCGTACGGTCAGAACGGCAGCATTTTCGGGGATACTCTCAATATCCAATATCAATCGGGCACGGGGACTATCCTGCCCGCGATAGGACAAAAGACCCCCGCGGGAGCGTATTCCATTATCCTGAGCGGCCTGCAATCCGACAATTATGCTATCTCTTATGTATATCAGGGTTATAACGTAGGTATCTTTACCATTCATCGCCGTGACATAGTTATTGAGGCGCATCATCAGGAAAGAGTTTACGGCATAGCCAATATTGTGCTTACTTACGACGTTTACGGCACCGAGGAGCCGGAGAGCGGCAGAGTGGAAGGGGATACCCTTTACGGCGGTCTTATGAGACCCGCCAACAATGATGTGGGCGAGTACGTCATCACTCAGGGCGACCTTACCAACGCCAACAACCCCAATTACAACATCTCCTTTATTTCAAATACGGTTACAATTACCAAGAAAGATATTTATGTAGTCGCGGACAATCTGCAGAGAGTATACGGCGACCCCAACCCCACCTTAACGGTAAAATACTATGCGGAGCCTGCGCCGATAGGCGGAGGCATACGCAATCCCAACGCTTTTGCGTATTCGGATACTCCCGCTTCGCTGGGCAACACCTTAGTTATGCAGACTACAGCCAATATCAATTCCATTATCGGCACCTATCCCATTTATGCGAGCGGACTTTCCTGGAGCAATTATGAAATCCATTACGAGATGGGATATCTTACGGTATTGCAAAGACCTATCGAGGTAGAAGTAATTTTTGAGACGCCGGAAGACGGCAGCAAGATATACGGCACTCCGGATCCCGCCTCCTTCCAATACAGAGTAAATCCCATAGCGGGCAATCCCTCCAGCGGTCTTAAAGAAGGGGACACCTTGTCAGGACAATTGGGAAGGGCATCTCAAGGCGGCGGACTGCAAAATGACCCCGTGGGCGAATACGATATATTGTTAGGCTCTCTTTACAACAGCAATTACATAATAGAGAACTTTGTTTCCGCCAGATTCACGATTACAAAGAGAGACGCCGTTATCGAGATTCCCGCGGAAAAACTGACCAGAGTATACAACGGTCAGGCTCCATCGATTACCGCGAGCGATTATGTTTTAATCAACGGTTACAATATCAATTCCGCAAACGTCAGCGTAGTATTCCCTACCGGTTCGCGCAATGTGGGCAATTATTACGCGGCTATTCAAAATAACGACACCAATCATAATATAGTATTCAGCAATCCCGAAGGCTACCTCTTCACGATAACGCAGAAAGAGGTGCGTATCCAGTTCAAGGAAAGGATTGGCGAGAATACCTATCAGGATCTGGAGTCCGACCTCACTTTTAAGGAGTCCGCTTATTATTTCGCGGCAATAGTGCATCCCGATGACGTATTCGAACCTGATCAGATTCAGGTAGAAATCAATCTTTACAGCGCGCTTGAAGTGGGAACGTATAATATTGCGGTATTGGGGTTGGATAATTCCAATTACAAGCTTCCCGCTTCCGCGCCTTCAATGACGGTAACCATTAATAAGAGAGAGCTGACCCTCTATCTTAAGCAAGCGCCCGAAGGCAGCAACGAAATAAGGGTGCCTTATACCGGTCAGGAAGCAAGAGTTAACAAGTTCCTTGCGGAGATTAAGGACGCGGACGGCAATACCTTATATAATAACGGCACATATTACGGTATGGAGTTTGACTTCAACATCTTTGTTGTTAATCCTTCCGGCTCTACTCAACCTCCCAAAAACGTAAGATTTAACGCTGAAGACGAAATAATTGGTTATGATATAAGCGCTGTTTTGACAGAAACCTTCTTTGCGCGCAACAATGTGCTTACGCTGGCAAAAGTGCAGGTGGGAGGTGTAATGAAGGATTATACCTTTATAATCGAACAGGCGATTGCGGACATATTCCTGCAGTCCACCGAAGGTATAATTACCAAGACTTATGACACTTACGCGCCCAATATTAATTATATGAATGCGGGCATCGCCGCTATTTCCATCAATGATTTAGACTTCACTTTTGAGAGAATCGAAGAGGCCGGCATTGATTACACAGGCTGGTCACAGGCGGACGTCGGCGAATTCAATGTAAGCGTGGCGTTTAAGCCTCAATCGGAAAACAGGAATTATGTTTTAAGGCTCTTGCAGGACTACAAATACAGAATAACCAAGCAAAGCGCTACATTAAGGCTTAACAACAATTACTTGTCCAAGGCTTATGACGGTACCAATGCTCAGATTCTTGCCAATAATTTCAACTTTACCAATTATCAGGGCAACTTCCAGACCAATTTAACCAATGGCAGATTGTCCATAGAAGTTGTATGGCAGGATGAGACAAGAAAAGACGCGGGAGCCTATCCGTTTACGGTAATTTGCTCCGACCGCAACCATACGATTACCCAAAGTCTTAACACTACCTTTACCATCAATCAGCGTCCCGTTACCTTTACCAATATTACAGGCAGCAAGGTTTACGGCGACCTTGACCCCGCCATTACTTACGGCGTAACACCGGTGAGCTTGGTCGAGGGCGAGACCCTGCAGGGCAATATAACCAGAGAATCGGGAGAAAACGTGGGCAGCTACAACTTTAATATTCAGCAGCTTGTGGAATTGAATCCCAATTACTCTTTCAGCTATATGCATACCTGGCATTTCCGCATTGACCATAAAGAAATCAACGTATTTATCAAAAACCAGGAAGGCGGAAACGAAATATTCGAAACCTTCGGAGAATATACCTTTATCAGAAATTACGCCAAACTGGTGGTGGATGTCTCCGGCATAGTATCGGGAGAAAGCGTTGCCGACGTCGGCTTGTTAGAGGAGCTCAGTCAGATTTATTGTCCTATCAGCAGAGAGTCCAACGCAGGCTTGTATCCGATTACCGCGCCTGAAATAAGGTTCAGAGCGGATTCCAACTACAAGCCCGCCCCCAACACTTCGGCGATCTTTGAAATTAAGCGCGCTCCCATTCAGATGCAGTTTAATGCCAACAACAGATTTGAAATAATGTACGGGCGCGGCGAAGAAGATTTAAGCTTTGAATTCACCGGTTATAAATTCGGCGAAGGAAGCCTGCAGTACGAACCCGATTATGAAGTAATTTCGGGGGCTGCCCTGCGCGGCAGCAATGTAGGCTCCGTCTTTACGGTAATGCTGTATCACGAGAACGGAGGCCCCAATCAAAACTACTACTTTGACTTCCCCGAGAGTTACGAATGCGCTCTTGAGATTATCAGAACGCCGTTAAGCATTAAGATTGTGCCCCAAAGCGGTTCTACATTAACCGCGACATACGGCGAACAGCCTGATTATGACTTTGACTTTACCGGCTTTGTAATGGACGAAGGTCCCGGACACCCCAATTACGTGGAGCCTGCTTTTGAATGGCTGATCGGCGCCGGAAGCTACACAGGCTTAGCGGGCGTAATCGCTTCCGTTAACGTGGGGCAAGGCTTCTATTCCAATTATACGGTTACTTATATACCCACCGATTACGTTGTGAATAAGCGCAGGCTGTATGTAGGCGCTACGGAAACGGTTCAGGCCTTTACCCGTTCGGCGGGCACTGCTTTCACTTCCGATTGGCTGTCGCTTACCGACAACGGCACCGCTCTTACTCCTGTAACAAGCAAGAAATATGTGGTTGTGAGCCAGGGTGATTATGAGAGAAAGGTTTACACCTGGAACGGTTCTTCTTATCAGCAGACCGCTCTTTCTCCCACCTACGACACGATGCATATACTTTCCGGAGTAAATTTCGAAAAGCATGAACTGGTGCAGCAAGGCGAAAATCTGGTTCTCACCGGCAATTTCTCCTTTGATGTCAATCCTCAGTTGACCCCGGCGGAGCAAGCTGTATACGGCACCCTGCCCTACGGTCTTACCGGCGGCGACACCCTTGAAAGCTTATTTATCGACGTCTATTCCGACAGCTTCTCGCTTACGTGGAAGGACAACGAAAAGAGCGTCAGGTCTACCGAGCTGTTTACAACCAGATATGTCTATCCCACAATAATTAATTACACGCTGGATAATTACGAGTTCTACGGCATACAAAGAGAGGTCGTGGTGCATACCTATCTGACCGGCTTTGAAGTGGTAGAGGATGAATTGCTGATTGACGACGGTGAGGAAGGCGCGTTGATTTGGCTGCGCTGCTACAGGCAGGACGGCGTGCAAATGCTGCTTAACGCGAATGATTTAGGCTTTACCCACAGCGCATACTTGCAAAGCGGCGAATACAGGAATCAGGTACTTGCCAACATCACTTACAGCGAGCCCTTTATCTTCTCCGGCGACTTTACGGTAATCGGAGCCCCCGCCGCAATACCCGATATTTCCTTAACCGACCAAATGATCAGGGTATACTCCAGGCTGGAGCAGGGATATTATTCATATTCCTTGAAGAATCAGAATGACGCTACGTATACCATGGGAGCGGAAATTCAAAGCGGCAACGAGTACAGATTGACAGACGCAATGAATCAGCCTATCAGCGAAAACTATGACAAGATTTTCTTCTCCGCCAGATTCTCAAAACTTGTGGCAGGCAACCTCTTCAGACTTATACTCAACTCCCAAGGCGCTTACACTTTGGCGATAGAGATTACCCAGGAAGGTCTGAGGGTGGTAGAGACAGGTCAGGCGAATATCAATATCTCCGGCACCGATTTCCTTACCGACGGCTTTGTGCACGATTTGATGTTCGTTCTCAATAAGAGAGACGGCGGATTGACGATAAGCATAGACGACACCTTTACGTATAATATCGACATACCCGCTCAAAGATTTACCGATTACTCCATAGCCGGATTTGACGTGACCAATATGAGCGCCTGGGTAAAAGATTACAGGATATTACGTCAGGGTTACAAGAGCAAGCTGGGCTTGTCAGTCGCCAACGCCAACAATACGCTGACATACGTTACCGATGCCCAAGGCGTGGCAAATATCAATCTTAACACCTTGTTCAGCTTTGCCCAGGTTAAGAATGTCGCGGCCGGCACCGCTTACTCCGTGCTTTATAAGATAAACGATGTCGCGCTGCCCGAAGTACTGCTGCCTATCAGCCATATTACGGGTCTGCCCGTTCAAGCGGTACAGCACATCTTCACGCCGGGATATTACGATATTACCTGCACCATATTCAACAACTTTACGGATTATGACGTATTGGCGGAATATACCGCGAGGATTACAGTGGTTTCCGCGCAAGCATATTTCGAGGCAAAACTGGCGACGGCGACAACCATTCCCGATATGAGAAACATTAATAAGGCTTTCGGTCACGCTTACAACGGCGACGAACTGATTGCCACGACGGACACCGGTTCTACCACGATTACGCTTGCAAGCGGAATTACCGCGCAATACAACAGGCTGTCAATGGTATTCGAGCTTGACCGCGCCAGCTATAACGAGATGTACAGGACCTTTGACCCGCGCGGCGGCTTATACGGCGTTTCCAATACCGAAAGCTTTGCTATTATCAGCTTAAAGACCAACAGCAACACATTAAACGCGTATACTGCCACCACCAACGACCCGTCATTTATCGGATTGGCTTTGGCTATAGGCTATGACAGCGCTTCGGGCAATCCTTCCACAAGGGTTTACCTGCAGGCCAACGGCGCCAGCGCGTTTAAGTTCGTTTCCGCGATAAGGACGGATATTGACTGGCTGTCCGGCAAGGTAAGGATTGACGCCACCTTTGACGAAGATAACGACGTAATACTGCTGATGATTTATACGGATTATCTCACGTCGGCGCAAGCACTGACCGTGATAAGACTGGATACCTATACTACGATGTATAACGTAAGCAGCAGTTCCAACAGCCTGATTCCGCGCACCGTTATCAACGAGATTTGTACGCTTTCGCCTGTAAATACTTATCCGCAGATATCCAATGTAGCCTTTGAGCTTTACGAATCCAGAGTTACGCTTTACAGGCTTATAGCGGGAGACAAGAAAGTAGATTCCGCGCGGCACGAATATGTGGAGATAAAAGACGGCGGCTATGAGTACGTACCCAGAGACAAGCAGATTTCCGCGACCGGCGCGTCCAAAGTGATTTCCCTCAACGACGGCTTCAACGGCGTATACCTGCGCAGCTACAATACCTACCGTGTAGATATTCAGAACCTGACAATGCAGGCTAACGGCGAGGTGGAATTTATCATAGCAAGCAACGATGTATCCAATCTGCTGCCTCCTGGAGCGACCGACCGTAACAGGACAATCAAACTTATTTACAGCAACGGACAACTCAGGTTCACCTTTAACCAATACGGCTACCTGTCCTACGAGCAGCCTATAGATATCGGCGGAGTCAATCTGGCTGACGGCGCAAGACACACCATAATTGTGCATATCACCGGAGAGGCTTTAGACTTTGACCATCCAGTCATCACCGGAAACAATCCCGTTACCGCCAATACGGTCAACATTATTGTGGACGGCAGACCGGGCGTTACAGGCTATTTCCCGTACGCCAACGACAGCAGGAACTGGGTATTCCAGGGGACTGTGCCGACCATGATTTCCAATCAGATGTTCTTAGGCAACTATACGTGGGCAGGCGTAAAACTCACTAACTCCAGTATCTTCAAACTTAACTTACTGGTGGGAGAGGGCGAGATTTAAAGTTCCGCAAAACGCTTATGAAAAGAAGCCCGAAGCAATTCGGGCTTCTTTTGTAAATCGTTGAAATACCGATAAATGTCAGCGGCTTGATTCCTTATTGTCGCATAAACAAAAAAGGTGAAGAACTATCCGTTTTTCACCTTTTCTATCTGGTACCCCCAAGGAGACTCGAACTCCTAATACCGGCGTGAGAGGCCAGCGTCCTAACCGTTAGACTATGAGGGCTAATGCTCAAGTATTTTAACATAGGTATGATATTTTTGCAAGTATATGCAACTAGTTTTTTGCTAAAACGATAAAAAAACAGCATACTAGAAAGCAATGAAACAACCGCAAAAAAGCCATTATCAGGACCTTACCCAAGGGAAAGTGGCAAAAAGGCTGATTTTGTATTCTCTGCCGTATTTGATTACCACTTTGTGCCAGGCTTTTGCCAACATTACTGACTTAATGATTATCGGCATCAAGGGAGAGGACGCAAGCATTTCCGGAGTGGGGACGGGGGCGCAATTATATATACTGATACTTGCCCTTGCCATCGGTCTGGGATTGGGAGGGACTGTTGTGGTAGGTCAGAATTACGGCAAGGGAAAAAAAGACATTCAAAAGCTTACCGATAATATGTTCTTTATATTTTTAGCCGTAGCCATATTTATTACGGTAGTGGTAACCGCTTTGCACAACCCTCTTTTGCGCCTGCTAAGGACGCCGCAGGAGGCTTTTCCGGCGGCAAGAGTGTTCACTCTGCTATCCGCAGCGGGCATCCCCTTTTTATTTATTTTCAACGGGCAAATTGCTATTCTCAGGGGAGCGGGCGACAGCAAACGCCCCATGTATATTGCGGTTATCGCGTTAGCGGTCAATGCCGCCCTGGACGCCTTATTTGTGTTAGTTTTAAACTTAAAGGAGGCAGGCGTGGCACTGGCTTCCGTGATCAGTCACGCTTTAAGTACGGTAATCGCGCATTTGTTTATTAAAAAGAGCGGCATAAGCATTAAGCCCTTTTCCTTTTCGCCGGATAAAGAAGAGATAAAAAAAATAATGGCAGTAGCAATACCCGGCGCGATTCAAAACAGCGTGGCAGCGCTGTCCTTTTTGTTGATTACCGGCTTTGTCAACTCAATTGGGAAAGGGGAGGCGGTGTACACTTCCGCCGCGGGAATAATAGTAACCAAATACAACAACTTTGCCATATTGCCCTCCCGCGCGCTCTCCATGGCGATAAGCGCCATGATAGCCCAAAACGTGGGCAAGGGCGAATACAAGCGGGTGAAAAAGACCTTTATTTACGGCTCTTTAATCACCTTTGCCTTCGGCATTGTATTTGCCGCCTTTACCCTGATTGCCAGCAAGGGAATATTTGCGATGTTTAATTGCGACGGGCGCACGCTGCGTATGGGTCTGCCATATTTGCGCGTTTTAAGCATTGACTATCTTATCCTGCCCTTCGCCACTTCGCTTTACGGGCTGGTAAACGGATACGGAAAGACAAATATCACTATGCTTACGGCTATTCTTACCTCCTTGGTTTTACGCGTCCCCCTTGCATATTTATTAGGTATATATTTTGATTTAGGCTTGTTCGGCATAGGATGCGCTATGCCCATATCCACATTATTTTCCGCCCTTTTTATCGCCATAACGGTATTGGCAAAAAGAAAATCGTTTAAGCTGAAAGCGCAATAATAAGGATATAATTATTTAAGGTGCCCCGTCTTTTTCCCGGGTGGGTTGCGCTTAATTGAATTTTTCTCCCATTCGTGGTAATATATCAATTATGAAAGACGTTAAGGCAAGGCTCGCGGCGCTGCCCGCTCAAAGCGGCGTATATATTTTTCTGGACGAGTACAGGGACATTCTTTACGTAGGCAAGGCAAAAAGCCTGAAGAACAGGGTAAAGCAATATTTTCAGACATCGGCGGTTAACACAGCCAAAACCATGGCTTTGGTATCCAGAATTGATGATTTCAGGTATATAATCACCAACAACGAGCTGGAAGCGCTTGTGCTGGAAAACAATCTGATAAAAAAACATCAGCCGCCTTATAACATTTTGTTAAAGGACGACAAGACGTATCCGTACATTAAAATCAATATTAAAGAGCCCTTTCCGAGAGTGGAAGGCACCAGAAAAATCAAAAAGGACGGTGCGCGTTATTTCGGTCCGTTTTTGCTGGGGGTAAGGATAAAGGATATTCTGGAGTTGATACATTTCGCCTTTCCCTTGCGCTCCTGTTCGGATAAGCTGCCAAAAAAGAACGGGCGGGAATGCCTAAACTTCCATATAAAGAGATGTCTTGCCCCATGCACGGGCAGGGTTACCGAAGAGGAATACGCGGAGATTATCAATAAGGTAATAGCGTTTTTAAACGGGGACGATAAAGAGATAGAGAGAATTCTAAAGGAAAAAATGCTTTCCGCCGCGGAAAAGGAAGAATTCGAGCTGGCAAAAATGTACCGCGACGGGCTGGAACTTTTGGCAAAAATCACAAGAAAGCAAATTACCGCGCTGCCCAATAATAAGGATATGGACTTATTCACCATAGCCAGCAGCGATACGCATTCGGTCATCAATATAATGATTTTCAGAGGAGGCAAACTGCTGGGCAGCGAAAACTTCCCTTACAATTCGGTTGAGACCGATTTGTCCTCTTACATAATTCAGTATTATCAAATCAACAGCCCGCGTATTGACGAAATATTATTGATGGAAAGCATTCAATTCTCCGAGCAATTATCAGAGTGGCTGCGCGAAAAGGCGGGCAAAACCGTACGCATTATCGTGCCCAAAAAGGGAGAGAAGAAAAGGCTTGTGGAATTATCCTACAACAACGCGCTGGAGTATCTAAATAAGCAGCAGGCAAAAATCGAGAGCAAGCTGGCTCAAACGGGGGGAGCGGTAGCCGAATTAAAGGAGCGTCTTAACCTGCCCGCGCCTCCAAGGCGCATAGAGTGTTACGATATCAGCAATATCAGCGGCACGGATAAGGTAGCCTCCATGGTGGTATTTGTCAACGGAGAAAAGCACGCAAAAAGCTACAGGCGCTTTAAGATAAAGACGGTGGAGGGCGCGGACGATTTTGCCAGCATAAGAGAGGCGCTTGCGCGCAGGACGCAGCGATACAAGGAGGGGGGAGCGGGCTTTGAGCAAAAACCCGACCTTGTCGTCATTGACGGCGGCAAAGGTCAGCTATCTTCCGCTTTAGCTGTGGCAAAGGGCTTGGATGCGCCCATTATAGGCTTGGCGAAAGCGGAGGAGGAAATATATACCCCGGAATGCGATAATCCCATAAGGCTGCCCCGTGACAGCTACGCGCTGAAGCTATTGCAAAGGGTAAGAGACGAGGCGCACCGTTTTGCCCTTACTTATCATCAGTCATTACGCGAAAAGCGTATGCTTTCCTCCCGCCTTACCCAGATAGAGGGAGTGGGGGAACGCTTCGCGCTCTTGCTTTTGGACAAATTCAAAAGCATTGAAAATATTAAAAACGCTTCGGTAAAAGAGCTTTGCGAGATTCCCGGTTTGGGCGAGAAAAGGGCTAAGGCAATTGCGGAATATTTAAAAAATAATTAAATCCCTTGTATTTTGTTGATTATCTTTTTTTTCTAAGGTATCATAGAGGCGGAGAAAAGGATAAAATATGAAATACAAAATGATAGTTTCGGACTTTGACGGCACATTTATAAGAGATGATTTTACTTATTCGGACAAGCTTGCGGAGGGAGTAAAGAAGTACGTAGCCAAAGGCGGCAAGTTTATGTTCGCAACCGGCCGCATGACCTGCTCAATACGCCCGTATTGCTTAGACCTTGGGCTTAAGGGCGAGGTTATCGGCTTTCAGGGCGCGTCTATAGAGGATATCGAGAGCGGAGAAAGAATCGCCACCTGCCCCATCGCTCACGAAATTGCGCTCAAAACCGCGGAATGGATAGAGAAAGAGGGGCACTATTATCAGCTTTACGATTTTGAGAAGTTTATAGTGGCGCAGCACACTCCTTATACGGACATTTACAAAAGCTATTCCTGCCAAGACCCGCTTATTTTAGGGTATCCCATTACAAAATACCTGAAAGAGCGCAAGTTCAGCCCCATCAAAATGATGATAATGACCGAGCCACAAAAGGTGCAGGGCATAATAGAGCAGATGAAAGCCATTTTCGGCGACAAAATACTGTTTAACACATCGCTCAAATGGCTGGTGGAAATGATTAATATCGACATAAACAAGGGCAAGGCGGTGGAAACGGTGGCAAAAATGCACGGCATCAAAAGGGAAGAGATAATTTGTATCGGCGACGCTTCCAACGATGCGGAAATGATAAAATATGCGGGGCTGGGAGTAGTGGTAGCCAACGGCTCCGAATACGCCAAACGTTTTGCTGACGTAATAGCGCCTTCCAATAATGAGGACGGCGTGCTGCATATAATAAACAAATACGGACTTGAGGAGTAAAATCCGAAGAAAGAAATATGGAAGATAATATTTTAGACAGAACTGCCCTAATCCGCGAAGAGCGGGAGGAGCGGCCGGTTGAAGAAGCGTCATTTATAAAAGCGCTGGATTTAAAAGCGGAGGTAAGCAAGGGAGGAAGTATTGCCCTGTGCACCAACGGAGTCAACAGACCCGGTTTGTTTTTCGCGGGCTACGAGGACTATTTTGCCCAGTCCAGAGTGCAGGTCATCGGTATGGCGGAAATGAGTTTTTTATTGTCCTTGGAAGGAGGTAAAAGACGAAAAGTATTGGACAAGTTTTTTTCTACGGATATACCCTGCCTGATTTTATCCCGCTCGCTTACGCCGCTGCCGGAAATGAGGGAGTTTGCGCAAAAATATAATAAGCCCATTTATTCCACGGACAAGATAACCTCGGATTTTGTAGGCAGCCTGCTGTTTTATCTTTCGGAACTGCTGGCGCCCTCCACCTCCACGCAAAAGCACGGCGTTCTGGCGGACGTATTCGGCACCGGAGTATTGATTACGGGCGATTCTGGCATAGGCAAGAGCGAAACCGCGCTGGAGTTGGTCCACAGAGGGCACAGATTGGTAACCGACGACATTGTCGTGCTGAAAAATATAGATAAAGCAATAATAGGGTCCGCTCCGGAATTAATCAGGCATCTGATGGAAATCAGAGGCGTAGGTATTATCGACGTGCGCGCTATATACGGGGTAGGCTCCATTCTCAACCAAAAACAGGTAGAGCTGTTAATCGAATTGGAAAAATACGATTCGGAAAAAGTCTATGAGCGGGTAGGCAAGGAATTAAAAGAGGAAGAAATTTTGGGCGTAAAGATACCCAAATTGATTATTCCCGTGCTGGAGGGCAGAAACATTGCGATAATAATCGAAGTCGCGGTACGGGATTTCGCGCTGAAAAGGGGCGGGCATAATTGCGCCGCGCTGCTTGATGAGCGTATGAGAGGATAAAAGTAAAAATCCGCTTTCCCAAGGCATATAATAATAAGGATTAAAGCGGGGCAAGCCCCGCGCAATATTTGCACGCTAATCGGTACGGATTAGCTTTTTTGTCAATTGAAAAATTGCTTATTATTGAAATAGCCTCGGGAGGTATGGTATAATTAATTGGAAGTTATCTACCAATGACACCGCGCATTTTGAAATCAAAGAGGATATAGACGCCGCCGCCCTCAGCACCTACAAAGGGGGAGGAATAATAAAACATCTGGCTTACCCTCGGGATTTGGCGGATTTTTGCTTGTTATCCGCTTACGCCGCTCAAAAAGAACTCCCTTATGTTTTTATGGGCAGGCTAAGCAATACCCTGGTTTCCGACCGCGGTTTTAACGGACTGGGCATAAAAAGCGACAGGCTTAACTATATCAGGGCGGACGGCACGGAGTTGACCTTAGGCGCGGGAGTAAGCATAGATAAGCTCACCGAGGTCTGCCTGATGCATAGTCTTTCCGGCATAGAGTCATTGGCGGGCATACCCGCAAGCATAGGCGGCGCGGTATATATGAACGCGGGCGCTTACAACTGCGTTATCGGCGACAGAGTGAGCGAGGCGGTATGCTTTGATATGAATAACGCCGACATAAAGGTATATTCCCAAAGCGAACTCTCTTTTGCGTACAGGAAGTCCTGTTTTAAGGAGAGCGAAATGATTTTGCTGGTTAAGCTGAAGCTGGAGAAGGGAGAGGCTAAAAGCATTCGGGACAAGGTAGAGCAGACAAAAGCCAAAAGGAGAGCGGCGCATCCTGATAAGCCTTCGCTGGGGTGCGCTTTCAAGCGCGCGGCGGGCGAAGGGTCGGGACGGCTGATAGATATGCTGGGGCTTAAAGGCACGAGAGTAGGGGGCGCTATGATAAGTTATGAGCACGCCGGCTTTATAGTAAACACCGGAGTGGGCACCGCAAGCGATTACATAGAGCTTATGGGATTGGTACAAAGCAAGGTATTGCAAGCGTACGGAATTGAATTGCAAAGGGAAATTAAGATAATCGGAGATATCAGCGTATAAATGAGCGTGGGCGAAATTGCGAGGCAGGAAATCCTGTCATTTAATCATAAGGATAAAGGCAAAGAGGTAGGACTGGCCTTTTTGTCCGGTGCAATGAGAGGCATAGGCTTCCTGCGGCCGCAGGCAAAGGGTTTTGATTTGGTGGTGGAGAGCCTGCATAAGGAGCTGATTTTTTTATGCGCGGATATAACAAGCAAGTTTTACGGGGTCAGCGTCAATATCAACAGCTTTATAGCGGGCGGTTTTAACAACAAAACAGGGTACGCTTACACCCTTGGCGGTGAGGAGGCAAAGCTGTTTTTAACGGAAGCGGGGTTGCTGGAGGGCGGTATTCCCGCCTTGCGTATTCCCTCCTTCGTAAGAGCAAAGGACAGCTGCAGGGCGGCGTATTTAAGAGGAGTGTATATAGCCTGCGGCACACTCAGCGCGCCTACGGCAGTAGACAGTTTAAGCGAGCAGACAAATCAGGGGATAATAAAGCAAGGCTATCATCTTGAGCTTAGGCTCACCTCCTTATCCGTCGCGCAAGATTTGCTGGAATTGTTGTGCGAGGCGGGCATTAACGCGGGTTTGGCGGAAAGGAAGAATTATTGCGCCATTTACATTAAAGGCAGCGAAAACATCAGCGATTTTCTGGCGCGGATAGGGGCGGACAAAGCGGTCATGGCGCTGCAGGAGATTATTATTTCCCGTTCGGTAAGGAACTTGACAAACCGTCAATATAATTGTACCATAGCAAACATAAACAAAAGCCTGCGGGCAAGCGAAAGACAAATTAAGGCAATCAATCTCATTAAAGACAAGGTCGGACTGCATTCTCTGGACGAGCAGTTAAGGCAGACGGCGCTAATCAGGCTGGAGTACCCTTACGCGAATCTGGAAGAGCTTTTGGCGGCGCATGACAATGCCATTTCCAAGAGCGGATTAAACCATAGATTCCGCAGACTTGCAAAAATTGCGGATAGCCTTATGGAGGAAGAGGGATGATAAAAGATGTAAATGTGACAAAACCAAACGGGTTGCAGACTAACGAGTGCGCGGTGATTGCCCGATTGGCGGGCAAGGCTTGCGGCGACGTATTTATTATCAAAGGCAACAAAAGAGTAAACGGGAAAAGCATAATGGGCTTGCTGAGTCTGAATATGAAATTCAATGAGGCAATCCAAATATATTTTTCGGACGAGGATGAAAAAGCGGAATTGGTGCAAGACATTTTAGCCGCGTTTTAGCATAGAGAAAAGAGATAACAATGGAGAAAAACACTAAAATATTGAGCGTGGGAGAGCTTGCGCGCCGGTGCGCCGCAGACGAGGGCAGGGCGGAGCCGGAATTTATTCATTTGCATGTGCATACCCAATTCAGCATGCTGGACGGCGCGGCAAAAATCGAAGACATAGTAAAACTTGCCAAGGACAGAGGGAGCAGGGCGCTGGCAATCACCGACCACGGCAATATGTACGGGGCGATTAAATTCTATCAGGAATGTATGAAGTATCCCGTATACGGGCGCAACGCGGACAGCAAAAAGCCGCAGGAGCTTTCGGAGGAGGAATTTACCGCCTCCTTTTATGCCGAACCGTGCAAATATACCGAACTTTGCCCCAAAGCGGATAAGTGCGACAAGGGCAAGGATTGCAAAATCCCCAAGGTAAAGCCGCTGATAGGCTGCGAATTTTATTGCGCCGACGATTTGCGCGTAAAGCAGGGCAAACAAGGCAGCGAGGAAAATCCTTGTTACCATCTGATACTAATAGCTAAAGATATGCAAGGCTATCATAATCTTGCCAAGCTGAATTCCATCGCCTTTTTGGAAGGCAGATATTACAAGCCCCGAATTGATTTGGATGCTCTGAGCAAGCACAGCCAAGGCCTTGTCTGCACGACCGCCTGTCTTGCGGGCGCGGTATCTGCTTATTTGTTGCAAAACAGATACGAGGACGCGAAAAACTACGCTCTTAGATTGCAATCAATAATAGGCAAAGAAGATTTTTATATAGAATTGCAAGACCATAATTTGGAAGAGCAGAGGCTGGTCAATCCGCTGCTGATTAAACTTGCGCGCGAGATAGGGGCCAAACTTGTCGCCACTAACGACGTGCATTATCTCAAAAAAGAGCACAGCGAAATGCACGACGTGCTTCTATGCATACAGACCGCCGCCAGATTTACGGACGAAAAGCGCATGCGCTTTGAAGGCGCCGAGTTTTACTTCAAGGATTACGAGGAAATGCGCGCTCAATTTTATTACATAGAAGAAGCGCTGACGAATACGGTAGAAATCGCGGAAAAATGCGATGTGGAATTTGTTTTCCATGATTATAAAATCCCCCAATATACCAAAGTGCCCGAGGGTATGACCGCCGCGGACTATCTACGCAAGCTTACCCGGGAAGGGCTGACTCAGCGTTACGGCAAAAACATGGACGCCAAATATACGGAACGGGCGGAAGCGGAGCTTGAAGTAATAATAGGTATGAATTTCACCGATTATTTCCTTATCGTATGGGATTTTATTTATTTTGCCAAAAGCAACGGTATTCCCGTAGGGCCGGGCAGAGGTTCGGGCGTGGGCTCGCTGGTGGCTTACGCGCTTAAAATTACCGATGTGGACCCGATAAAGCATAACCTGATTTTTGAGCGGTTTTTGAATATGTCCAGAGTATCCATGCCCGATTTTGATATAGATTTTTGCGCGGAACGCAGGGGCGAGGTTATCGAATACGTAAAAAAACTGTACGGCGAGGACAAAATCGCCCAGATTATCACCTTCGGTACGCTGGCTAAAAAACAGGCGGTCAAGGATGTGGCAAGGATATACGACGTCCCCTTTGAGGAAAGCAACAAGCTTACCGCAATGATAGACAATAATAACGTCAAGCTTAAGGATTTGATCAATCCGGACTCTCCGCCAGAGCTAAGAAACAATGAGCTTATAAATCTGTGCGCTTCGGACGAATTGTACCGCAAGATTTTCAACGTCGCGGCAGAGCTGGAGGGTCTTATCCGTCAGCCCGGCATACACGCCGCGGGTATTGTTATCTTTAAGGACCCCGCGCAGGAAGTAGTGCCCTTAGCCTTAAATAATGACGAGGTTACCACGCAGTATAACATGCAGGAAGTTGAGCAGTTGGGGCTGCTCAAAATGGATTTTTTGGGGCTAAGGACGCTTACCGATGTCAGAAAAGCCGTAGACTATATTTATAAGCGGCATAAGATTAAGATAGATTTTGAGCAGACGGGCTATGAGGACGCCCGCACTTTCGAGTTGATTGCCAGAGGGGATACGGACGCGGTATTCCAGCTTGAAGGCGGGGGCATGAAAAAGTTTATGTTGGATTTGCAGCCGCAGAACATGGAAGATCTGATAGCGGGCATTTCCCTGTACCGTCCCGGTCCCATGGACAACATACCTCTATATTTGTCTAACAGGAAAGCGGGCAAAATCAATTACGCCCATCCTTGCCTGGAGCCTATCTTAAACGTCACCAGCGGCGTAATGATATACCAGGAGCAGGCTATGCTGATAGCGCGCGCAATGGCGGGCTACAGCATGCAGGAAGCGGACCGGCTAAGGTATATGATAAGCAAGAAAAAGGTCGCCGCGCTGTTTAAGGAAAAGTCAAAGTTTATCGAGCGCAGCGCGGAAAGAGGAGTGGACAGGGCGATTGCGGACAGCGTTTTCGAGGATATGAAAAAGTTCGGCGGATACGCGTTTAACAAATCTCATGCTGCCGCATACGCTTATTTGGGATACCAAACTGCGTATCTTAAGCGCTATTACCCCGTGGAATTTATGACCGCCGTTATTAATAACAGAATTAATAACACGGACGACACCAAAAAATATATGGGCATATTGAAGCTGATGGGGATAGAGTTGTTGCCTCCGGATATCAACAAAAGCGGAGCGGAATTTACTCCGGAGGGGGGCGCAATCCGCTACGGTCTGGCTTGCATAAAGGGGATAGGCATAGCGGTCATAGAAAAGTCTTTGGAGGAAAGAGAAGCTAACGGCGAGTTTGTGGACTTTGTGGATTTTGCCAGGCGCACAGCGGGACTGGGGCTTAATAAGCGGGTAATTCAGGCGTTGATATTAGGCGGCGCGTTTGACTCTTTGGGCAAAAACAGAGCCACGCTTATTGCCAATTACGAGGCAATAATTGAGAACGAGGAAAGCGTCCGCAAAATGCAAAACAGCAATCAAATGAGCATTTTTGACTTTTTGGGGCAAGAGGACACCAAGGATTACGCTTATATCAACCTTAAGGAGTATCCGCAACGCGAAAAGTTGCTTAAAGAGAAAGAAGTTTTGGGCATGTATATGAGCGGACATCCGCTTGCGGGGCTGGAGGAGGCATTTAAAAGTTTTAATTTTAACACGCTGATGCTGCGCCAGTTCCAAAAGCAGGACAATGACGAGCAGGAGGAAGAGCGGGAAGAGGACAAGGTAAAAGAGGAGCTTTCCATTTACGACTTCAAGAAAACTCTGAGATTCGGAGGCATACTCTCTCAGGTCAAGATAAGGCGCACGCAAAAAGGCACGCTTATGGCTTCCGCGCTGCTGGAAGACCTTTACGACAGCGTGGAAATACTGCTTTTCGGACACGTGGTGGAGGAAGCGCGCGATATTCTTGCCGACGACACCCTGGTGCTGGTGGAAGGCAATCTTAAAACGGACGAGGAGAAAGGCGCGACGGTTTTTGTCAGCAGAATAGTAAAATGGCTGGCGGAGGAAAAGACGCAAACGGAAGAAGAGGACAAAATATTATATATAAAGCTGGATGGCGCGGATAAAGAAAAATATGCGCAAATCGAGAGCGTATTGGCAAAATACCCCGGAGGGGGAGAGGTAAGATATTTTATAGACGGCAAGACTTTTTTGTCTCCGCAAAGGATAAGCGATATGGGTCTGGTCAAAAGCGAGGTAATATGTCTGGTCGGCGGCGATTGCGTAAAGATAAGCAAATCAAATAAAAAGAGCAGCACGCAGTAATAGCAAATCCCGCTCCGCCAATCGGCATGTATGTCGCGTTTACTAAGTTGTGGAAACCGAATAGCGAAAAAAGGAATCCCAAACCTGCATAAACAAGTACGGATTGCGTTTTTGTTTGAGAGCAGGACGCCAGCGCGGAAACCATACTTGTAAACAGCGCGAGAAATATCGTTACCACGCCCGCAAATCCAAAACGGTATTTATACGCCTGAGCCAGCAGCGGCATTGTCCCCGCTTCGCACAGGTTGACCGCCGCATACACAAACATCAACAATATTAATACCTGTCCAAAGCAAATCAGACTGATATTTCGGCATTGGCTTTTGTGTATATCTTTTGCCATCAGGCCTACGAGATAACCGCCCGTAATAATATTCATGCCCGCGTACGCAAGCGAATTGAAAAAAGCTGTTTTCCCGCTAAGGATAATTTTCCCGCCCGCGGTAAAAAGCAGGGCGGAAATAAGTATTATCATAATAGGCACCGTAAGCATATTAAGCGTTTTTACGCTCTCCATTCCCTCTGTAACCAGAACGCAGCAGAGTATCAGCGAAACCGCGCCCCCTCCCGTAAAGCCTAAGGAATTTTTGATAATATATTCGCTGCCCGCTGTCATTACCGCTAAAATTATAAGGTTTATCAGCTTGACAAGATAATTAAAGCACAGCGAAAAGACAGGTCCCATACTCTCAAAGACATTCCCTTCGCTTAGCCTTCCCAATTCCAAAAAAACGTAACAGAACAGCGCAATCAGAGCAGCCGCCAAAATTACGGAAGCAATGTTTTTGCCGCCGAAAAACAGCGCTATCTCCTGTCCCGACGCAAAACCCGCCCCCACAAGAGCCGCGGTAAAGGTGGAACTGATTTTTAGGTTTTGTTTTACTTTCTCCTTCATTGCGCCATAAATAAGTTATGACAAAAACATCTTGATTAGACTTGTTTGCAGGAAAGGGGAAAGGAAGGGAAGATACACATAATAGGGGATTAACGAAAGGGAACGATAAAGCAATTGATTTATTTTAAGATTTGTTGTATGATATCATATATAAATTTTATGTTTGGAGTGAATAATGGCAAGTAACAATTATATGAGCGCAAAAGACCTGGAGGTAAAGACTTTACTTAAGTATATGACTTTCGCGCCGACTTCAAAAGCGGAGGGCGCCCCCGAACAACAGGCTATTGGGCGATTCAGATATTTCCAATATATTTTCAAAAAAAACGGCAGCTATTTATTGACGGCAAATCTGCTCTTTATGCTTTTTGCCTTGCCTATTATAGCAATCCTGCTGTATCTGCTTACGGCAGTAGGTATGGAGCGTTTCAGCTATTTTATCCAAGGCTCTGAAAATATCCCTTACTTTTTGTCAGGAGCGGGCGTCGGCATATCCGCAACAAACAGTTTGACGGAGGGTCAGGTCAATTTGCTTTTCGGATACAGAATAATGTTTTTGGCCATTGCCGCCTGCATACCCATAACCTTTGCAGGGCTTGCCGGCGTTTTCCACTTAGCAGGCAAAATGGTATGGGAGGAAAAGCTGTTGTCCAAAAAGGACAGCTACGGCAACGATATCCCGCTTATTGCCAAGGAGTTTTTTGCCGGCGTAAAAAAATACGGCAAGTATACTCTGATTATTACAGCGGCAATCGCGGCTATGGTCGCGGGCTTCAGTCAGCTTATCATTAATTTTATTGAGCATATCATGCTGGACAGTGCGACGTTTTGGGATTATGCGGGCTTTATTCTCTCCATACTCATAAGCGGGCTTGCGCTTATGAGTATAGTGCAACTATTGCCTATGCTTACAATGTACAGGGAGTTAAATTTTCTGCAGAATCTGAAAAACGCTTTTCTGTTAGGCATATCCGTTCCTCTGCCCACTTTCTTTATGGTAGCGATATTGCTTCTCCCCTTGTTTTTGCTTTTTAGCGGCGGCTTGCTTGTAACGCTGGTGCTGCTGGCTTTGATTATGTTCGGACCGGGTTTTTACTCTTTGGCGTGGAGCGTTTATGCCGATTACAATTCGGAAAAGATTGTTCAACCCATATATCAGGCTTTGACCAAAAAGAGCAAAAAGAAGGCGAAAGAGAAAAAGAAAAAATGAAACCTTATTCTGCGCTTGCCCGCTTTTACGATAGCTTGATGTATGATTTCAATTATAAGGGCATAATAGAAAAAGCGCGCGAATGCTTTTGCTTTGACGGCAAACGGGGTATGGAATTGTGCTGCGGCACAGGCACCGCTTCGGTTATGCTGGCGCAGGCGGGCGCGGAAATATTCGCTATGGATATCTGTCCGGATATGTTAAATATTGCCGAAAAAAAAGCGGCGGAAGCGGGCTTGAATATTACGTTTTTGGCAGGAGACCTTAACAGATTCGATTACGGCAGAAGTTATGATTTTGTGTTTTCCCTGTGCGACGGCTTTAATTACCTTAAGCCGCAAGGGGCAGAGAGCTTTTTACAAAAGACCTTTGACGCGCTAAAGAAAAACGGGCTGTTGTTTTTTGACCTTTCCACAAAATATAAAGCCGAAAATATACTTTCCGACGGGGTATTCTTTGAGGACAGAGAGGAGTTGACCTATCTTTATACCACAAAATACAACGCCAAAAAGGCATACGCGGACAGAGAGGTTATAATATTCGAGCATACGGGAGCGAACAATTATATACGCAGCGAGGAGAAAGGCAGGCAATACTTTTACGATACCGAATATATTATCGCCCTACTTAAGAAAATAGGTTTTCGCGTGGATTTTTTTGACGGAGATAAGCTAAGCACATACAAGAAAAACAGTCAAAGGCTATTGGTATTTGCTTATAAGGAATAATTTTTGCCTAAAAAGAGAAAGAAAAATGAGAATTAGAAAAATGCCGGGGTCAGCTGAATTTTATGCTCAACTTGCCCTAGAACAAAAGGAGAATTTGCTGTTTTACGATGCTATGCTTAACATCAACGAAGCTATCCGCATCGAACCGGAAAATGAGCTTTATTATTCGTTAAAAGCGGACATATTATCTCTTAACGACGACGAGATTCAAAGCAACGAACTGTATTTTTTTATACAGAGGTTTTTCGACACCGACAAGAGCATATCCATAGCCGGCAACTTTATTCGTTTCGGCAGGGACGAACTGATTCAGCACTATTTCAGACGCGGAATAGAAAAAGTCATAGAATCGGGGCAGGATACTCAGGAGAACAAGGGTTTTCTTCAACAGATTATCAAGGATATGGATAAGGCGCAGGACGAGGCGGGCGAAGAGCAAGAGCTGCCCTCTTACGATAAATTCGAGGAAATCGTCGATCTGGAAAGAGAAAATTTTATCAACGTAAAAGATAAAAGGGAAGCGGCGTATTTCGGAAAAATGCTTACCCTGTTGGATAAACAGGATTACATGGGCGCGATAAAGGCAAGCGAAATGATACCTCCCGACAGCAAATACTATCTGGATACGCTGGAGTTGAGAATGAACGCGATGTTTTTTATCAAGGACATCAAGGGCGCGCTTGCCTGCGCGGATAAACTGAGCAATCTGTCTCCCTGCAACGTAAGCATGTTTAACGTATACGCTTCCATCTATGATGAGATAAACAATAAGGATATGGCGAAAATCATTAAGCAAAAGGCAACGGAGGCGCTGGAGATTTTGCTTTCGGAAGCGGAATACGAGGAGATTTTTACCATAGCGGAGATATTTTTCGCTAACGGCGCCTTTGAGCCTTGCGCAAAGCTATTGGAAAAATATGTGGAGGAAAACCGGATAAGGGAAGAGGGGCTGTTGATGCTTGCCGTTACCCTTTTCGCGCTTAACAGAAAGAAAGAGGCGATGCGCCATCTTAAGCGCGCCTCTGACCTTTTCGGACTCTGGAGTTGCGCTCCTACCGTTATGGAATTGCTGCTGTCCGATTGTGAAATCAAGGATTATCAGAATATATTGACAAAGCTTCCCGGCAATTTCGCAAGCCAAAAAGTTACTGTTTTGACCGAAAAGATACAAGCTGCTCAAAAAGGATATTACAGTATTGAGGAGGAAGAATTTTACGAGCAGGTGCTAAGCCTTGCCAAACTTTCGGAGCCTCAAATCTTAAAACCGCTTTTTGACCTGCTTGCGCGGAATATTCTGGACCCCGTTTTCAAAAAGGCATTAGACCTTGTGCTGATCAGCGATATGGTGTACTGGGAGGACGCAAAGACCTCTCTTATTAAGAGCATTTTGGACAATGCTCCCGAGGAAGTGGAATATTTTGAGGGCGCGATAGTGGTAGACGGTCTTTACAACGGGCTTTACCTTCCCTTCAGGCTGAAAATAGAAAACAGAGAGGACAGGGAAAAGTTTACGGAGTATTATAAGCAGGCGGTAATGCATATATTGCGGCAGGATTACGCCGTGGACGGAGGACTGATAGCCCAGATTGCCCAGGACGTGTATAAGTCCGCGCTTAAAGGAGGCTTCAGCCCCAAAAGCGAGAGTTGTCTGGTTCAGATTATCTGTATTATTTATAAAATGACTTTGGACGGCGACAGCTTTGAAGAGGCAAAATACTTTACCGAGAACGGTCAGAACTGCCAATTAAAAACGCTGAGAAAGTACAGAGATATACTTGACGTGGAAGGTATAGTCCGCAGATTTTCCGCCAATAAAGACAGAGGGAAAGCCTAGTAAGCCAGTTTTTCCTCCAGATATTTTACGGCATTGTCAATGGTCAGTCTTACCTGAGCCATGGAGTCACGCTCCCTTATTGTAACGGTGTTATCCTCAAGAGTGTCAAAATCTATGGTAATGGCGTACGGAGTGCCCGCTTCGTCCTGCCTGCGGTAGCGTTTGCCTATGCTGCCCGATTCGTCATAGGCGGCAGTAAATTTTTTGCTTAATTGTAAATACAATTCCCACGCTTTTTCTTTAAGATTTTTCTGCAGCGGCAATACGGCCACCTTATAAGGCGAGAGCGCGGAGTGCAATTTCAGCACGGTGCGTACTTCTTCGTTTTCCAACTGCTCTTCCTCATAGGCGTTGCACAGCACGGCCAGCAGCATTCTGTCCGCGCCCAGAGAAGGCTCTATAACGTAAGGGATATATCTCTCCCCGGTAACGGGGTCGGTATAATCCAGCGTTTTGCCCGAAGCCTCGCTATGCGCCTTTAGGTCAAAGTCCGTTCTGTCCGCTATTCCCCACAGCTCACCCCATCCGAAAGGGAACAGAAATTCAAAGTCCGTGGTGGCGCGGGAATAATGGCTGAGTTCCTCTTTGGAGTGGTCGCGCAACTTTAGATTTTCCGCCTTTATACCCAATCCCAGCAGCCAGTTTTTGCAAAATTCTTTCCAGTAATCAAACCATTCCAAATCCGTGCCCGGCTTGCAGAAAAATTCCAATTCCATTTGCTCGAATTCCCTTGTGCGGAAAATAAAGTTGCCCGGCGTAATCTCGTTGCGGAAGCTTTTGCCTATTTGCGCTATGCCGAAAGGTATTCTTGCTCTTACCGAGCGGGCGACGTTGGCAAAATTGATAAATATGCCCTGCGCGGTTTCCGGTCTCAGATAAATGGTGCTTGCGCTATCCTCTGTTACTCCCTGAAAAGTCTTAAACATCAGGTTGAATTTACGCACACCCGTAAAGTCGGAATTGCCGCAAACGGGACATTTAATGTTTTCTTTGGCGATATATTCTTCCATCTGGGCGGTATCCATAGCCGCGATGTTCAAAGTGAGATTGCGCTTTTTGGCGTAATCCTCTATCAGATTATCCGCTCTGTGCCTGCTTTTGCACTCCCTGCAGTCCATAAGCGGGTCGCTAAAGCCGCCCAAGTGGCCGCTTGCCGCCCAAACCGAGGGGTTCATAAGTATTGCGCTGTCCATACCCACGTTAAGGGCGGATTCCTGCACGAATTTTTTCCACCACGCCTTTTTGATATTGTTTTTCAATTCCACACCCAAAGGTCCGTAATCCCAGGAATTGGCAAGGCCGCCGTATATTTCGCTGCCGCTGAATATAAAGCCTCTGTTTTTGCATAAAGCTACAAGTTTTTCCATTGTTAGCATAACGTTCCTCCGGGTAGTATAATGATAATATAATAAGGTAAAACGGTCGCTATGTCAAATAATTTGCTCTAAAACGCCGCCGATTATACCCCATTTTCATATTTTCTTGGATTGTTTAATAAGATTTATATTACAGAGAGGTATTATGAAAAAAGACAGGCTGTATATAGATATTGTCGCCAACTTTATATTGGTTGCCGTTATCTGCGTGTTATTCTTTACCACAATGGACGGCAGCATAAGCGTTTTCGGCGCTCAAAAGCTTCAGCCTATCTATAAAGGCAATAAGGAATACCGTCAGGTGACCCTTATGGTCAACGTTTATTGGGGCACCGAGTACATAGAAGAAATGCTGGATATTTTTGATACTTACGGGGTAAAAACCATCTTTTTTATCGGCGGCTCCTGGGCGGCGAAAGAAGTAGGCCTGGTAAAGGAAATCAAAAACAGAGGCCATGAAATAGGCAATCACGGATATTTGCACAAAAACCACACCGATTTAAGCTTGCAGGCAAATTATGACGAAATCGCGCTGACCAACAAGCTGATTAAGGAGATTCTTGACATTGACTGCAGCTATTTTGCGCCGCCCTCCGGGGCGCTGGGCGCCAATATGCTAAAGGTCTGCGAACAGCTTAATATGAAGGTCATTATGTGGTCCAAGGACACAATAGACTGGCGGGACAAAGATTACAACCTGATATTTAAGCGCGCCACGCAAAACGTGGAAAACGGCGATTTGATTCTTATGCATCCCACAGAGCATACTGTTAAGGCTCTGCCTTTGATACTCACATATTATAAGCAAAACGGTTTTGCCGCCGTAAATTTAACCGCCAATCTTGCTCCCACGGTAAATTAAGCCTTTGCCTTTGCCATTCCCGCACAGCAAGGTTTTTTCCTCTCTGTCGGAAGAGCAATAATTTTTGCGCCCGCTTGTATAAAAGCTGTTTTTGGTATATAATAAGATATAACGGCAATGGAAAATTTTGCATAACGGAGCGATATGAATAAGATTATAAAATTTGATAGCGGCTTAACCCTGGCAGTAACCCCGATGAGCAATACGCGCTCTCTTTCCATAGGCGTTTTCGTAGAGACGGGCAGCATAAACGAAACCCCCGAAAACAACGGTATTTCCCACCTTATCGAACATATGGTCTTTAAGGGCACGGCTACCCGCAACGCCTATGATATAGCTGACGAAATGGAGAGCATCGGAGCAAACATCAATGCTTTCACTTCCAAAAATATGACCGCATATTACACCGTTTCCACCGACGAATACGCCCGTCAATGCATAGATATCCTCAGCGACATATATCTCAACGCCACCTTTACCGAGGAAAACCTGCAAAGGGAAAAAGGGGTAATCGTAGAGGAAATCAATATGACCGAGGATAACGGCGAGGACTTATGTTTTGAGCTTGTAAGCAAAGCGCATTTTAAGGACAGTCCTCTGGCTTTGCCCATACTCGGCACCGCGGAGACGGTCAACGCCATCAATTATAAAATGATAAAGGATTATATGTCCCGTTTTTACACCGCGGACAATACCTATATCGTTATGACGGGCAATATCTCCGAAAGCGCCGCAGTGGAATTGGTCAAGGAATTTTTTGAAGGTAAAATCAAACCTAACGGCGAAAAATCAATAGTTTTGCCCCCCGCGGAATTGGTAAGCGAGTGCATTTGCAAGGAAAAACCCACCGAGCAGGCAAATATAGCCTTCAGTTTTCCCTGTATCAGCGGAAGGCATCCCATGCGCAAGGCGTTAATGCTGCTTAACAGTATAATAGGCGGCGGCATGAGCAGCAGGATGTTTCAGGAAGTAAGGGAAAAGCTGGGGCTTGTTTATTCCGTATACACTCTGCCCATTCATTACCTGGACGACGGCTACTTTGTGCTTTATCTGGGCACCAGTCCGGATTATGTGCAGAAGGCGTTGGGTGCCATCAAAAAAGTTATAAGCGAATTAAAGAGCGGCGGTATTACGCAGAAGGAATTCAATAAGGGCAAAGCGCAGCTAAAAAGCAAAATGGTATTGGGCGCGGAATCAAGCTCTTCCATTATGCGCACCAACGGCAGAAACCTGATAATGAAAAACGACCTTTTCGAACTGGACAGAGAACTTGCGGAAATAGAGCAAATCACCTTGCAGGATACCGCGGAACTTATCAATACCATTCTTGACCTTGACAAGGTCAGCGCAAGCTGCGTGGGCAAAAGCATAAACTTGGATTTGCTTGCCGAGATTAAGAGTTAGGAGCAAAAGATGGGCGGAGCAAAAGACAAACTGGACACTATTTTTGAATTGCAGCAATTGTTCGACAATTCGGTTATCGCAGGGCGGGGATTGGAAAATATTTCCATGGAGGAGTGGCTGCAAAAGGAGACTCTCGCAATGGTAAGCGAACTTGCGGAACTGCTTGACGAGGTCAATTTCAAATGGTGGAAAAACAAAAAGCAGATTGACACGGTAAGGGTCAGGGAAGAGTTGGTGGATATTCTGCATTTTTTTGTGAGTATGTGCCTGAAAGCGGGACTTAGCAGCGAGGAACTGTATCGGATGTACATAGAAAAGAATAAGGAAAATTTTGACCGCCAGAAAGGCTTGAGCGAAAAGAAAGGTTACGCGCCTGAGGGGGCAAAAGAGTAAAGTGAAACAGCGCGGGAAGGATAACCACAAATTATCGCCTAAAGCCATGTATACAGCAGGGCTGGTTTTGCTTGCGGTGTTCAGTTCGCTGTTGCTTTTTCCCTTTACAAAAAACATTGTCATAGGCGTGTTCGGGTATGCCGTATACGCTTACATATTGGGGCTGACCGCTTTGTTTATCGGTCTTTTGATTGGCAAAAAGGTCAATATCCCTCATATACGGGCGATTATCCTTATCGCTTTGTTTTTCAGTTTTATTATCACATTGCATATAATGTTCTGCAAGCAGCTTATTGTTGACGGTCTTAACACCTATATCTTCGGTCCCTTTGAGTCCGAAACCGTAGGCGGCGTGCTGATTTCTCTCCTTTCTTTGCCGCTGATGCTGCTTTCCTATCCTTACGCCGTGCTGGTGTCATTCCTTTTGACCGCGGGGCTGGGGCTTGCGGCGCTTTATCCTTTGTTTTTAATGCCTAAAAGCCATAAGACCACCCCCGTCCAAGAATATGATGAAGAGCGAATAGCGGAAATTCCGCCCGAAGAGGAAGAGAAAGCGCAAGAGCAATCGCCTGATTATGTGCCCGAATATGTGTATCCCACCAATCCGCTTTCTTCCGCTTTCGGCATCGCGCCGGACAAAGCCAAGGCGGAAATACCCAAAAAGCGAAAGATTGAGGAAGTGTTCGGATTAAATGAGCCCACGCACCCCATACGCCCGCAGCCCGTAAAAGGCAACGGCATTTATGAGGATTATCTGGAGCGGCAAAGAAAAGCGGAAGCGGAAAAGGAAAAAGCGGAGCGGGACAAGACATACGATTTCAAAGCGCGCCTTGCCGCAAGAAGGCAGGAGAGGGCGGAGCAGGAAAAGGAATTCAGCCCCGTTTATCCGAGTTCGGACTTTGCGAGCGCGGCGGAAAAAAACCGTGAGCCGCAAGAAAAAAGAGAGCATTTCGGATTTATAGCCGACGAGGACGAAGACGAGGACGATTTTTTTGCTAAAAAACCTTATAAAGCGCCCGGCATAGACATATTCCGCCTACATACGGAAAGGGGGAGCATGCCCGCCAATTTCGAGCAAACGCGGGAAAATCTGGAGCGTGCGCTGGAGGAATTGCAGATTCCTTCCGAAGTCAAGGCGGCGACAAGAGGACCTACCTTTACCAGATACGAATTAAAGTTTACCAAAAGCAATTTGTCAATAAAAAAGCTGAACGCTAAAGAAAGCGATTTGGAAATGCGGCTTAAAGCAAAAAAAGTCAGCATTATCGCGCCCATCCCCGGCACGGACAGATTCGGCATTGATTTGCCCAACGAGGTCAGGGATATTGTGGGGATACGCACGCTGCTGCAATCTCAACAATACGCCATACCCCGCACGGGCATAGAGCTTGCGATAGGCGTGACAATCAACAGGGAGCCTTTTGTGCTTGACCTTGTAAAGATGCCTCACCTTTTGATTGCGGGCGCTACCGGCAGCGGCAAAAGCGTATGCATCAACTCCATTATTGTCAGCATCATTTTCAAATACTCTCCCGAGGACGTCCGCTTGCTGCTTATCGACCCCAAAAGGGTGGATTTGCAACATTTTCATTCTCTGCCTCACATGCTGGTAAAATCCCCAGTTTGCGAGCCGGGTCACGCCATGAACGCCTTGAAATGGCTGGTCAGGGAAATGGAGCGCAGATATATTACGCTCAGGGAAAACGGAGTAAACAACATCAACAGCTATAACGAGGACGTCGCCCCCTTTAAGGGAGTGCCCAAAATGCCGCGCATCGTATTGATAATAGACGAGCTTGCCGACCTTATGATAGTCAACAAGAAAGTGGAAAGCGATATAGTAAGGCTTGCCCAGCTTGCGCGCGCGGCGGGCATACACCTTATCCTGGCAACGCAGAGGCCTTCCGCCGACGTGCTGACCAGGCTTATCACCAGTAACATTTTGTGCAAGATAGCTTTTACCGTGCAATCGCATACGGACAGCCATATTATTTTAGGCAGGCGTGGCGCGGAGGGCTTGCTTGGCGAGGGCGATATGCTCTACCACAGCCCGCAGGTCAGCGACGCGGTAAGACTTCAGGGGGTATACGTATCCACTGGCGAAGTGGTGGAGGCGGTAAGGTATATTTGCGAAAACAATCCCGCGCACTGGGATGACGATATTCACAACAGTATCTTTTCACAGGCTGAAGAGGAGGATATCCTACCCGCCTATGAGAGCATGAGACCGCAGGAAAAAAAGGATGTAAAAAACACCGAGGAACTGATAAAAACCGCGCTGGAAGTAATAATCCCGCAAGGCACCACATCCATAAGCGATATACAGGCTTTGCTTAATATAGGGTACCCAAAAGCCAAAAAACTGACTACCATAATGGAGCAAAGAGGATATATCTCGGGCAGCGATTCAGGCAATAAACGCACGGTGAAAATAACGATGGACGATTTTAACAAACTGTATTCCGACTGATGGCAAAGATAGGTATGCTTTCCCTGGGTTGCGATAAAAACAGGGTGGACAGTGAAAAAATATTATATACTCTTAAAAATGAGGGACACGTTTTCGCGGACAATTACGCGGACGCGGATATCATTCTGATCAATACCTGCGCCTTTATTGACGAGGCAAAGCGGGAAAGTCTGGAGGCGATAATGGAGTGCGCCGAGGCTACCGCGGGGCTAAATAAAAAGATTGTAGTGCTGGGGTGTCTTGCCAAAAGGTACGCGGACGAGCTTGTAAAGGAAATGCCCGAGGTAAGCGTGTTTGTAGGTCAGGGCGGCTACGCGAATATAGCGGACATTATCAAAAATATCAGTTCTTCTCCACGCATCATCAACCCCGAGGGCGCGTGGCAGGGCGGCAAAGGCAGACTGCTTACCACGCCCGAGCATTACGCTTACCTAAAGATTGCGGAAGGCTGCAATAACTGCTGCTCTTATTGCGCAATTCCCGCTATACGTGGCAGATACCGTTCCGAGCCTATAAAAGCGCTGGAGGAGGAAGCGAGCGAACTTTACTCAACCGGAGTAAAAGAGCTGATAATAGTGGCGCAGGATACCTTGCGTTACGGGTATGATTTATACGGGAAATATGCTATAATAGATTTGTTGTCCGCTCTTGAGGATATCGGTTTCGAGTGCATAAGGCTGATGTACGCTTATCCGGATATGGTGACCGATGAGCTGATTGACTATATCCTGTCAAGTAAGAGCATGGCAAAATACCTGGATATTCCGCTCCAGCACATAGACGACGGGATATTGAAGCGTATGAACCGCAGGACGACAAGCAAAGAGATTTCCGCGCTGTTGGACGGCATTAAGGCAAAAAGTGAAGATTTTGTTATCCGTTCCACCTTTATTACCGGCTTTCCCGGCGAAGGGCAAAAGGAATTTGAGCTGTTAAAGAAATTTATTTGCGAAGGACCTGTGGATTACGCGGGATTTTTCCCTTTCAGCCCAGAGGAAGGCACAAAAGCGGTCGGATTTTCCCCGCGGGTGCCCCAAAGAGTAAGGCTGCAAAGAGCAAAGGGACTGGAGCAGGCGCAGCTTGAAAAGATAGCAAAAAACAACGCCAAATACGTAGGCAGAGTTTTGCGGGTAATATACGAGGATATCGACTACGACTTGCAAAAATTCAGCGGCAGATGCGATTTTCAGGCGCCGGATATCGACCCGCAGGTGCGTTTTTCTTCGGACAAGCCTTTATCGGTTGGCAATTATTATTCGGTCAAAATTACTCATGCGGATTTTTATTTGCATGGCGAAACGGTTTAAGCCATAGGGCAAAAGGGGCTGCTTATGGACAAGATAATTAAATTGTACGGCAATGCCACGGAAATAGAGCAGATACTGGACGACCAATTCGGCGGAGCGTTGGATTACGAATTGGAAGAGGATAATCTGGACGTAAGGCTTTGTATTTTTGATGCCGAGCAAGAGGATATCGCGCAGGCGGAACAGGTATTGGACGAGAGGATTTACAATACCGGGGATATAAGCCTGCAAAAGACTTTGGTGGATTTCTTGTCCGAAAACAATCTCACCGTAGCCACAGCGGAAAGCTGTACGGGAGGATTGCTCAGCGCGAAAATAACGCAGGTACCCGGCGCAAGCGAAATATTCTATGAGGGGATAGTATCCTACACCAATTCTTCCAAGCAGATCAGGCTGGGGGTAAAAAAGGATACGCTTATCAGATACGGCGCGGTATCCAGGGAGGCGGCAATGGAAATGGCGCGCGGCGTATTGGAGGATAAAGCGCAGATTGGGATATCAATTACCGGGATTGCGGGCCCCGGAGGGGGCAGTTTGCAAAAACCGGTAGGGTTGGTATACATAGCGGTGGCAAGCGATCTGGGGGAGGATGTTTTTGAATATATCTTTTCCGGCGATAGGGACGAGATTAGAGAAAAGAGCGTCAACACCGCTCTTTACAAGACGTTTATGCACATTATGAAATATTATTAAACAAAAGGAGATTGTAATGAACGAAGATAGAATGAAGCTGCTTAAAGCGGCTATAGACAGCATAGAAAAGCAGTTCGGAAAAGGCTCGATAATGAAGTTGGACGGGGAAACCAAGGTTAAGGTGGACATAATACCCACCGGGTGCCTTGTGCTGGATTTGGCAACAGGTATAGGAGGAGTGCCCAGGGGAAGAATAATAGAAATATTCGGTCCGGAATCCAGCGGCAAAACCACGGTAGCTCTTCACATAATTGCGCAAGCCCAAAAGGCGGACGGGATAGCGGCGTTTATCGACGCCGAACACGCTCTTGACCCTATCTATGCGGAAAAGCTGGGCGTGAACCTTAAAAACTTATACGTTTCTCAGCCCGATAACGGAGAGCAGGCGCTGGATATAGCCGAGCAGCTTATTAAGTCGGGCGGCGTGGATGTGGTGGTGATAGATTCCGTTGCCGCGCTCACTCCCAAAGCGGAGATAGACGGCGAAATGGGAGACAGCTTTATCGGTCTTCAGGCAAGGCTGATGTCTCAGGCTTTGCGCAAGCTTGCCAGCATAACCAACAAAAGCAATACCTGCGTGGTGTTTATCAATCAGCTTAGGGAAAAAGTTGGAGTGTTGTTCGGCTCTCCGGAAACGACGCCGGGCGGCAAGGCGCTCAAGTTTTACTCCAGCATGCGCTTTGACGTGCGTAAAATCGATTCCATCAAATCGGGCAACGACATCGTAGGCAATCGCACCCGCATCAGAGTCATTAAAAACAAGCTTGCAGCACCTTTCAAGATAGCGGAATTCGATATTATTTACGGTAAGGGAATCTCCACTTACGGCTGCATCCTAGATGTTGCCGCCGAACAGGGAATAGTTGTAAAAGCGGGCTCTTGGTACAGCTACAAGGACGAGAAAATCGGTCAGGGCAGAGAGCGCGCCATACAATTTTTAAGCGAAAACCCCGATATAGCAGCGGAAATCGAAGAAAGCACGCGCAAAAACTTTGCCGTCTGAAGCCTTTATTTTCGTTTAAGGCATGCCTTGGGCGTCAAGGTAAAACAATAAGCAATTTGTTGACAAAAACAGCTTAATGGGTTATACTCTTTTTATATAGGATAATATAGGCATTACGCCCTTATCATACTGTAAATTCACAATTTAATAGGAGGTTATGATGTTTAGCAGTCTTACAATGCTTGGCATTGGGACTTTGCTTGGGTACATCCTTATCCTGCCGGCTCTCGCTTTAGGGGGCTTCGCAGGGATACTTATTTATAAAAAAATAATTATCAATAAAATAGGAATGGCTAAAACAGAGTCAGCTAAAATACTCGAGGAAGCGCGCATCGAAGCAAAATCATTAAGGAAAGAAGCGCTTTTAGAGGCAAAAGAGGAGCAAATAAGACTCCGTAACGAATTTGAACAGGAGTCAAGAAACCAAAGAAACGAGATAAAAAAAGAGGTAAACAGACTAAATCAGAGAGAAGACGCACTGACCAAGAAGGAACAGCTTCTGGACAAGAAAAACGAACAAATCGAAAGCCTGAAAGAGGAATTGGTTCAGAAGAAGTCCGAACTGGACGAGTTGGAAATAAAACTTGCGGAATATGACGCCAAAAAACTGGCGGAGTTGGAAAAGGTCAGCGGTCTTACAAGGACGGAAGCAAAGGAATTGCTTATTCTGCAGATTACCGACGAGGCACGCAAGGACGCTGCCGTTATCGCCAAAGAAATAGAGGACGACGCTAGGGAAAACGCGGAAAAGAAAGCAAAAGAGATTATTTCAATGGCCATTCAAAGGTGTGCCGTGGACCACGCCGCGGAGACCACCGTATCCGTGGTGGAACTGCCCAGCGACGAAATGAAGGGCCGCATAATAGGCAGAGTGGGCCGCAATATTAAGGCTCTTGAAAGCTGCACCGGCGTGGATATTATTATAGACGACACTCCGGATGTGGTTACGCTGACGAGTTTTGACCCCGTCAGGCGTGAGATTGCGCGTCAAACCTTGCAAAAGCTGGTCGCGGACGGGCGCATACACCCGGGCAGGATAGAAGAGGTAGCGACCAGAGTCAAAAGAGATATCAATCAGGAAATCAGAGAAGCAGGCAACGCCGCCGTATTCGATGCGGGGCTTTTCGGCATTCACCCCGAAATCATAAAACTGCTGGGCAGAATGAAATACCGCACCAGCTACGGTCAAAACGTGCTTAAGCATTCGCTGGAGGTGTCTTACCTTGCAGGATTAATGGCCGCGGAATTGGGAGCGGACGTAAAGGTCGCCAAACGCGCGGGATTGCTGCACGACTTAGGAAAAGCTGTGGACCACGAGTACGAGGGCACTCATATCCAGATAGGCGTGGAGCTTGCTCGCAAATATAAAGAAAAAGAAAATATCGTGCACGCCATAGAAGCTCACCACGGCGACGTGGAGCCGCAGACGCTGGAAGCGATAATAGTTCAGGCGGCGGACGCCATCAGCGGCGCAAGACCGGGAGCGAGAAGGGAATCTATCGAGAGTTACGTAAAGCGGTTGGAAAAACTGGAAACGCTTGCCAATTCCTTTACCGGCGTGGAGCAATCTTACGCTATTCAGGCAGGCAGGGAAATCAGGGTTATTGTTAAACCCGAGGTAATGGACGATTCGGCCACCTCATTTTTGGCAAAGGATATAGCCAAAAAGCTGGAGAGTGAGCTTGAGTACCCGGGACAAATAAAAGTCAACGTAATACGTGAATTGCGTTACGTGGAATACGCAAAATAAAATAAACGCAAAAGCGCAAGTCGCGCTTTTCGTAATTAAGAAATATGCGAAAAATCAACAGAATAGCCGTAATCGTTATTTTAGCCGCAACGCTTAGTGCAATCGCTCTCTTTGCGGCGGGATGCAACGAAAAGCTTCCCGAGCCTCCTAAGTCCGTTACACTTAACGATATTACTTTTCCCGCTTTAAGAGAGGGACAACTGGATATAGAGTGGCTGGGCGGAACATATTACGCCACCCGTTCCACCTTAATTTATTTTCACGGCGAAATGCCCAACGGCGCGGACGACTCCGCCACTTTCGCCCTGCCCGCGGAGGAATACCCCGACGATATAATTTCCGAAAACTATAAGAGGTTTACCGACCGCAATCTTTCCAATCTGAGGGATTTGGCTTATTACTGGGAAAAAGCGGGTTTCAACGTAGGCATTTTCCATTATGAGCAATTCGCGGACGACCTTGTGTCCAACGTATATGCGAAAATATTCAACAACGATTATCTTAGCTACAAAAACGAGGGTCAGACAATTACCCGCGAGGCGTCTAAGCTCAGCCACAGCCTTACCGAAGTGTTTGCGGCAAGGTATTTGGCGTATATGGCGGACAAGCCCTTGCGCGGCAGCGAAATAAGGTTTGTCGGCAACGGCGCGGGAGCCGCTTTTGCTCTTTCCGCCGCCGAATATTTGCACAATTATTACGCCGCGGGACAGATTGACGGCAAATTCCTGCCCAGACGCGTCACTTTATGCGACCCTTACTTTTCCAACGAACGCGCGGATATTGCCATTGACTGGAAAGGATGGGAGGGATACCCGGTGGCGGACAAGCAGATTGCCACTCCGCTGGAATACGCCTCCAAAAGCATAGCCGCCTTAAATGCTAAGGGTATGATTTTTGAATATATCGAAAGCGACCCCGATTATTCCGACTCCTACGGAGAGCCTTATTCGGAAGCGGATATATCGCTGCACTCCACAATATTGTCAAATACCGCAAGCCTGGATTTCAGGCAAAGCTACTCTTCGCGCTTCAGCGAATATTATCTTGCGCAAAACAGGATAAGCCTGGACTGGTATCTTTATTCCATGAACGGCAGCGACAGGACGCTGGGTTCTGATTCGGACAGCAATATAAGAAAGGACATTACTTATCCCATTCTTGACGATTATTACCAAACTTCGGACAGAAATTCGCTTGTCTACGGTCTTAGCGCGTGGACTCCCACCACTTACATCAAAGCGGTTGTGGGTCATAAATTCGGTCAATACTCCCAGCCCGTGGACGGGGAGAGCGCGCCTTACGTGCTGACGAAATTCCAGTCCGAGAATTATCAAAAGAGCGATATAGAAACGCCGTTTATTTGCGGATACGTTTTCCTTGACGAAAACAGCAATCAAAAGATAGACGACGGCTTCGGCGCCTTTGTTCCCAATGTGGAAATTACCGTGAATTATAAAGACGGCTATCCCGCGATTACAATCACCACGGACGAATCCGGTTTTTATAAACTGGAATTGAAAGATAAGGCTTACAATAACAATAACATAAGCTCTCTGGATATCACGGTAAAGCAGCCTTCGCACAGGTATCAGTTCGTGCCCGTAGTCAACGAAGGTTTTTACGATAACTATCTGAGAATGGAAATGGCGAATATAGGCAACCTTAACGACAGCGTGTATTTATCCAGCTATACAAAGACGGGCCCCAAAATTCTCAACTGCGGTCTAAAATACAGTAAATAATGCTTGCGTTAATATATGAAAACGCTTATTACAGTTCGGCAAGTTCCCTTCACCAGAGAGCGAGTATCATAAACGCTTTGGTCGGCAAAGGCATTGACTATCTGGTTTTTAACAGCTTAACCGATTTTTTATCCCAAAAAACCAAAGCTGATTTTTGCATTTTTTGCGATAAGGATTATTATGCCGCCTGCGCAATAGAGCAGAGCGGAATCAAGGTATACAATTCTCCGCAGGCAATTCTTGCCGCGGACAGCAAAATAGCCTCTTATCTTGCTTGCCGGGGCATAGCGGATATGCCCGCAAGCGTGCTTTCTCCTTTGCGTTATTCTTATGCCCCGCCGGAGGAGGGCTTTTTTTCTCTTATTGAGCAAAAATTGGGCTATCCCTTAGTGCTGAAGGCGGACAAAAGTTCACTGGGAAAAGACGTGTATATGGTGTCCTCCCGGAGTGAGTTGATACAACTGGACCGTCAGTATTTTGAAAAGAGATACATATTGCAGCAATTTATCGGCGAGAGCGTGGGGAGGAGCATAAGGGCTGTCGTAATAGGCGGAGAAGTAATATGCTTCCTAAAATATGCCAACGCCCTTGATTTCAGAAGCAATAAGGAGAGGGGGGGAGTATGCTCCGCTCATACGCCGCCCGCGCACTTTTATGCCGCCGCCCGAAAAATAGCCGAAGCTTGCGGTCTGTTTTATTGCGGAGTGGATTTTTTTGATTCGGAAAACCCTATGCTGATAGAAATAAACGGCAACGCGTATTTTAAAGGCGTGGAGGAATGTTACGGCTTTAACCCCGCGCATATCCTTGTGCAAAAGATATTGGACGATATAAAGACCTCCCCTTTTAGCAAAATTTGTAACCCTTAATATTTTTGCCTCTATTGAAATTTCGGCGTTTTTATGGTAATATTAAGTATAGCCTTAGATGTTCGTGGCCACTAAGATGATTTTTAACCGCAGAATATTATTAGGGTTTACGCGTTCGAAAGTGATGCCATGCCCCCGTTCTCAGGAACGCCAGGGGAAGGTTGAGCGTACGACAGTTCACCCACCTGCTACAAGAGCGGGTTTAATAATCCTTAGGTTAAAGCCACGGCAATCTCAGGCTTTTTTTGTATAGTTTTTTATCATTCTTATGGCAACGGTCAGAAAGGATACGGCAATCAGAATAACCAATATCAAAAAAACAAAATAGCTGTGCTTGCCTAGGGCTAAAGAGGCAAGGCACACCATAGAGCTGGACGCGAAATTGGCGGCGATAAGCGTGGTTACCGCGCTTTTCGCGGGCAGGGACAAAAATATGGCGACGGCGCTGCCCGTCCACAGTCCGGAAAAGGGCATGGGCGTAAGCACAAACAGAAAAAGCAGCAGCAGCTTTCTTGCCGCATCCTTTCTTTTACCCTCCGCCTTTCTTTGCAGCTCCAGCGCTTGATTTTTAATGTTTTCCTCCGTCTTTTCCGCGAATTTTCTAAAGATATTCGTGCTCTTCATCCATTTAATCGCAGGTTCCAGCACAAGGTATATCATAGGGCAGATAATCACCGCCCCTATTGAGGAAAAAAAGATGCTTTCCAAAGGATTAAGCCCCAGGTTGAGAGCAATGGGTACCGCTCCCGCCGATTCAATAAGCGGCACAAAAGAGAGCAGTATCACGGACAAATAATTGTTGCCGAACAAGCGCAGAATAAAATCCGTAAAAAGGTTAAATAATTGGTGCATAAACGCCTCATAGATAATATAGTAAACATATACGCGGTATATGATAGAGCCTAAGCCGCAAGCCTCTTTAAATGCCAAATGATTGACATTTTTAACCAAATTTGTTATTGTAGTCCAAAGGAGAAAGCAAAAAATGAATTTACTGATTGATATAGGCAATACCAATATTAAACTGGGTCTTGCCAATTCCGAGAGTACTTTGTTTACCTGGCGCATCGCTACGGACAACAGAAAAACCGCGGACGAGTTCGGTATGATACTTCTTGATTTGCTGGAATCCAAAGGTTATGAGTTCAGCGATATCAAAGGCGTGATTATGAGCTCCGTGGTACCCAGTATGAATTACACAATGGAGCATATGTGCACTTATTACATCGGCATTAAGCCGATTACGGTAGACGCCTATATCAATATGACTGTCAACTTTGACCTTGTCAATAAGGAGGAAGTGGGCGCGGACAGGATAATATGCTCGGAGGCGGCCTATACCATTTACGGCGGTCCTTGCATTATAGTGGATTTCGGCACCGCCACCACTTTTAACGTGCTGGACGAAAACGGCGTTTTCCTGGGCGGAGCGATAGCTCCGGGCTTGAAGCTTGCCGCGGAAGCGCTGGTAAACACGGCGGCAAAACTGCCCAGGGTGGAGCTTGCCGTCCCCGAGTTTTCTATTGCGCGCACTACGATTACCAATATGCAGAGCGGTATCGTAATAGGCTTTAAGGGATTGGTGGAAGGCGTTATCAACGCTATGAAAAGCGAGCTTGCCCGCCCGGTTAAGGTAATAGCCACCGGAGGCTTGAGCGAACTTGTTACCAGCCAGAAACACAATCCCATAGATATAGTGGACAGGGCGTTATCCATTAAAGGACTTGCGCTGTTGTACAAGTTGAACCAAAGAAAAGAGGGCTAGAGGAGGAGAGAATGAAAAAAATAGGCGTAGCGTTGTTGGGCATAGGCACCGTGGGCGGCGGCACTTACAGAATACTCCAGGAAAACCGCGAAAGCATAAAGGAAAATTACGGCATCGACATCGAGGTATTGCGGGTAATAGATTTACGTAAAGAAAGGATGGCGGCACTGGGCGGCAACCCCGATATAGTTTCCGCGAATATAGACGACGTTATCAACGACGAGCGCATAAGCATAGTGGCGGAAGCGTTCGGCGGCATAGAGCCCGCGCGCTCTTATTTAATCAAGTGTCTGCTTGCGGGCAAGAGCATTGTAACCGCTAATAAAGAGATGTTCTCCAAGCATGCCGCGGAGTTGGAAAAAGCGGCGATAAAAGGCAAAGCGGGGCTGTATTTTGAGGCTACCACGGCGGGCGGCGTGCCCGTAATACGCACGCTTACCGAAAGCATGCAGGGCAACAGGATATTGTCCGTTATGGGCATAGTAAACGGCACCACCAATTACATTTTGTCTAAAATGGCGGACGAAGGACTGGAATATCAGGACGTGCTCAAGGAGGCGCAGGCATTAGGCTATGCGGAGGCAAACCCTTCCGCGGACGTTGACGGATACGACGCTATGTACAAGCTGAGCATATTATCCACTCTGGCGTTTCACACAAAAGTGCCTGTGGATAAAATTTACCGCGAAGGCATCAGCAATATCCAGCGCGAGGATATCGAAAACGGCAAAGATTTCGGATATACCCTCAAGCTGTTGGCGATAGGCAAAAAATCCCCGGACAGCATAGAGGTAAGAGTGCATCCCGCTTTTATCCGCGACACGCATCCGCTTTCCGGCGTAAAGGGGAGTTTTAACGCCGTCCATATCTTAGGCAACAACGTAGGGGATATTATGTTATACGGCAGGGGCGCGGGCGATTTGCCCACGGGCAGCGCCATTGTGTCGGATATAGTGGTATGCGCGCAAGCCGCTTGCCACAAACATCATTTCCTTAACGTGGCAGGCGATAGCCCTGCAATCAAAAAAGATTTTGAAACGGAATATTACGTAAGGATGCAGGTATTGGACCGCCCCGGCGTACTGGCTAAAATCAGCGCGGTCTTTGCAAGGTACGGCATTTCTATTTCCAGCATGCACCAAAAGCCGCTGGCGGGCAAAGCGTCCTTGATTTTCTTTATACACAAAACCAAGGAAAGCCTTATGAAAAAGGCGATAGCCAATATGGGCAAGTTGGAGGTAGTGGAGAAAGTAGAGGCGGTTATCCGCGTAGAGGAATAAAATGCCTCGCGATGCGATTACGCTGCATGCGCTGGCTCAGGAATTGCACGCCAAGCTGAAGGACAAGCGCATTTCAAAAATATACCAGAGTGAAGATTCGGAAATAGTAATAGTAATGCGGAGCGGAGAAAGGCTTGCGATAAGCGCGAACCCTTCAATGCCCCGCATTTATTTAACGAGCGAAAAAAAGGAAGGCGAACTTGCCGCCCGTCCCTTTCAGATGCTGTTAAGAAAGCATATAGGCGGAGGCAAAATAGAAAAAATAGAGCTTGTCAACAAAGACAGGATAATTAAGATAACCATAGCCTCTTTTTCCGAACTAAGAGATATCGGGCATTTTTATCTTTACGCCGAGCTTATGGGGCGGTACTCCAATATCATATTGGTTAATTCGGAGCAGGTCATAATGGACGCCGTTAAGCGCGTTTCTTTTGACGACTCCGCTTTGCGCCCGATATTACCGGGAGTAAAATATGCCCCTCAAATGCAGAAAAAAGCCGCTCCCGACGATATCCCCGCTCTTGCCCGTGCGGTAGCGGAGGCGGAAGAGCGGGGAGAGCTTAACGCCAACGGGCTGATAGGAAGAATATCCGGCATTGCCAAGGAAACGGCAAAAGAGGCGCTTTTCAGAGCAAAAAGCAGAGAGGATATCCCTTTTATATTAGCGGGCTTTTATAATATTTGCGCCTCTCCCGATTACGCCCCTTGCGTTTCGCTTGACGATAAAGGACAGGCGCGCGATGCCTTTATCTGCCCTTATCTGAGCATGGGAAGCGAGTTTGCGCCCGTTGCGGATTTAAACGCCGCCTTTGAATGGGTGTTTTCCGCGAAGGCAGCGCTGGAAAGGAAAGAGCGGGACACCAAAGAGTTAAGGCGCGCTCTCAAGCGGCTGAAAGACAAAAACGACAGGCGCATTACTGCCGCAAAAGAAAGGCTGAAAGAATGCGAAAAAATGGATGAGTACAAAAGATGCGGCGAGATGCTTATCGCCAATCTGCATAACCTTAATGGCAATAGGGATTTTGCCGTAGTTTATGATTATGCGGAAGAAAAAGAGGTGACAATACCCCTTGACCGCAGCATTTCGCCTCAAAAAAACGCGGATAGGTATTTCAAGCAATACGGCAAGCTAAAACGCGCCCGGCAAATTTCAACAGTAATGCTAAAAGAGGGGGAAGAGTTCGCTCAATATCTGCAAAGTATAGAAAACGCGATTAATATCTGCTCCACAAAACAGGAGTTTTCTCAGATAGCTCAGGAACTGGCGGAGCTTACCGCTCCCCAAAAAGCGGCAAAAGCTAAACAAAGACCGGCAATGCCCGAAAAGGTAGTTTTTGAGGGATATGAGATTTACTACGGCAAAAACAATAAGCAAAACGAAACGGTGACCTTTGACATCGCCTCTCACAACGATATCTGGCTGCACGCAAAAGAGTATCCTGGAGCGCATGTAATAATTAAGGGCGGCGATATTCCCCAAAGCGTATTGGAAGAGGGCGCAAGAACAGCCGCGCGCTACAGCGGCGCGGAGGGCAAGTGCGAGGTGGTATGGTGTCTGAAAAAACACGTCAAAAGGATACCCGGAGGCGCTTGCGGTCAGGTGAGTTATAAGAATTTTAAGACGATATTAATAGAGAAAGAGTGAGGGTACAGGCTAAGAAGAGATGTCCGCTCTTCTCCTTTTTTTTCGGTTTGCAACAAAGCCTGCTGTTATAACCACAAACCCCACGACTAATGACAAACCGATAAGAGATAATATGCCAAATAAAACAATCAAGACGCGCCGATTTTTTCATTTTTCCCCCTTAAAATAATATCGTTTATATTCCGCTTTTGGGGCGCATCAGGCTTATTCTCAAATATTTTCCGATAATTTATATTGTATGTCAAGATCCTTTTCGTCGTTTATTTTATCTATATATGCCTTAATTTCGTTGACGCTGACCGCAAAGCCTATGCTGGCAATCCCTCCCTTTGATATCTGGAAGCTGACAAGGCCTATCATTTCCGCGTAAAAGTTTAATACGGGCGCGCCCGAATTGCCCTCTATCAAAGCGATATTAAGCTGAAGCATATCCACAGTTATCTCGGGCTCCGAGGCGGGCACCACATAGGACTTATTGTTGGCGATTGTTCCTGAAATCACGCTTATTCCCAGACCCCAGGGATTGCCCAGCACCGCGGCGTCCTCGCCAATGCTCACATAATCGGAGTTCCCGAAGGTGACAGGTTTAAGACCATCGGGCGGATTAACGATTTTCATCAAGGCAAGGTCGGAATAAACATCAAAAGCAATAACTTCTAAATCATATTCGCCTTTTTGATATACAGTACATGTAATACTATCGTATATATCAAAGGTTTCTTCATCCACGGGATAGGTTTCAGTGGGGAAATTTCTGATTACCGCGTGCGCGTTGGTAAGGATGTATCCTTGCTCGTTTAATATTACGCCCGTAGTTCTGCGGGTGCCGCCCGCGGAGCCCGCCGTTCCTTCGCTTGCTATTTCCACCACCGAAGCTCTTCCTTCCCTGTATGCGTGCTGACTTATGGAAACATAATCGTCCGGAATATAATGCTGTTTTGCGTTTTGCTTCAGTATCTCCTCTTTCATTTGCTCACGCAAACTCTCGTTAAAATGCTCTATAAACCTGTTGTATGTCGCTATATTCTCTTTCCTTGCAACGCTTTCGGCGTAAATCCATATAAAGAAAACGGATAGTATATTCAAACAAAAAAACACAATAAGCCCGATAATAAAATAAGATTTGATTTTTTCTCTGAAAATCATATTCTCTTTATTGATTTGCTCTTCGGAAGATTTTTTTTCTTTTTCGGACAGAACAGAATTATTTGTTTTGTTATCTTCGGTCATTATATTCTCCATTTGTTATTATTTTGTGACGTAATTATAACATTAATTTACGCATTAATCAATTGCGGAATTAAAAAAGGGACGCAGTCAAGCGTCCCTTGGTCGGATCAGCCCGTGTATTTAATTGTTATTTAATAAAACATCGAGGTCATCGGTGTCGGCAAATATCTTGCAGCCAACTCCGGGTAAAGCGTTGATGGTAAAGGTATGCCCGTCCTGCGCGGGCTCGACAACCCTGGTCTCCCCTTCCTCAGGCTCCCGGGCGCTTATGCCGAAGGTAAAACCGGAATACTCTATCCTCAATCTTGTTCCCGCAACGATATAATCAAGGCTTATGCCCCAATCGTCGCTTATTACTGCAGGCTCTTCGCAATCATTGATGTAGACCTTTGCTCCGGCAAGAGCGTAATCGCGCTCACTCTGAGTTACCGTATCGGTGACCGGCTCGCCGCGGTGCAAGTATCCTTGGGGCAGTTTTACCCCCGGTGTGCCGATTCTTAAATCAAAAAATATTTCTTCCCGCTTTTCATTTTCATTTTCCAGAGGACGCATCAATATTTTTTCCAGATTGTTGCCGTTATTCTCTTTATTGTTCACAACTATAATACATTCAATATCATACGTCATTGATTCTGCGGATTTACTGAAAGCGTATTTGATTATCAGCCTGTAATCGAACAATTCGGAATCCAAAGACAAATAATCCGCTTTATTCTGCGCGACCAATCTTAACGGGTCAAGGAAAAAGAATTCAAATCTACCGTTTTCGTCCGTCTTCTGCATCCATACGTTTTCCTCTCCGAAGTATATATCCACGTCGGAAATTGTTCGGTATTCCACGTCTCTGACTACTCCGTATAAATGACTTATTGGCATATTGTGTATGGTGCCGGCGACAGGGCATATTTTTTGCTCTTCCTCTTGTTGCTGATTATTGTCGCCGGTTTGCTCTTGTTGTGTGTCTTGCTGTTCTTCCTGATTACTGTCCGCGCCTTTGTTGCATGCCGAAAGAGCGAACAGTAAAAGAACTATGGCAAACAAGGCCAAAATTTTAACAATTTTTTTGTTTATTAACTGCCTCATTACGCAAAAGAGATGCTATTGGCCATAGGTATTATTAATAATATCAAGGTCTTGCGTTTCCGCGATAATTTTTGCTCCTTCCGCATGTAAACCCAGAATTTCGAATCGGTTATTTCCTTTAACCATTATATTATTATTGTTATCTCTGCTTTCTTCAAAGACAAAGCCCTCGTATTCGAATTCAAGTATCATACCTTTGATAAGAAAATCAAAATGACAACCGAAGCTGTCGCTTTCGGTTACATAGTTGCCGTTAATTTTTACTTTAGCGCCGTAAAGCGAATACTCATCGTTTGATGTCAAGGTTTGCTCAGAAAATGCTGCTCCGCGGTGTATATATCCCGCGGGCAGAATCACATTATCTGTGCCGATTCTGATATCAATGGACATATCCGCGCGACCGCCGTCTTCGCCGGGGTCCCTTACCAGCACAACCTGTTGCAGATTTATTTCGGAATCCGCGTCGGCGGCTACAACAAAGCATACGATATTATTCGTTTGCTCATCCTCACTCAATACCAAATATGATTTTACCATTGTTAAACATTTGTATTCCGCTCCCAGCGACAGGTAATCCATTTGATTTTCCGCTGTCAGTTTATCGGGGTCCGCAAAATAAAACTCGAAGTAACCGTTTTCATCCGTTTTTGCCGCGAGCTCGTTGTCTTCGCCAAAAAAGATATCCGTTTCTGCTAAGGGCTGGTAGTCGATATCTCTTGCATAACCGCATACAAAATTTATAGTGTGGTCGTAGCCTGCGGGTGCCGGCACCGGTCTGATTACCTCAGGGGGCTCAAGCTCATCATCGGTACCCTTGTCTTTGTTGCATGCCGCAAGAGAAAGCACCAATACAATCGCCATAATTAAAGTCAATACGCTTAATAGTTTTTTGTTCATTTTATATTCTCCTTCAATTAGTATTATTTGTTATTTGATAAGTATATCCACGTCTTGGGTATACGCGAAAATCTTTGCGCCTTCCATAGGCAAGCCTTGGATTATCAAAGTATTATCGTTCAAGAGATCCGGATTCCTTTCGGTGGGATTGTTATCCTGGTCTTCTTTTTCG
>JBMNTS010000001.1:0-94778 GCA_050945855.1 Christensenellales bacterium | reverse complement strand
TAGCGACAGGGGACAAGCGGGCATATTCGCCGGAGTGGTTATTGCCTCTACAATCAATAACACCACCGGCGCAACGGATAAGCTTTACGCCAACTCTGTTAAACTTAACGACGCTTACGGCGTTGCCGCAAATTCGCAGATCATCAACAATATACTGAGCTCTTACAATACAATATTGACAAACGAAGCGTTCACTGTGGGAAGCGACCGCTTAATTGATATTATGGCAAACCAAGTCAGCATCTTCAATAGCGGTGTAGGCACAACGGCCAATCCTTACAGGATAAGCACTCCCGAACAGCTGATGCAAATCAACAATTACCTCAGCTCGCATTTTGTTCTTGCCAACAATATCAACCTTAGCGGCATACAATTCTCCTCCATCGGCAAGGGCAAGAAGTTCACAGGCACCTTTAACGGCAACGGCTTCAGTATAAGCCACGTAACGGACGCGCTGTTTGATACTAACGAAGGCACTATTCAAAATATTACCATCAGCGTCAACTACAACAAGACCGGTTCTGAGGATATAGTGTTCGGCGCGGCCGCAAAAGTAAACTACGGCAATATCAAGAGCGTAATAGTGGACGGAAACGCGACAGTCAATCTTACCGACTTAGCCGTAGCCAAAGTAGGCGGCATTGCCGGTATCAACTATGGTACTATCGATTATGTGGTGAACAGCATTACCGTTATGAACGTCAATGCTCCCATAGCCTTTGTCGGCGGCATAACGGGCGTCAGCGAAGCTGGCTCAAAGATCATTGACCCGAGAGCGGATAAGACAATCAACGTATCCGGCGGCTCCATCAAAGCCGGCATTGTAACGGGCTGGAGCAAAGCAGGCGCAACGCTTGAGGATTATTCCATGGATAATCTGAGAGTCACGGTAAGAGTCAGAGGCACTGCAATAACTGACCTGTTCGGTTGATACGGAATTTCAAACATCTTGCGGGGCTGTCTCAGACAGCCCCGTTTTATTTTCGGCAGAAATACTAATAAAAAAAAGGAGCCTTGACAATCGCAAGGCTCCTTAATATTAATAGGTATATGAGATTAATTAATTATTTTATTATCTATCTCATATTTAATCTTTTCAACGAATTGCTCGAAAGACAGAGAGCCTAAATCGCCTTCCTTTCTGCCGCGCACGGCTAAGTTGCCCGTTTCTACCTCTTTATCTCCTATGATTATCATATAAGGGATTTTTTCAAGCTGCGCTTCTCTTATCTTGTATCCGATTTTTTCATTGCGCAAATCGGCTTCCGCGCGGATGCCCAGTTTTTTAAGCTCATCGGTCAGTTGACTTGTCCTCTCCGCACTGCGGCCCGTAAGGGCAAGCAGTCTGACCTGAATGGGCGCGAACCAGGTGGGGAAAGCGCCTGCGTATTTTTCAATCAATAAAGCTATAGTGCGCTCGTAACAGCCTATGGAACTGCGATGTATTATTGTGGGTCTGACTTTTTGCCCGCTTTCGTCAATATAACTCATATCCAGTCTTTCGGGCAGGAAAAAGTCTACCTGTACAGTAATAAGCGTGTCTTCCTTGCCGTGAACGTTTTTAATTTGGATATCAAGTTTGGGTCCGTAAAATGCGGCTTCGCCTTCGGCTTCCACATAATTCATGCCCAGATTATCCAGTATTTTCTTCATTATCGCCTGTGTGGTGTTCCACGCTTGTTCATTATCTATATACTTCTCCCTGTCGTTAGGGTCCCATTTGGAAAAGCGGAAGGATATATCCTCGCGCAGTCCCAGGCAATCCAGTATATAATAAATGAAGTTTACAGTATCAGTAAATTCCTTTTCTATTTGCTCGGGCGTGCAGATTATATGCCCTTCGGACAGCGTAAATTGCCGTATGCGGATAAGCCCGTGCATTTCGCCGCTGGCTTCTTTACGGAAAAGGGTGCTTGTTTCGCCGTATCTTATGGGCAAATCGCGATATGACTTTAAGCCGTTATTGTATATTTGAAATTGGAAGGGGCAAGTCATGGGCCGCAGCGTAAGAATTTCCTCTTCCTCATTCTTTTCATCTCCCATCACAAACATCTTGTCCTTATAATGAGCCCAATGGCCGCTGGCTAAGAAAAGGTTATGTTTGGACAAATAAGGCGTTTTGGTAATCAAGTAACCGCGCTTTTCCTCTTCGTCCTCTACAAAACGGTTCAATATCTGAAACAGTTTGGCGCCCTTGGGCATAAGCAGGGGCAGCCCTTGCCCCACGTACTCGCTGGTCATAAATATGCCCAGTTCTCTGCCCAACTTGTTGTGGTCTCTTGCCTTTGCCTGTTCCAATTGCTCAAGATAGGCGTCCAGCTCCGCCTTAGAGGGAAAAGCGGAACCGTATATGCGGGTAAGCATCTTGTTCCTTTCGTCCCCTCTCCAATACGCGCCGGTAATGGAAGTGAGCTTAAACGCTTTTATATAGCCGGTACTTGGCAAATGCGGCCCGCGGCACAGGTCAACAAAATCCCCCTGCCGATAAAGGGAAATGACCTCATTTTCGCCAAGCTCTTTAATAAGCTCGACCTTGTAGGTTTCTTCGTTTTCCTGCATAAAATTCAAAGCGATCTTGTAAGGCACTTCTTCTCTGATAATGGGGATATCCTCTTTGATGATTTTCGCCATTTCCGCCTCAATTAAGTCCAGAGCGTCTTTGGAGGGAGGAGTCTTGAAGTCAAAATCATAATAAAAGCCGCCTGCGATAGCGGGGCCGATGGCTAGCTTTACCGTGGGGTAAATGCGCTTTACCGCCTGAGCCATAATATGAGAGGCGGTATGCCGGTATACTTCTTTGCCCTGTTCGTCCTCAAAGGTCAAAAACTCCACCTGCGCGTCCGTGTTTATAGTAGTGGTTAAGGAAGCAAGCTGACTGTCGATTTTTACCGCCACGGCCTTTTTTGCAAGAGCGTGGCTTATCTCTTTTGCTATCTGCAGCGCGCTGAGGCCGTCCGCAAACTCTCTTTTGCTGTCCTTTAGTGTAATTATCATTGAAAAAATCTCCAAATAATCATAAATTGACTTTTATAATTATAAACTTATATCATAATATAGTCAACATATTTGCGTGTTTTGCTTGACTTATGTTAGGCTTGCTGATAATATATACTTAAAGTAGAAGCATTTCTCACCGGAAGCGAAAGCGTAACGGTTCAATACCAAAAAGACTGTTTTCCTTAGAGGATTAGTATATGGTGTGTAATGCGACTGCTTACACATTTTTTTATGGAGGGCGCAATTATTTTCAAAGAGTTATTAATTAACGAGAAAATCAGGGAACGGGAAGTCAGATTGATTGACGAAAACGGGAATCAAGTCGGCATAGTCAGCATCTACGAAGCCAACAGGATAGCGGACGAAAAGAATCTTGACTTAGTGCAGATGACTGCCGGAGTCACCCCGCCGGTGTGCAAATTGATGGATTACGGACGGTATCGTTTTGAAAACATCAAAAAAGAAAAGGAAGCCCAGAAAAATCAGAAAATAATCGAGATTAAAGATATCTGGCTTTCTCAAACTATCGACGTGGGAGACCTCAATACCAAGTGCAAAAGCACAAGGAAGTTTTTAGAGCAGGGCAACAAGGTCAGGGTGTCGATAAGGATGAAAGGGCGGCAGCAGGCGCATCCCGAAGTTAGTATGAAGGTTATGGAACAATTTTTTGAAATGGTAAAAGATCTCGCCATAATGGAAAAAGAAGCAACAAGAGAAGGAAGAAGTATTGCTATGATACTGGCACCTATAAAAAAATAACTTATAAAGGAGTACGGAACATGCCAAAAATGAAGACGCACAGCGGTGCTAAAAAACGTTTTTCGCTTACCGCGTCGGGTAAGGTCAAGCGCAATAAAATGAATAGGAATCATATTCTCAACAAAAAGACAACAAAAAGGAAACGTCACTTAAGGCAAGGCGGGTTTGTTGATTCTACACAAGAAAAGACTATCAGGTCGTTAATTTCATAAGCTTAGGACAGGAGGATTCGGAAATGAGAATTAAAAGAGGCGTCAACGCGGTAAAAAAGCGCAGAAAGATAATGAAAAGAGCCAAAGGATATTTTGGCAGCAAATCCAAACTTTACAGAATAGCCCGTCAGGCGGTTATGAAGTCGGGTCAATATGCTTTTGTGGGGCGCAAGCTGAAGAAGCGCGATTTTCGCAGCCTTTGGATTGCCAGAATCAATGCCGGAGCGCGCGCCAACAATATATCGTACAGCAGATTGATGTACGGGCTTAAGAGCGCTAACATTGAGCTTAACAGAAAGGTGCTGGCAGATATGGCAATCAACGATGCCGCTGGTTTTGCTGCCCTTTGCGAAAAGGCAAAAGCAGCCATAAGCGCTTAACCGCTTTTAGCTAGTGTAATAAGTTAATACAATACTAAAAAAAGTTGAAGGGAAGGGCTGTTTCGTATATTCGACACAGCCCTTTTATAAAAAATGAAGATAATAAGTTCCGCCAGAAATGAGAATATTAAGTTGGTAAAATCCCTTTTGACCAAAAAAGGGAGAAATCTTACCGGTCTTTTTGTCGCGGAAGGCGGCAATCTGGTAAAGGATATACCCATAGATTATCCGGTATGTTCGATTTTTTTGAAGAAAAGTGTTGCGCAAAAATATGAAAAGCTGGCATACGGCTTATGCGAGGAGGTTTTTATGGTAGATGACAGCATTTTTAATGCTGTTTCGGATACCGCAAGCCCCGCGGGTATACTGGCCGTCTGCAGCCAAAAGCAGGCATGCGCCCCCCAAGGCGATAAGATTTTGGTGCTGGATACTCTTCAGGACCCCGGCAATTTGGGTACCGTGCTTCGCTCTTGCGCAGCCTTCGGGTTTTATGATATAATAGGTATAAATTGCGCGGATTTTTACAGCCCCAAAGTGGTGCGCGCTTCCATGAGCGCGGTGTTTAAGCTCAACTTTATAGAGGCGGAGTACCCTTCCGCATTGGAGATATTGCGGGATTACGCCGTTTTTATCCTTGACGCATCCGGTTCGGATATACGCAGTATGCGCCCTAACGGTAAGATTGCCTTAGTGTTGGGCAACGAGAGCGCGGGGGTAAATCAAATATTAAAAAACAAAGGGAAAATGCTTGGCATACCTATGAGCGGGGAAATAGAGAGTCTTAACGCGGCAGTGGCGGCTTCGATAGCTATGTTTCAATTTATTGATTATTAAAAGGAGGTTAATATGTCCGGGCACAGTAAATGGTCTAATATTAAGATAAAAAAAGGCAAAATGGACGCCAAAAAAGGTAATATTTTTACTAAGATAGGCAGAGAAATTTCCGTAGCGGTTAAGCAAGGCGGTCCCGACCCAAACAGTAATTCACGCTTGCGTGACGCCATAGCCAAAGCTAAGGAAAACAATATGCCCGGGGATAACATCGCCCGTTCCATCAAAAAGGCAAGCGGCGAGGCGGATACCGACAATTTTGAGGAAATTACTTACGAAGGTTACGGACCGGGCGGAGCGGCCGTTATGGTTTTTTCCCTCACCGACAACAAGAATCGCACCGCGGGAGAAGTAAGGCATGCTTTCGATAAATACGGCGGGTCCTTGGGCGCGTCAGGTTGCGTGTCGTATATGTTCAGGAAAAAGGGCGTGATATTAGTAGACAAAACGGCGGACGAGGAGCAGCTTATGCTTACCGCGCTGGACGCGGGGGCGGAGGATATCGTAGAGAAAGACGAATTGTTCGAGGTGTACGCAGACCCGTCCAGTCTTACCGCGGTAGTCAACGCTATTGTGGACGCGGGGATTGAAGTGCTTAACAGCGAGGTTGCCATGGTCAGCGATTCCGAAGTGGAGCTGGAGGAAAAGCATATACCCAATTTCATTAAACTGCTTGATAAACTTGAGGAAAACGATGACGTCCAGGATGTGGTGCATAACGCGATATACGATGAAGGAGAGAGTGAACAATGAGCGTGAAGGAATTATGCGTGCTGGCAAAACAAGCCTCTTATTCTCTCGGCGCTTTGCCCACGGCGCAAAAGAACAACGCGCTTTGGGCTATCGGCAGGCACATTCAAGCGGATAAGGATTTAATTTTTAAGGCAAACCAAAAGGATTTGGAGCTTGCCGCACAAAACGGAAAGCCGCAATCCTTTCTGGACAGATTACTACTTACCGAGTCAAGACTTCAGGGCATTTTGGAAGGTTTAGACGCCGTAGCCGCGCTTGCCGACCCCGTGGGCGAGGTAGTGGAGCAGTATACGGTAAAAAGCGGGCTTAACATTAAAAGGGTACGCGCCCCGCTGGGCGTAATCGGCATTATTTACGAAGCCAGACCCAACGTCACCATAGACGCCATAGCTTTGACTCTCAAAAGCGGCAACGCTGTGGTGCTCCGCGGCAGCAAAGACGCCGCCAACTCCAATGCCGCTTTGGTAAATGCCGCAAAAAAGGGTCTGAAGGAGGCGGGCATAGACGAAAACGCGGTGGTGTTTTTAGGCAATCCCGATCGAGAGGACACCAGAGTAATGCTTGCTCAGCAAGGCTTGATAGATGTGGTTATTCCCAGAGGCGGGGAAGAATTGAAAAAATTTGTGCTGGAACATGCCCTTATGCCCGTTATCGCTTCCGCCGGCGGCAATTGTCATTTGTTTGTGGAGGGGAGCGCCAATCAGGAAAAAGCCATACCCGTAATAGTAAACGCGAAGATTCAACGCCCTTCCGTGTGCAACGCTCTGGAAACGCTGCTGGTGGAAAGGAGCATAGCAAAGGAATTTCTGCCTAAGATAGCAAAGGCTTTGGAGAAGGAAAAGGTGATTCTCAGGGGCGACGACGAGGTGCGCGCGATACTTCCGCATATAGAGCAAGTAGGCATTGACGAGTATTATAAGGAATACAACGATTTAATTTTAAAGATAAAAATCGTGCAAGATACTACCTGTGCCATTACACATATTAATAAATATGGGACGGGTCACTCCGAAGCCATAATCACCGAAAACAAGATATGCGCGCAGCAGTTTGCGCAGGCTGTGGATTCCGCTGCGGTGTTTATTAACGCTTCCACCCGTTTTACCGACGGTTTTGAGTTCGGGCTGGGAGCGGAAATGGGTATTTCCACACAAAAACTGCACGTGCGTGGTCCCATAGGTTTAAGAGAATTGACCGGCGTAAAATATGTGGCTCAAGGTGATTACACTTCACGCGGCTAAGCGGGGCAATCACTTGAGTTTTGGTATTATTTGGTGTATAATTATGCGACAGGAGCAGAGTAAATGCAAAGGATAGGGATATTGACAAGCGGCGGGGACGCGCCGGGTATGAATGCCGCAATCAGGGCCGCGGTAAGATACGCCACCAGCCTGCACATGAGCGTGTACGGTATAGAAAGGGGCTTTGACGGACTTATTAACGGCGACGTAAGACGGCTGGAATCACGCAGCGTTTCGGATATTATACACCGCGGCGGCACAATGCTCAAAACGGCCAGAAGCCCGGAATTTATGACGGAAGCGGGCAGGCAAAAAGCGTATAAGGTGCTTAAAGCATTTGATATACAAGGACTGATAGTAGTAGGGGGAGACGGCTCTTTTAAGGGTATTAAGGATTTAAAGGAGCAATTTGATTACCCTTGTATCGGCATTCCCGGCACAATAGACAACGATTTGATGTATACGGATTATACCTTAGGTTTTGATACCGCGGTAAACACGGCGCTTTCCGCAATCAATAATATTCGGGACACGATGACCAGTCACGAGCGCGCCTGCATAATCGAGGTTATGGGGCGCTCCTGCGGAGATATAGCGATTTACGCGGGACTTGCGGGCGGCGCGGAAATTATGATAGTGCCCGAACTTAAATATGATATCGACGATATTTGCGGCATTATCAATGCCAACAAGCTGAAAGGGAAAAAATCGGATATTATCGTGCTTGCCGAAGGCGTATGCGATGCCGAAGAGTTTAAAAACATGATAAAAGACAAAGTGGATATCAGCCTTAAAACGGTAAAACTGGGGTATATTCAGCGCGGCGGTATGCCGAGTATGGCGGACAGAGTGCTTGCGGCAAGGTTTTCCGTACGCGCGGTGGACCTGCTCCACAAGGATGTCGGACATCGCTGCGTGGGCATAAAGGATAATAAAATCATAGATATGGATATAAGCGAGGCGCTTAGCCTGCCTCGCGTATTTAACGAGGATTTATACAGGGTAGCAAATATCCTGAGCAGATAAACTATACATTCGGAGGATGAATAATGAAGAACTTGAAAGGCGCTTGTATATTTGCGCAATCGGGAGGCCCTACATCGGTTATCAATTCCAGCGCCGCCGGCGTTTTTACGGAAGCGTTGAAAATGCCGCAGATAACGGCTGTGTACGGAGCGGCCAACGGAATAAAAGGCATATTGAACGAAGTATTTTACGACATAAGCAAAGAGGATATGTCCGAGTTAATGTTGCTTAAAAATACTCCTTCTTCCGCGCTCGGCTCGGTGCGCTATAAGCTTGCCAACCCCAAAGATAACGATAAGGATTACCTGAGAATTCTGGAAGTCTTTAAAAAGTATAATATAAGATATTTTTTCTATAACGGCGGGAATGACAGTATGGATACCTGCAATAAAATAAGCAAGTTCCTGCTTGAGCACGGCTACGAATGCAACGTGATAGGCGTGCCAAAGACCATAGACAACGATTTGTTCGGCACAGACCACTGCCCCGGATACGGCAGCGCGGCAAAATATGTGGCGACCACCATGATGGAATTATCCCTTGACGCGCGCGTTTACGATACCAAACAGGTCACAATAGTGGAAATAATGGGGAGAAACGCCGGCTGGCTCACCGCGGCAAGCGCGCTCGCGGGCTTTACCGGACACGGTCCCGACTTAATCTATTTGCCCGAGCTTGCCTTTGACCTTGACAAATTTATTGCGGACATCAAGCGGGTATTGGAAGGTCCGGACAAAAAGTGTATTGTAGCTTTGAGCGAAGGGATTAAGACAAAAGAGGGTATTTATGTAGCTGAGGCTATAGAAGCGGCCAATAATGCGACCAAAGATTCTTTCGGACATACTCAGCTTGGCGGCGTTGCCACTGCTTTGGGAGCGTTGGTAAAGGAAAAAATCGGCTGCAAGGTCAGAGCTATTGAATTCAATCTTATGCAAAGATGCGCCGCGCATCTTGCCAGCGCGGTAGACGTGGAGGAAGCCTTTGAGGCGGGAGCCACTGCGGTAAGAGCCGCTTGCGCGGGCGAAACGGATAAAATGGTAGTCTTTGAAAGGGACGCCTCATGCGCGGAGTATAAGTGCATATACAAATTGATACCCTTGGAAATTGCGGCGAATACGGAAAAAACCGTTCCTTTAAGCTGGATTGGCGAGGACGGCACCAATCTGAAAAAAGAGTTTATAGATTACGCGATGCCTTTAATTCAGGGCAGCAATCCTATGCCTCTTGAAAACGGCTTACCCAGATTTGCCAAACTTAAAAAGGTCAGGGTGTAGACGGCGAGGAAAAGGTGAGCAAACTACAATCCGCAATTAAATTGCTTAAAGAAAAGTTTAATCTTACTTACGCGATAACGATGTTGATTATTGTGGCGGTATTGGCGACGGGCACTGTTTTAGGCATTTTAATTTGGAAGTCAAAAGCGGATTATGTAATTAAAGACCTTACCGCAAAGATTAACGAGGATAGCAGGTTCGTTATCGCATTAAACTGGAGCGATATCGAAAAGGCGGAAGGGTATAATATCGAGTATGAGTACGCGCTCTACCCCGGAGTAATCCATAAAGGGGTGAGCGCGGAATCCTCTTTTACTATACCCCGTAAGCGCGGAGAACTAAAATTCAGGGTGCAATGCGTGGCAAACGGCAAGGTAAAACCCTTTTCCGAGTGGAAAACCTTTTATGTCCGGCCTCTTGAATTGGTGTTTTCCCTGGAGCCCGAGTTGGTTGCCGATGCGGAAAAGGAGAATACCTACAATCTTATTCTGCCCTATGTGTATTATGAAAAAAACAATTTTGAGGCAGGTGTGGTAACAAGTTTTGAGTTGCAGGACAAATTGCCTTCGGAGAACGCTTTCAGTGATTCCATATTGGAAAAAAGCAACAGGCATACCTATGTTTTACCTAAAGATGAAAAGGGCACGTTTACCGTAAGAGTAAGGGCGCTTAATAATACCAGCTTCACCGCGAAAGACCCCGCGACCGGTCAATCCATTATAGTAGTCCAAAATTATCCGCTTGAGCTATACGAGCTTTACGAGTATAGCGACTGGGTTGAAATTAGCATAAATATATCTTAATTTTACTATTCTCGACCACATAATTACATATTTTCCGACCATTAAACAGTGATGTTTAAAAAATCGCTTATTGACTTGCGGGCTATTTAAGGATATAATATAAGCTAGGATACTAGGAGAAAAGAGATGAAAATAGTCGTGCTTGACGGATATTGCCTTAATAGCGGAGATTTAAGCTGGGACGCTCTCAAAGCTTTGGGAGATACGACTGTTTACGACCGCACTCCTAAGGATAAAGTGATTGAAAGAGCGATAGACGCGGACATTGCGCTCACGAACAAAGTTGTATTTAACAGAGAAGTCATTGACGCTCTGCCCAAACTTAAGCATATCGCGGTTATGGCGACAGGGTACAACGTAATAGATTGCGCCTACGCCAAGCTAAAGAATATATCCGTATCAAACGTACCTTCATATAGTACCGAAAGCGTTGTGCAGGCAGTCTTTTCTTTGCTGCTTGAAGTGGTCATAGGCACAGGATACCATAACGACACCGTAAAGCGGGGACAATGGACATCCAGCAGGGATTTTTGCTATTACAGACCTGGTATGAGCCAGATTTGCGGCAAGACCTTGGGCATAGTGGGTTACGGGAGAATAGGCAAAAGGGTGGAGCAGGTCGCGCGCGCCTTCGGCATGAATGTGCTTGTCTACAACGGCAAAAAAGAAGATATAGGAAAAAGCAGTTATTTTGTAGCCTTGGAAACGCTTTTAGCTGATTCCGATATCATTTCTTTAAATTGTCCTTTAACTGCAGATAATAAAGGTATGATTAACGCGGGCACAATATCGCTGATGAAGCCCGGCGCGATAATCATTAATACGGCAAGGGGACCGCTGATCAACGAGCGGGACCTGGCGGACGCGCTTAACAAGGGAAGGATCAGGGGAGCGGGGCTGGACGTGCTCTCAGTGGAGCCGCCGCCTGCGGACAACCCCCTGCTTAAGGCAAAAAACACCGTGATTACCCCGCATATCGCTTGGGCGACGGTGGAGGCGAGAAGCAGGCTTATGGATATACTGGTCTCCAATGTGGCGGCGTTTATCAGGGGCGAAGAACAAAATATAGTAAATAAATAAACTGATGTAAATAATGCTTGTATCAATATAGGGTAATGATACAAGATATGGTAAAAGGAGTTATATGGAAAAAATAGCTATAATAGATTTGGGCTCAAACTCGGCAAGGCTTGTAATAGTAAGGATACTCAAAGGTGGTTATTTTGTAGTTATTGACGAATTGAAAGAGCCGGTAAGGCTTGCCAAAGATATGGAAACGGACGGTTTTTTGCGTCCCTTAAGAGTGGCTCAGACCATAAAAACGTTGCGCACTTTTCGCACTCTCTACGAAAGTCACGGAGTCAGCAAGGTATTCGCTTACGCTACGGCGGTTGTGAGAAGGGCAAAAAATAAGCAAAGCTTTATCGACGAGGTGGCCAACACCTGCGGCATTAAACTTACCGTTATTTCGCAGGAGGACGAGGCGACCCTTGTTTACCGCGCGGTAATCAATTCCATGGATGTACCCAAAGGGCTGATAATAGATATCGGCGGCGGAAGCATAAAACTTATACATTACAACCGCAGGGTAATGATAGCGCAGGACACGCTGCCTTTCGGAGCGGTAACTCTGACCGAAAAGTTTTCGGGTACAAGCAACGACCCCGAGGATATTGCCAACAATATAGAGAAGTATGTGGAAGAGGAAATCAGAAAGCTGCCTTGGATTAAAGATATAGAGCCCGACGTGCAGCTTATTGGAGTGGGCGGCTCTTTGAGAAATCTGGGCAGGATCAGCCGCAGAATCAGAAAATACCCTTTGAATATGGCGCACAACTATCATATTCCTTTTGGCGAGTTGCAGACAATATACAACACAATCAAACCGCTGGACGCGGAAAAACTTGCAAAAATTAAAGGTCTTTCCAGTGTCAGGGCGGATATTTTCCCCGCCGCGCTGAGCGCGCTTCAGGCGCTTATCAACTGCACTAATTTCAACGAACTGATAATAGGCGGAGCGGGTTTCCGCGAAGGCGCGATGTTTACCTACGCCGTGTCTCAAACTATAGAAAAACCCATCAGCGACGTGGTGGGACACGGGATTTATACCATGCTTTCACAATTTAATATGAATATCCCGCATGCGGAACACGTTTTTGATTTGTCACTGCAACTTTACCACCAACTGCGAGTGCTGCATAAACTGCCGCGCAGATATGTTAAGATTTTGCGCGTAGCCGCTATGCTCCACGACATAGGGAGCAGTCTGAAATTCTATGACCATCATAAGCATACGGCGTATTTTATTCTTAACAGCAATTTATACGGCATTTCCCAAAAGGATTTGATAATTTCGGCTTTTGTGGCGGCGTCGCATACTAAGGACGGTCTGGATATCGAGGACTTGCGCCCTTATGCGGACTTGTTGAACGAAGAGGAGCTTGACGCCATACGCAAGCTGGGAGTAATAGTAAGGATAGCGGAATGCTTTGACAGAAGCATGGGCAGAGTAATCGTGGAAATAAATTGCGACGTGCTTGGTGACAGCGTAATCCTGAAAATGGAGACGAAAGGCGATTGTACGCTGGAAATCAAGGACGCCATGGGGGCGTTGCCCGAATTCCGCCGCGCGTTTAAGAAAAATCTGGACATTTTATAATGAAAGTTGTGCTGGCAAGCGCTTCTCCCCGCAGACACGAATTGCTGAAAGAGATTTTTGCGGAGTTTGAAATTCATCCCGCCGCGGCGGATGAAGATTTTATCGGCTCCACTCCCGAAGCGACGGTAAAAGAGATAGCGTCGCGGAAAATAGTAGGGATAAAGGGAGATCTGGTAATAGGCTGCGACACCGTTGTGTATCTGGACGGCGAATATTATCATAAGCCCGCGGACAGAAAGGCGGCGATAAACATGCTTGCCGCGCTTTCGGGCAAAACTCACGAGGTTTACAGCGGACTGACGGTGGCGTATAAAGGCAAAATATATAAAGAAAGCGAAAAGAGCGAGGTAATCTTCAAAGAGCTTACACCAGAGGGGATAGCGCAATACGTGGACACATTTTTGCCTTTTGATAAAGCGGGCGCATACGGCATTCAGGACGAATACCCGGTAGCAGGCTACCGGGGAAGCTATACCAACATTATGGGACTGCCTTTGGAAAAGCTGAAAGAGCTTTTGGCAAGGATAGGAGTAACTAATGGCTGAAAAACTTTTAATAGACTTGGGAAAAAACTATATTACCGCGCGTTTTAAGGACAAGCAGGTGCGGGAGCGCAACCTGGGCGTGTTCGAGAAAGGGGAAGAATTGAAGCTTGTCGCTTCGGGCGGCGCCGCGGTAGAGCTATTAAAAAATCCGCCGGATGAAAACCATATCGTTATAGCCCCTTTCGCGGGCGACAGGGTGGCGTATCCTAAGCCTTGCGGGCTGATATTAGGGGATATATTCAAAAGAGAGTTCCCGAGATTGCGTAAAAGCGCGGAAGTTTATGTGACCGTGCGCCTGTCCGTCAAACAATTACATATGAAAGCGCTTTACGACGTTTTCAAGGACATGGGATTCAGAGACGTTACCCTCATTGATTCCCTGCTTACGCTGGTGCCTTATGTGCATTTCGCCCCCGTTGCCATAATAGGGGCATCGGGCAGCGACATCGGCATTCTGGACGACGGCATAATCGAAGGGTGCTCCACTTCGGTAGGCGGAGATTACCTTGACAGGCTGATTGCGGAAAAGATAGAAAAGGTATACAAACTGAAAATCAGCCCCGCGGCGGCAGAATATATCAAATTTGAGGTGGCAAGCCTAATTCCTGCCGACCTGTTCTCCACCAAAGTCACCGGTCAGAACATTATCACCGGGGAAATACTTACCACTACCGTGACCACCAACGACATCAGGGAAGAAGTGATAAGCGCGTATACCAAAATTTTGGAAATAATGGATTCGCTGTTTACCTTGCTTCCGGACAATCTGTTGGAAGCCATAGAGGAAAAATCAATTTATATAGCGGGCGGCGGCGCCAACATAAAGGGAATAGAGAGCTTTTTTGAAAACTATTTTCATCGCCCCGCGGTCCTTTCTCCCCAGCCCGAACTCAGCGTAATTCAGGGTTTGGCAAAGCTTGCGGAAAGGGATAAGACGCTTGCCGCGCTGTTAAAACTGCAACGCTGATAAGTTTTTTCGCTTTCATTTTTTTTCGGCTTTATTAGATAAAATTAGATATTTTTATCCTTTTGTTTTGCCTTACAATAATAAGTGTAAATTATTTAGGGCGAGGCAACCTATGGGCAGAAAAATAGTATTAACTTCAGGCAAAGGAGGCTCCGGCAAAACTTCGGTGGTGGCCAATCTAGGCATCGTTTTGGCGCGCCGCGGGCTAAAAACCTGCTTGGTGGATGCGGATATCGGGCTGAATAATCTGGATGTCGCCTTAGATGTTGAGAACAGAATCGTATACGATATCGGGGATATTATCGAAAAGCGATGCAGCATTTCTCAGGCGCTGGTGCAGGAGGGCAATCTTAACAATTTATATATCCTGCCTTCCTCCAAAGCGGCCGATTTAAACAAGCTGGATTCCAATTCCCTGCAACTTATCACGAGAGAACTGGAGAAAAGTTTTGACTATGTTATTGTGGATTGTCCCGCCGGGGTGGAGGAAGGCTTTCACAGAGCCATGCTTTGCGCAAACGAGGCGATAGTGGTGGTTACGCCGCATATCAGTTCGGTAAGGGACGCGGATAAGGTGATAAGCCTGCTTTCCACATACGCCGTGGATTTTCTGGGCATTGTGGTAAACAGAATAAGGGGGGATATGGTAATAGAAAAAAAGATGATGTCCGCTCATGAAATATCCAAACTGCTAAGGGCAAGGCTGATGGGAGTTATCCCCGAAGACGATAAGATATCCTTATATAACAATATCCAGAAAGGCAACGCCTACCGCAGCGAAAGCAACGGTGCCTACAATCTCCTCGCCGATTTTTTGATTAACGGCAAAGGCGGCATTTACGATTGCACGGCGCCTTACAAAAGTCTGATTAATAAAATGTTTCATAAAATTTTCGTCAGAGATACGGCGGAAGCGGAGGGCGAGATATGAAAGAAAAGGACAAATCAATAGAGCGCTTAAAAAAACTCCTGACAGCCAACAAATCCTTTATCCCCAGCGGTATATACAGCGCGATAAGATATGACTTGTTAAAAGTGTTGAAAAGCTATTTCCAAATACACAAAGAGGATATAGATATTAAAATCGAAGTGGACCAGGACGGCAAATACTCCATAGACATTAAGGTCATTGCGGAAAAGGCGTGCAGGGTAAACACCATAGAGGATAAAGTAAAATCCGTATAAATGATTTCAGCTTTCTGCATTTAGCAAAACGATTTTTCATATAATTTTTATATGCGTAATATAAGGGTGCATCCCTTTTTTGTTGTGTTGTTGCTGCTGCTGTTGCTGGGCGGCAGGCTGATTGCGGCTTGCTCCGCCCTTATCGCGGTATTTGTTCACGAATGGGCGCACTATAAGGCGGCCGCCTCACGCGGGTACAGGTTGGCCGAGCTTACGCTTATGCCTTACGGCGCGCTGTTGTATTCCGAAGAAAACATACACCGCCAGGACGCTTTTTATATCGCTTCCGCGGGTATAGGCGTCAATCTGCTGTTGTGCACGATAATAACGGCGTCGTGGTGGATTGCGCCTTCCACTTATCCTTTGACCCATCCCTTGTTTACCGCCAATTTCGCGCTTGCGCTTTTCAATCTGCTGCCCGCATACCCTTTGGACGGTGCGCGAATAATCCTTGCGCTGTCAAAAAAACCCATTAAGACGCTTAAAATATTGAAAAGGACAGGCGCGGCAATAGCCGTCATCCTGTTTGCGTTATTTATCGCAAGCGCGTTTTTCCAGATTAATCTGACCTTGGGCATCGCCGCGGTATCCTTGTTTTTCGGGTCAATGTTCGGGCAGGAAAAGCAGGCTTATCTTTTTATTTCCGAGCAAAATTCCTTTTTAAAAGACAGGCGGCACCCCGTAGAGGAGAAGACCATTTGTATAGATAAAAACGCGCCCATAAGGAGAATTTATCCTTACTTTGATAAAAACAGGCTGCTTACCGTCAAAATTACGGACGGAGCGACAGTGCTTGCGGAATACGGCGAAAACGATTTTTTGGTAAAGCTCAGCGGTCACGCGAGCGAGGACAGAGTGGGGAGTATTATTACTTCCGATCAATAATTTCCTTCAAGGGATAAACGCAACTTTTACTTTCATTTTAATTTGAATTATGGTATAATTTTTTTATGAGTATAGCGGATAAAATTTTTATAGAAAACTGCACGGATATTTTGGAAAACGGGGTGAGCGATAAAGACAGCGCGGTAAGACCCCGTTGGACGGACGGAACCCCGGCCCATACAATCAAAAAATTCGCTATCGTAAACAGATACGATTTACAAAAAGAGTTTCCCATTCAGACCATACGCAAAATCAATTACGCCGCCGCGATAGACGAGATTCTTTGGATTTGGCAAAAGAAATCCAATAACGTAGCCGATTTGTCAAGCAAGATTTGGGATGCCTGGGCGGACGAGAACGGCAGCATAGGTAAGGCGTACGGCTACCAGCTTGCTCAAAAGCACAAGTATAAGGAAGGGCTGTTCGACCAGGTGGACAGAATGCTCTTTGATTTGAAATACAATCCGCACAGCAGAAGAATAATATCCAATATCTACAATCACGCCGACCTGCACGAAATGAATTTATATCCCTGCGCCTACTCCCTTACCCTTAACGTCAGCGGCAACAAGTTATGCGGCATATTGAATCAGCGTTCCCAGGATATGCTGGTGGCAAACAACTGGAACGTGGTGCAATACGCGGTGCTTATCCACATGTTTGCCCGCTCCTCCGGTCTGGAGGCAGGCGAATTGGTGCACGTAATCGCGGACGCGCATATTTACGACAGGCATATCCCCATCATAGAGCAAATTATGGACAATCCCCAATACGACGCGCCCAAACTTGTGATTAACGGGGATAAGCGGGATTTTTACTCCTTTAAGGTAGAGGATTTTTGTTTGCCCGATTACAAATATACGGACATCAAGCGCAAAATCGAGGTCGCGGTATGAAATCCATAGTGGTAGTGGACAATAACTGGGGTATCGGCAGACAAGGGCAATTGCTATTCCGCCTGCCTAAAGACCTGGCATATTTCAAAGAGCGCACTTTGGGCAAGGTGGTGGTAATGGGGCATAACACGCTGCTGTCCTTACCTTCGGGCAAGCCTCTGCCGAACAGGAAAACCATTGTGGTCACGCAGATTTTCAAAAGCACGGATACTTTTACCGCCGTTTACGACTTGGACGAACTGTTTTCCGAGCTTAAAAAGTATGATTCCGATGACATTTTTATCGCGGGCGGAGCTATGCTCTATCACTCCACCCTGCAATATTGCGACGAAGCGTTAATAACAAAAGTGGACGCCACTGCCAATGCCGAATACTTTTTCCCCAATCTTGACCGGCTCCCGGAATGGAGCCTTTCGGACGAAAGCGAGCCCGTCATTGATAACGGCTATAACATAAAATTTACAAGATATGTAAATTCCCTTCCCAAAAAGCCTTTTTAGGGCAGTCAGGCCTCTGTTCGGGAATAATAATTAAACAAAAACGACGTTTTTTCATTGACTTTTTTTTACGTTTAATTTACAATATATTTACAATATAATTATTCATCGGTCAATGGAGCTAAAATGGATATTCAAATCAACACCAACAAGCTGATCAACGACATAATGAGCAACGAAAATGCCGCCATAATGTTGTTTGCGCCTAACGGTACGGGCAAGGCCGCCTTTATCTCCGAGCTGGGCAGCCGTTACGAAAAGGTCTTTTGGTTTTCCGCCGTATGCGACAGTATGGAAGCTTTCGCTCTTACGTTTGCGGAAAAAGTGGTAAAAGACCCCGTGGCTTTGCTCAAGGTCAGGCAGCTTTATAATTGCTATTCCGAATACAATAACGAAAAGATAATAATAAACGCGATACTGGATTACATAGCTTCTCTTAAAGGCAATTTTCTGGTAGTGCTCGAGCATCTGGACGACGCGCCCGAAGGCTTTGACTTAGGACTTATAGAAAGGCTTATCAAGCATTGTCCCAAAAACTTAAAGGTGCTAATCAGCGCGCAAAAATTCATCAATTTTGATTACAGGCGCTTTGAGCCGCGCTATCCCATTTTGATAGACGAAAATTTAATGGGCAAAAGGGCAAAGACGCACGATTTTGAAAGCTGCGTGGAGGATTTGGACGATGAACAAAGGGCGTTTTTGTCCTACGTCGCCCCGCTAAGATGCATAAACGCCGATTTTACCAAAACTTTTTATCCCGAAAGCGAGGAATTGCTGGAATTGCTGTGCCGCAAGAGCTGGTACGTGGTGCGCAGAGAAAAGGATAAGTATTTTATCAATCCCCTTTTTAGGGATTATTTGATTCTGGAAAACAACAATGGGGGCTTTTCCAAGGAGAATGTATACAAGCGTTACGGCGATTATCTTAAAGAAAAAGGAGAATTGTACACCGCCTTTTTGGCGTATACCCAAGCCGAGGACATAGAAAATATTGAAAAATGCATAGAAAAGGGCTTGATGGATGAAAGCTTTATGCATAAGCTCAACTACTATGCGGAATATATTAAAAAGGTTTTATTTATAGACACCAAGAAATACCCGCATTACCGGATATACCTTTCTCTCATATCCTATTATTTGGGCAACTATGACGCGGCTTACGACAGCCTGAACAGCTTACTGAAGGAATTTGAAGAAAAGTCCGAAGCGATGTATTATTGCTGCAATCTTATCGTAAAAACCCTTTGCGCTCAAAAACTGTACAATAAGGCTTATGATTTTATCACATCGCTGCGGAGTAAAATAACGGAAACAGAGCCCTTGCTTTCGGACGTGTTCTGTCTTATCCCGCTGGTATACAGGGAATTGGATATATCCATCGATTTCAATTACATCAAGATAGTGGAGGACAAATTGCTTACCGAGCAAAACAGCGGGCAAATCTGGTATCCCAAGGTATTGCAGGCGGTCAGCGAGGCGTATTTCGACATAGGCAATTACAAAAAAACGGTGCAGTTGATTAACAGAATCAGGGAAATAATCCCTTTTTACGTTATACCGCATAATATCGTAATGTTTTACTACTATTCCGGCAACATAGAAGCCACCCGCAGCATGGCGCAGGAAGCGCTGGATTTTGCCGAGCGTAACGAGATAACAAAGGACGTCAGCTACCTTTATACCGCGCTTGCCAATACCGAGCTTTATAACGGAAATATAGAAGAGGCGTTAAGATTGTTTGACAACGCGGTGCAGCTTGATAAGACCAATTCGCTTACAAAATTCTTTAATATCACCTTGCGCTCCATGGCTTACGCCCGGTACGGCGATATAAATTACGCCAAGGAAATCACGCATATATATCTTAAATATTGCGAAACATATTATCCTCAATATGCCAATATGCTCTTATGCGCGATGGCGTTTTGCTATTATAAGCTTAAATCGCCGGAACAAGCCTATTTTTATGCCACCCAGTGTATAAAAACCTCCAAGGCGCGCTCGATTTTCTGGCTTATAGGTATGGCTATAGCCACCACTCATTTGTTAAACACGGACGAATTGAAGGACGCGCAAAAGCTGATCAGGAACATTATCAAGTCCTCCTATATTTACGGCATGGAAATAGTGCTTGTGGACAATATAGACATCTTCGAGCCGCTTTTCGATTTCGCCATCAAGAACAACATCGAGACCGATTATCTCAATAACATATATCTTGCCGTAAGCAAAAAGAAAGCGCAGAAAAAAAGGACGGGCAATCTCAAAATCAAACTTTTCGGTACAACAAGCGTATTGTATAAGGAGGAGGAGATAGCGTGGAAAACCCGCAAAGCCAAGGAACTCTTTTTCCATTATATCCTGGCGGGCGAAAAGGGCATAGACCGCAACGTGATTATCAATTACTTATGGAAGGATTATTTATACGAGTCCGCTATTAACAATCTAAAAACTACCAATAATATAATCAGGAAAACGCTGTCGCAGTATAACGTGGACTTTAAGCTGGAGTATATGAATACCAAGTATATACTTACCCTTAAAGACGTAAGCATCGACTACCTGGATTACGCCAGAATCGCAAGCCAGTACAAGCGGGAAATCAATATCAAAAAGCAGATAGAGTTAATGAACATAATGCTGGATATTTACAAAGAGGATTTTGCCCTGGATATGGATAAGGCGGATTTTAACAACGCCAGACAAAGCATTAAACAGGAATTAATGATAAAACTGCTTAAACTCTCCAGAGAGCTTAGTCAGGCGGGCGACTATATCGAAGCCAAAAAGTTTATTCAGGCGTTGGCGATAATTGACCGCAATACCGATTACACGCAAAAGATTGCGGAAATCGACAGCTACATTACTTTATAAACTATGATTAAGACTAATAACGAATGGCGGGATTTTCGCCTTATCGCCTCTTCGGACGGCTACAAACTGGAAGCTTACGGTCCTTACAAATTGCTAAGGCCGGACCCTCAGGCAATATGGCGGCAGGATAGGGACTTATTTAAAGAGCGGGGATTGAACGCTATATACGAAAGAAGCAGCGACGGCGGCGGCAGATGGAGGTATCTTGCACCTATGCCGGAGGAATTCACCGCTTGCTGGCGCGACCTTGTATTTCATCTTAAACTGATGGGCTTTAAGCATACGGGGGTTTTCCCCGAGCAGGCGGCAAACTGGGCTACGATAATTGAACTAATCCAAGGTTTCCGGCGGGAATGCGCCGTGCTCAACTTGTTTGCGTATACGGGCGGAGCGACGCTTGCGGCATTAAGCGCGGGCGCAAGAGTGACTCACGTGGACTCCGCCAAGGCTATGTGCGCCAGAGCCAAACAAAACGTGCTTTCAAGCAAGCTGGATACGGACAAGGTAAGATTTATAGTGGATGACTGCTTTAAGTTTGTGCAAAAGGAGATAAGACGGGGCAAGCGTTACGATGCGGTTATTATGGACCCTCCCAGCTACGGCAGAGGTCCTGCCGGCGAAAAGTGGAAGCTGGAAGAGGCGCTTTTTGACTTAGTGAGGTCAACCAAAGAAATACTTAGCGATAATCCTCTCTTTTATTTATTAAATTCGTATACTACCGGGCTGCAGCCCGCCGCTATCTCCAACGTGCTAAAATCGGTATTTAAGGATAAAAACCACAGCGTGACGGCGTATGAGGTAGGCATAGAGGAGGAGAGCGGCTTAGTCCTGCCTTGCGGGTGTTCCGCGCTTATGCGTTTCTGACGGGTTTATGAAAGGCATTAATTAATTGCGCGGGCGTAGATTATATGGTATAATTTTAGCTGATGAGATATGGTAAGCTAACCAACGAAGAGCTTAAGGACAATGTTTTAGGCGTAATAGGGCACAGAAGGGCAGAGATAAAGACCGGCAGTTCTCTGGCGTTGGATTGCGCCGCTTTCGCTTTGGAAGGGGAAGGTCTGATTACCTCCGACCCCATTACAGGAGCGGGCGAAAACATAGGCTCACTGGCAATTCAGGTAAACGCCAACGATATTATCAGTTGCGGAGGAGAGCCCGTCGCTATCCTTCTTACCATTATCGCCCCTCCCGATACACGCCTTGAGGCAATTAAAAAGATAATGCAAGACGCGGAGCGGGAAGCGATAGCGCAAAATATGCAGATAATAGGCGGGCATACCGAGTTTTCGGACGCGGTAACGAGGATAATAGTGTGCGCCACCGCCATCGGCAAAAGCGACAACCCCGTTTTTGCCTCGGGGGCACAGATAGGGGACGATATTGTGTTGACAAAGTATGCGGCGTTGGAAGGCACCGCTATAATCGCTTCGGATATGGCGGACAGACTGAAAGGCGCGCTGACCCAAGAGGAATTGGAGTACGCCCGCTCTTTGTCCGGTATGCTAAGCATAGCCCAGGAGGGCAAAATGGCCTCCTCCTTAAAGGTGAACGCCATGCATGACGTTACCGAAGGCGGAGTTATAGGCGCGGTAAGCGAAATGGCGCAGGCAGCGGGCGCGGGAGCGGAGATTTACGCGGATAAGATTCCGCTATTGGAAGTCACAAAGAAAATAGCGGAGGCGTTGAACATCGACCCGTTGCGGCTGATTTCCAGCGGAAGCCTGCTGATTTGTTCTCCCGAAGGCGAAAAGGTGGTAAGGGAACTGGAAAAGGCGCAAATAAAAGGCACAATCATAGGCAAGATAGTAAAAGGCGACAAGACGCTGTTAATTCGCGGAAAGGAAGTTTCGGAGGTAACGGCGGAAGCGGACCATTTATTTAAAATAGGGGTGTAGCATTGCTTAGTATGACCGGCTATGGCAAAGGCCTGGCAGAAAGAGAGAATATCGCGGTAACGGTGGAATTAAAGGCCGTTAATCATAGGTTTTTAGACTTATCCTTCAAGTTGCCCAAGGCTTATGTCAATTATTCGGAGCCTATGCGCCGCATTATAGGCGCTTCGGTCAAGCGCGGGCATATTGACGTTTTTTTGGAAGTAAAGGACACGCGGGAAGGGCGTTTTTCGGTAGAGCTTAACAAAGATCTTGCTTCCGCTTATCTTAACGCGGGCAGGCAGCTGGCGGAGTTGGGCGTAACATACGACCTCACCGCCTCCGCGCTTCTTAAATTACCCGAAATGGTAACAATCAATCAGGTGGAGAAGGATGAGGAAACGTTGCTTGAATGCGTTACGGAGGCTTGCGGCAAAGCGGTGGCGGAGCTAAACAGGATGCGCGCCTCCGAAGGAGAGCAACTGGGCGCCAAAATCAGGCAAATGTTGTCACAATCCAAAAAATATTTAGGGAAAATCGAGCAGGCCGCTCCCAATGTGGTTTCAATATACTCCCAAAAGCTGGAAACGCTGCTCAAAGAGTACACCGCGGGACTGGATATTGACAAAAGCAGGCTGCTTACCGAGGTTGCGCTTTTCGCGGACAGAAGCAGCATAGACGAGGAGATAACAAGGCTGAAAAGCCATTTTACTCACCTCGGAAAAATTCTGAGAGACGGCAAGGAAGCGGGCAGGCAGCTGGATTTTCTGGTGCAGGAATGCAACAGGGAGATTAATACGATAGGGAGCAAATGCAACAGTTTGGATATTACCAAATATGTGTTGCTGATGAAAAACGAGATAGAAAAAATAAGGGAACAAGCCCAGAACGTGGAATAAACCCTTAAATACAACGGCAAAGGACGTAAGAATAAAATGGTGAAGCTCTATGCAGCGTAAAGGTATTCTGTTTGTGCTTTCCGGCCCTTCGGGAGCGGGCAAAGGCACGGTGCTTAGCAGCGTATTCGATCAGATAGACAATATGGTATATTCCACATCGGTCACAACCCGTCCTCCCCGTGCGGGCGAAATCAACGGAGTAAATTATTGGTTTGTAAGCGAAAGCGAGTTTGCGCGAATGGTGGAAAACGGGGAGTTTCTGGAGCATATCAACAAATACGGCAACAGATACGGCACCCTTAAAAGAACGGTGGACGATGCGCTTATGTCGGGCAATGACGTAGTGCTGGAAATAGAAACGATAGGCGCGGAGTACGTCAGAAAGATTTACAAAGACGCTGTTCTCATCTTTATTACGCCCTCTAATCCCAATGAGATTCGCCGCAGGCTGGACGAGAGAAGGACAGAGGACACATTCTGCAGGGAAGAGCGTCTGCGTCTGGGTGAGGCGGAACTGAACAGCATTGTAGACTACAATTATATAGCCATTAACGACGACCTTAACGCGTGCGTGGAAGAAGTAAAGGCGATTATCAAAGCCGAGCGCGCGAAAATAACAAATAACGAAATGTTGGTCAACAGGCTTTTGACAAGTATAAAAGCCAAATGAGAGCAAAGGAGGTACCGATTTTATGATAGACCCGCCTGTAGATAAATTGATTGAAAAATCCAAGTGCAGATTCGCGCTGGTATGCGTAGTGGCAAAGCGCGCCAAGGAATTGCTTGCCCTGGAGGAGGAAGCGCTGGAAAAATCCAATTGCAAGGCTATAACCTATGCTGCCAAGGAATTTTATGAGGATAAAATAAAATTCAATTATTAAAATGATTTATGAAGTGATTGTCGATATCAATAGCGATGAGCTGGACAGAGTATTCGATTACAGCGCGCAATTTGACGTTGCTGTCGGGCAAAGAGTGTTGGTGCCCTTCGGCAGACAAAAAGCGGAAGGGTACGTTATCGGCAAGAAAGAAACTTCGGAATTCACCACAAAAGATATTATCCGCCCCTTAGATAATTTTGTCGCAATCAGCGAGGAGTTGATTGAGCTTGCCAAAATGCTGAACCGTACCTATTGCCTGCGCCTTGCCGATTGCGTAAGGCTGTTTGTGCCCGGCGAGTTAAGGAGCGGGAAAGCAAGAGCGCAGCAAAAGGCGTATCTGGAAATAAATCCCGCTTTAGGTTACCAAAACGCAAAAAACAGTATACCCGCAAGAGCAACAAGGCAGTCGCGGATATTGGATTTGCTTAAAGAAAACGGAGAGTACGAGAGCGTGCTGGCGGCTATCGCGGGGCATAGCGCGATAAAGGCTCTGCTGGAGAAAGATATTCTTATAAGAAAGGCAATAGAGATATATCGCCGCCCGGAGGGAGAAATACTGCAAAAACAGGTCAGGCTCAGCCCTTCGCAAACGGCGGCGATAGAGCAAATCAATAATCAAAAGGGAAAGTTTCTGTTGCACGGCGTGACCGGCAGCGGCAAGACCGAAATATACCTTGCGATAATTGAGCGCGCATTAAAAGACGGTAAAAGCGCGATAATGCTGGTGCCCGAGATTGCGCTCACTCCCCAAATGTTAAGCATTTTCCGGGCAAGATTCGGTGACGGCGTCGCGCTTTTGCACAGCGGGCTGTCCGCCGGCGAAAGGTATGACGAGTGGCGCAGACTGTTATCCGGCAAAGCAAAAGTTGCGTTGGGAGCAAGGAGCGCGATATTCGCCCCTTTGAAAAACATCGGGGTTATTATAATGGACGAGGAGCACGACTCAAGCTACGTCAGCACGTCCAATCCGCGTTACATTACCAAAGATATAGCGGAATACCGCGCGGCATATAACGGGGCAAACCTGATTTTGGGCAGCGCAACGCCCTCCTTAGATACATATAAAGAAGCGCTGGACAAGAATTATACTCTAATCAGATTAAAAGAGAGAGTCAACCGCAAGATTTTGCCGCACATGGAAATAATTGATATGCGGCGTGAAATCAGAGAGGGCAATATGGGGATATTCTCCCAGACCCTGTTGTCCGCGCTTAAGCAAACCTTTGATAATAAAGAGCAGGCTATGCTGTTTATTAACCGACGGGGATACGCAAGCTTTCTGCGGTGCAGGGCGTGCGGTTACGTAAGCAAATGTCCGGGATGCGACGTCAGCCTTACATATCACTATGACGACAAGCTGTTAAAATGCCATTATTGCGGCAGAAAGTTTTATTTGATTGACAAGTGTCCCTTATGCGGAGGCAGCCTGAAAGAGGGGCACATGGGTACGGAAAGGGTGGCGGAAGAGCTTGCCGCACTTTTCCCGGAAATCAGAGTATTGCGTATGGATAATGACACCACACTGACCAAAAACAGCTATCGGGAAATACTGGATACCTTCCGGAAGGAGAAAGCGGACGCGCTTGTGGGTACCCAAATGATAGCCAAAGGGCATGATTTTGACAACGTTACCTTAGTAGGCATACTGGATGCGGACCTTTCCCTATACTTTAGCGATTATCGCAGCGTGGAGCGCACCTTTCAGCTTATTACGCAAGTCGCGGGCAGAGCGGGGAGAGGGCAGAAGGAAGGCAGGGTGATTGTGCAGACCTATAACCCCAACCATTATGTGTTCAGGTACGCGGGCATATACAACTACGAAGGCTTTTACGAAAAAGAGAGCAGCGTGCGCAAAGCCACAAAATTTCCGCCTTATTCCAAAATAATTCGCATTCTGCTGTACGGCGAGGAGCAAAAGGATACCCTGCTTGCCACGCAATCCCTGTACAGGCAGCTTAGGAGTTTGGCGCAGGCTAATGAAGGGATATCCAGACTGCAGGCAATGCCCGCCCCCATAAAAAGGATAGACAACAAGCACCGCTATCAGATAGTGATGTTTTTGGAAAATGACAAAGAAAGGCTTACGCCTTTGGTATTTTCCGAAGTAAAAAACTTTAGCATAAAAGGAGTTTCGATATTTGCGGAAGTCAATCCGCAACAAATGATGTAGTTATGGCGATAAGAAACATTTTTCAGGAAGGTAACGAATGCTTAAAAAAGAAATGTAAGAGCGTGGATAAATTCGACCACAGATTGCATACGCTTTTGGACGACCTAAGAGACACTATGAGGGCGGCGGAAGGCGCGGGCCTTGCGGCGCCTCAGGTGGGTATACTCCGCAGGGTTGCGGTGATTGAAGCCGACGGCGTTTATTTAGAAATGGTCAATCCCGTTATCGTGGAGAGAAGCGGCGAACAGATAGCCATGGAAGGATGCCTGTCCGTCAATCCGGATAAGAATTGCCTTGTGGCAAGGGCAAAGGACGTGGTGGTGGAGGCTTACGACAGACACGGCAATAAGTACGCCAAAAAGCTTTCCGACCTTGCCGCGAGAGCGTGCCAGCACGAGTTGGACCATCTGGACGGCGTTCTCTTTTACACAAAAAAGTATCAAGGAAACGGTAAATGAGAGTAATATTCCTAGGCACTCCTCAATTTGCGGTACCCGTGCTGCAGGCAATACTTGCCGGCCGCCATAAGGTTATTTTGGCAATAACGCAACCGGATAAGGCAAACGCGCGCGGCAACAAAACGGTTTTTTCGCCTCTTAAAGTCAAAGCGCTGGAGGAGGGAATTCCGCTTGCCCAATACGAGAGAGTAAGCGGCAATATTGATAAGATAGCCCCCTTATCTCCGGACATTATGGTTACCGCGGGCTTCGGGCAACTGCTGAGCGAGGAGCTTATAGCCCTGCCAAAGTACGGCGTAATCAACGTGCACGGCTCTCTTTTGCCCAAATACAGAGGCGCTTCTCCCGTGCAAAGCGCGCTGCTTAACGGAGAAAAGGAAATAGGCGTCACTATAATGAATACCCGGCTTGCTTTGGACGCGGGCGAAATAATTCTTCAGCAAGCCTTAACGCTGTCGGGTGAGGAAAACGCGGGGGAGTGTCTTGATAAACTTGCCAATATCGGCGGAGAACTGGCGGTACGGGCGCTGGATTTGATAGAGGAAGGCAAGGCGCAATACACCCCGCAGGATGACTCAAAAGCCACTTACTGCAGACAGATTAAAAAGGAAGAGGGCAAGCTGGACTTTAAGCAGTCCGCCGAAGTTTTAAAAAACAAGGTCAGGGCGTTTACTCCCTCCCCTTCCGCTTATATAATGACAAAAATCGGCAGGCTGAAAGTGCTGGATTGCAGAGCAATTAAGGATAGCGGCGCGGCGTTGCCGGGCAGCGTAATGGGTAAAAACCCCAAAGAGGGGCTGATAATCAAATGCGGAGAAGGCGCGCTCAAATTGTTGAAAGTGCAGCCCGAAGGCGGCAAAGCCATGTCCGCCGCCGATTTTTTGAGGGGCAGAGGCAGCGCGCTTGTTATCGGGGAAAATATAGCCGATGAATGAAGATTACTTCGCGTTGTCTTACAATACACTGTTAAAAGTTTACCGGGATAAGGTGTTCAGCAATATCGCGACGCAAAATATTCACTCCCATCCGCAAAAAAACACAATATTAAAAATCGTCAACGGCGTACTGGAAAATCACTATTTATTGAATTATTACATCTCCAAACTTGCGCCCAAAAATCCGCAGCAGGCGGTGCGCGTGCTGCTTATGCAAAGCATTTATTGCATTAAGTTGCTTAAAATGAACGCTTCCGCCGTAATCAATCTTGCTCTGAACACCGCAAAGGAGAAGGGAAAAGGGGAAGTAGCGGGCTTTATCGGCTATTGTCTTAATTCCGCGCAGGAAGAAATACCTTTGCCCAAAGACAAAAAGCAGTCGGAGCAAATCGAATTGAACGCTCCCCTGTGGCTGATTTCTCTGTTAAAAAAAGATTATCTCAAAGCGTACAAAAGAATACTGTCTGCCCGTAGCGACGGGACTTTCCATTTGCGGCTGAAAAATTTTGCCGACCCGAATGCGGTTGCCGCCTTTGAAAATGAGCATCCGACGGCTGAGCGTACGCTATGCGGATATTTTGTAAAAGCGGACGAGAGCATAAGAGAATATCTTAAAAAGGGACTGGCTTTCGCGCAGTCTTTGACATCGGGATACGCGGTGCTGGCAATGGGAGAGGTGCAAGGCAAGCGTTGTCTGGATATGTGCGCCGCGCCCGGCGGAAAAAGCGTGTATTTAGCCCAAAGGGGAGGCATTGTCACCTCCTGTGACATTTACGCACATAAAATAAAACTTATCGAGGACTACGCCAAAAAGGCGGAAGTAAGCCTTGTGGCGATGTTGCGGGACGGCGCGGAATATAATAAAGATTTTGCGGACGCTTTCGATTGCGTGCTGGTGGACGCCCCCTGCAGCGGAACGGGCGTTATTTCCAAACGTCAGGATATCATATTCAACCGCAAGAGCGAGGATATAGCCCAATTGACAGAAATCCAAAAAAAGCTGCTGGAAAATGCCGCGCGCTACCTTAAAAGGGAGGGCACGCTGGTCTATTCCACCTGCAGCGTGCTTAAGGCGGAAAATGAGGAAGTAATTGAGGCTTTTCTTACCGAAAATCAGGATTTCGTATTGAAAAAAATAGACAATCTGCCTTATAATAATCAGGGAATGCTGCAATTTCTGCCCGACAATAAACTGGACGGTTTTTTCATTTGCAGTATGAAAAAGTTATGAAAGAGCATTTACAAGGCAAATATTTGTCCGAACTTGAAGAGATAATCACAGCGAAAGGGTGCCCCAAGTACAGAGCGGCGCAGCTTTTTCAAGCGCTTGTGCTCAATAAATCAGCGGAGGAAATCTCCACTCTTCCGGCAGCGCTCAAACAGGAATTGGCGCAGGATTATTCCTTTAGCGCGGTAGAAATAATAAAAACGCTGGTCAGTAAAGACAATTCCTCCAAATATCTTTTCAGATTAAACGACGCGCATATCATAGAGGGAGTATTTATCCGACAAGGCTACGGCAACACCTTATGCGTATCCACTCAGGTAGGATGCAAAATGCATTGTTCCTTTTGCGCGAGCGGACTGGACGGATTTGTCCGCAACCTTACCGCGGGGGAAATGGCGGCGCAGGTTTATTGCGCCAACGCGAAGGAAGGCGGCGGCAGAAGTATGCGCGCGCTGGATAATATTGTGCTTATGGGCAGCGGAGAGCCGCTGGACAATTATGATAACGTCATAAAGTTTTTGCGCCTTATCAACGATAAAAACGGCTTGAATATCAGTCAGAGGAATATTACGCTGTCCACTTCGGGTCTGCCCGAGCAAATAAGACGGCTTGCCGATGAAGGCTTGAATATCACACTTGCCATTTCTTTACACAACGCCATAGACGAAAAACGCTCCGAAATTATGCCAATCAACAAGAAATACGGCATAAAGGAGATTATACAGGCTGCGGACTATTATTTTGCCCGCACCGGGCGCAGGGTAAGTCTGGAATACGCGCTGATAGAAGGGGAAAACACGGGATACGAGGACGCGGAAGCCCTTTCCGACCTTATCCGCGGCAAAGACTATCATATCAATTTAATAGCCTTAAACGAATTTAAGGAAAACAAGATGAAGTCCGCATCAAGGCAAAGCGCCTCCGCTTTTATGGCGGAGCTTGCCAGAAGAGGGATAAACTATACTCTGCGCGTTTCCGCCGGCGGCGACATTCAAGCCGCTTGCGGACAATTGAGAAGAAGCTATATGGAGGAGCAAGGCAATTAAAGGTCAGGTTGTAAGGATTATCTCCAACAGATATACCGTCAACGCGGAGGGCAAAGATTATATTTGCGCCCCCAGAGGCTTATTGCGCCTTCAGGGGGACATTGTTGCGGGCGATAATGTGGAATTCAGCGTGATGGGAGGCAATCGCGGGATTATTTCCAAAGTGCTGAAGCGTAAAAACTATCTGATAAGACCTAATGTTGCCAATCTTGATAAGGCGTTTATCGTAATCGCTCCCGAGCCCGAGCCGGATATGCTTTTGGTGGATAAAATGCTTATTCATTGTTTTTCCCAAGGCATAGAGCCGATTTTATGTTATAATAAAGCGGATTTGCGGAGCGGGAACAGCCTTGAGGAGATAATTGCCGAATATAACAATCTTGTCAAAACAATGAAGGTAAGCGCGCTGACCAAAGAAGGCATAGCCGACCTTGTTGCGGAGATTGGCGGGGGTCTTTCTTGCCTGTTAGGACAAAGCGCCGCGGGAAAAAGCTCACTGTTAAACGCCTTGTTAAATGAAGAGAGGGTAAAAACGGGCGCTCTAAGCCCTAAAATCAAAAGGGGGCGCAACGTCACCAGGCATATAGAGATTTTCAAGGTAGGGAAAGGTCTGCTGGCGGATACCTGCGGCTTTTCCATGCTGGACGCCGTAGAGTGCAAACCCGACGAATTGCGGCTCTATTATGACGAATATATTGCCGTAGCCCGGGGATGCCGCTACCCCGCCTGCACTCACAGCGTGGAGCCGGGTTGCGCCGTTATGGAAGAGGTCAAAAAGGGCGCTCTTGCGCCCGGGCGTTATCGCCGTTATCTGGTAATTTTGGAAGAGCTTAGAGAAAAGGAGAGGAAGAAATATGGATAAAAAAGTTTTGGTTTCACCGTCTATCTTATCCGCGGATTTTGTAAATATGCAGAGAGATGTAGAAAATCTGGAAAAATGGGGCGCCGATCTGGTGCATTGCGACGTAATGGACGGATGCTTTGTACCCAATATTACCTTCGGTATGCCGATGGTGGCCGCTATCAAAAAAATCACCCGTCTGCCTCTTGACGTGCACCTTATGATAGACAAACCCGAGAAGTACATTGACGCTTTTATCGATTCCGGCGCGGATATACTCACCTTTCATCCGGAGGCAAGCAATGACCCCGAGAGCGCGCTTAAAAGGATAAGGGAGCGCGGCGTAAAAGCGGGCATAGTGCTTAATCCCAATATCGCTTTCGAGGATTGGGCGCATCTGACGCCCTATTGTGATATTATATTGATTATGTCCGTTTATGCCGGATTCGGCGGGCAAAAATTTATAGAGGAAACGTACGCCAAAATAAAGATAATTAAAGAGTATTTGTCGCAAAAAGGACACGATATACCGCTGGAGGTAGACGGCGGCGTAAATGAAAATAACAGCGCGAAGTTGATTCAGGCGGGCATAGATATTCTGGTTGCCGGCAGCGCCGTTTTTAAGTCGCAGGACCCCGCCCTTACCATTAAAAATCTGAAAAGGTTTTAACACTCCCCCGCCTTTCGCCATATATTGATATAGATATTTGCGTTGGGAGGGGTTATGAAAATAGTTTGCGTTAAGTGTCCTAAAGTTTTCTCATACATATTCAGGTTATTTAAAAAAAGAACATAAAGAAAAAGCCGCTAATCCAAGCGGCTTTTTGCTGTTGATTACTTGAATTGTATTTAAGCGTTTGTCTTTTTCTGCGTCCTTAAACAACGTGTGCATACGTACGCGTTGACCGTCTTTCCCCTCTCGTCCACAGTTTTAACTTTTTGTACATTTGCTCCCCAGCTTGTCCTTGTGAGCCTGTGGCTGTGACTTACCAGATTGCCGCTCATTCTGCCTTTTCCACAAATGCTGCAAACTCTTGACATTTTTGTTACCTCCTAATTAAGACCGTCTTATTATACAGGGTTTTATGGATTTATGCAACAGTTTGTTGCTCGATTTAATAAATTACTTGCAATAATAATCAAATTAATATATCATAATATACATTAAGTATCAGGAGAAAGCGATGTCTCTTTGCACTTCCAACAAATATGGAAATATTACCATAAGCGATGACGCTATTGCCATAATAGTCAACAAAGTCGCTAAGGAATGCTACGGAGTTGCCGACCTGGTGAGCAGAAGATTAAGTGACAGCCTGCTTTTGCTGTTTAAAAAAGAGCCGTTGCAAAAAGGCGTGAAGTTAGTCACCACTCAAAGCAGAATTTATATTGATTTATATGTGATTCTCAATGCCGGAGTCAATAAGGAAGCGGTAATCAATTCCCTGACAAAGACGGTAATTTATCATGTAGAAACATTCAGCGGCCTTATAGTTAAGGCCGTTAATGTGCATGTGGTGGGCTCGCGTCTGTAAAGGAAAGCAGGCTTTTGTGAGGATAAATTGAATAATATAGACAATTTTTTGTTAATAGATATGTTAAAAGGCGGTAAGCTCAATCTGGAGTTAAACAAAGAGCTTATCAATAACCTTAACGTGTTTCCCGTGCCCGACGGCGATACCGGCACCAATATGAGCTTGACTTTGGCAAGCTCCATTAAAGAGATAGACGCCTTGCAGGAAAAAGATATCTCATCGGTAATGCAGGCTTTGAGCAAGGGCGCGCTTAAAGGCGCCAGAGGCAACAGCGGAGTAATCTTATCCCAGATTTTCAAGGGTTTCGCAAGCGTGTTTACCAAACAGCGCGTTTTTAATGTCAAGGCTTTGGCGGAAGCGTTTAACGCGGGCGCGATATCCGCTTACGACGCCGTTTCCATACCCAAGGAAGGCACCATCCTTACCATAATAAGGATTATGGGCGAGTTTGCCGGCAAGCTGTCCGCAAAAAAGCTGTCCCTCATTGAATTTTTTGAGGCTGTACTGAAAAAAGGGGAAGAAACGCTGGAAAAAACGCCGGAAATGCTGCCTGTGTTAAAAAAAGCGGGCGTTGTGGACGCGGGCGGAAAAGGATTGCTTATCATTTTCCAGGGTATGTACAACGTGCTCGCGGGCATAGAAATGAAGCCTGCGGAAACTGTGGAAGAACAGCCTTCGCCTCAGACGCAACTGGTCGCGGATATTCACGACCTTGACAATATCCAGTTCGGCTACTGTACCGAATATTTTATTATTAACCTGCACGCCACCACAACTACCGCGGACATAGAAAGGCTGCGCCTGGATTTATGCAAAATCGGCGACAGCGTAATTGTCGTGGGCGACCTTCAGCTTGTAAAAGTGCACGTGCATACCAATGAGCCCAACAAAGCTTTGGAATACGCGCTGAAGCTGGGGGAGCTGGATAAGCTTAAGATAGAAAACATGCATGAACAGCACAGGGAACTGTTAAGGAACAGGAGTCAGGTAGAAGCCAAAAAATTCGGTATGATAGCGGTAAGCTCCGGACAGGGCATAAAAGAAGTGTTTGGCGAACTTAACGTGGACGTGGTTATTGAAGGGGGGCAGACAATGAATCCCAGCGTCGCCGATATAGTAAGCGCCGTGGACTCCGTCAACGCCAAAACGGTTTTCGTGCTGCCCAACAACAAGAATATTATATTGGCTGCGGAACAGGCAAGAGAGCTTGCTCACAACAAATTGGTAGTTATAGCTACAGAGAATATCGCGGAAGGCGTAGCCGCGGCTATTGCTTTTGATGAAAACGCCAGCGAGGACCAAAACACTATCAATATGCAAAGCGCGGCGGGGCAAGTCAAATGCATACAAATCACCCATGCGATAAGGGATGCGGAAATAGACGGTTTTCAATTAAAGATAGGGGATATTATCGCCGTGGAGCATGAAATAATCGCCAAAGGGTCCTCCAATGAGGAAGTGGTCAAAGAGGTATTTACTACCCAGATTGACGACTCGGTAAGCACGGTCACCTTATACTTCGGCGAAGAAGTGGAAAAGGGCGCAGCCGAAGCATTGCGCGACGCCTTAAGAGTGAGTTATCCCGATATTGATATAGATATATGCCACGGCGGACAGCAGCATTATTCCTATATCATTTCCATAGAGTAGAGCAGCCCGAATGGGCAAGGCGGCGCTTTGTCCTAAACAAATAGCGGTTTTGATAAGCAATTAAAGACGGGAGAATAAGAGTGAAATACAAATTGGTGCAGGGCACGCAGGATTTTTTGCCTAAACAGTTAAAGGAAAAGATTTTTGTTCAGGAGCGGATTATGAACATGTTTGCCGGCTTTGGATATGACGCCGTGCTGACGCCGCTGATTGAACATCATGAGGTCTTTACCGAAGGCGAAGGCGTGGAGCCGCTGGATCAGCTTTTTAAGTTAAGCGATACGGACGGCAGTCTGCTGGTATTAAGAAGCGATATGACCACCCCGTTAAGCAGAATAGTTTCCACCAAATTGCCCGCGGATTTTCCCTTGAGATTGTGTTATCTTGCCAATTCTTACAAATTAAAGGCAGAACGCAACCGCCTCAGAGAATTTACCCAGGCGGGAGTGGAGCTTTTCGGCATAAGCGCGCCCTTTGCGGACGCGGAGGTGATAGCTTTGGCGATTGACGCGCTGACCGCTTCCGGCTTGCGCAATTTTCAGATTGACATCGGAGAGGTGGGCATATTAAAGGGGGTTCTGGACAGCACTCCGCTTGGCGAAGCGCAAAAGGCAAAAGTTTTTTCTTTTATTGATAAAAAGAATTTCATAGACAAAAACGTTTTTTCCTTATTGGACGCTCAAACCCGTTCGCTTATCAATGATTTGACCAATATGTTCGGCGATTCGCAAATGCTGGATTGCGCCGAAAGTATTCTGACAAATGAAAAAAGCCTGCAGGCGTTAGCCAATCTAAGACAGGTTTATAAGATTTTGCAGGCTATGGGGTATGGGCAATATATTTCTTTTGATTTAGGCATTGTCAACACGTATACATATTATACCGGTATTGTATTCAAGGGCATAACCCGTTTTTTGGGCACTCCCATACTCAGCGGCGGCAGATACGATACGCTTACCCGCTCCTTTGACAAAGACATACCCGCCACCGGCTTTGCTATAGGCATTGACAATCTGTGCATCGCCCTTTCAAGAGAGGGGTCTATCGGCAATGCGGATAATAATAAGAACATAATCGCGATAGGCATGCAAAACACCCCCTCCGCTTATACGGCTTACAGGAAAGTTTGCAAGCAGTTGACGGAGGCGGGAAACATAGTGGACTATTCCTATACGGCGGATATTGCCGCGCTAAGGGAATATGCGGACTCAAAAGGCATTTCGGAAATAATCTTTATTGACGCGCAAGGCATGCTTGCAAAGGAGAAGAGATGAATATTACCGTTGCGCTCGCAAAAGGAAGACTGGCGGAAAAAAGCATTGCCCTGCTGGAAAAAGCGGGGCTGGATTTGTCTTTTCTCAAGGTGGACAGCAGAAAGCTGATTTTTACCGATGAGAAGGAAACCTTGAGATTTATTTTTGTCAAACCGCTGGACGTTCCCACTTATGTGGAGCACGGAGTGGCGGATATAGGCATTTGCGGCAAAGATACCATTTTAGAGAGCGAAAGCAATATCTACGAACTGCTGGATTTGGGCTTTTCGGGCTGCAGACTGGTTATAGCAGGCAGGCCGGGCACCGATTTTATAGGCATCAACAATTTGCGCGTCGCCACCAAATACGTCAACTGCGCTAAAAAGTATTTTGCGGAAAAACAACAAAACATAGAAATTATAAAACTGTCCGGCAGCGTGGAATTAGGACCGGTAATCGGGCTTTCGGACGTAATTTTGGATATTGTGGAAAGCGGCAGAACGCTGGCGGAAAACGATTTGGCAATACTGGACGAAGTAGCCACAAGCAGCGCGCGCTTTGTGGTAAACAAGGTCAGCCTGAAAACAAAAAGGGAAGTTATTTCGCCGCTTATTCAAGCAATAAAAAAAGCGCTTGCGAGGACAGATGATTAAGGTATACCGTTATCCCGGTGAGGATATAAAAGCAATTTTTACTCATAATTACCTGGAAAAAGAGGATATCGCCCTTTCGGTGCGCTCCATTATCAAGGATGTGCGCCAAAGGGGGGACGAGGCTGTTTTTGATTACACCCTGAAGTTTGACAGGCTGCAATTAAACAAGGACAATATTGCCGTAAGCAAAGAGGAAATAGAGCAAGCCCGCAGGGCAGTGCCGCCCAATTTGATGACGGCTATAAAAAAAGCGGCTAAAAATATATACGATTACCACTTAAAGCAAAAAAGCAGCGACAATATACACACCGGTAACGGAATTGCCACGGGCGCGCTTATCCGCCCCTTAAAAAGAGCGGGGATTTACGTTCCCGGCGGAACGGCGGCGTATCCTTCCAGCGTGCTGATGACGGCGTTGGTAGCCAAGGCCGCGGGCGTAAAAGAGATAATAATGTGTTCCCCAAACCTTAGCAATCCTCTTACCTTAGCGGCGGCTGCGGAATGCGGCGTAGAGCGCGTCTACAGGGTAGGGGGAGCGCAAGCGGTTGCCGCTATGGCCTACGGTACGGAAAGTATACCCAAAGTAGACGTAATAGCGGGGCCGGGCAATATTTACGTGACATTGGCAAAAAAGGAATTGTTCGGCACGGTGAAAATAGATATGACCGCGGGTCCCAGCGAAATAGCGATTGTCGCGGACGAGAGTGCGAGGGCGGATATTGTTGCCGCGGATATGCTGGGACAGGCGGAGCATGACGAGCTTTCCGCGGCGTATCTGGTGACGGACAGCCCCCGGCTTGCGGACGAAGTGCAGATTGAGTTGGAGAGGCAAACAGGCAGTTTGGCAAGAGCGGAAATCATAAAAAAATCTCTGCAAAACAACGGCGCTGTAATTCTGGTGAAGAATATGCGCCTTGCGTGCGAGGTAGCCGATATAATAGCCCCCGAGCATCTGGAGATAATCTGCAGAAATGCCGAAGAGTACGCGGAGCAAATTAACAATGCCGGAGCGATATTTATTGGCGAATACTCTCCGGAGGCGTTAGGGGATTACTTTGCGGGACCCAGCCACGTTTTGCCCACCAGCGGTTCCGCCAGATTTTTCCAAGCGCTAAATACGGATACCTTTTGCAGAAAAATGAGTTACATCAAATATGACAAAGAGCAATTTTACAACGCTGCGCCGTATATTTACGATCTTGCGACGGCAGAAGGCTTCGGAGCGCACGCAAATTCGGTCAAAATAAGGATACCCCAAGGAGGTCAAAAATGAGGAAAAGCGAATTGAGCAGGAAAACCGCGGAAACGGATACCTTTGTGTCTATAAATCTGGACGGCAAGGGAGAACGCACCATTGATACCAAGATAGGTTTTTTCAATCATATGCTGGAGCTTTTTTCCGCTCACGGCAACTTTGATTTGACGGTGATTTGCTCAGGCGATATATTCGTAGACTTTCATCATTCGGTGGAGGATATAGGCATAGCTTTGGGCAAATGCGTTCATACCGCCTTAGGCGACAAATGGGGCATAACCAGATTCGGCAACAAGAGCATTCCCATGGATGAGGCGTTGACCAGAGTGGATTTGGACGTTTCGGGCAGAAGCCTGCTGGTCTACAATGTGCCTCCTTTATCCGAAGGCGGAAAGATAGGGGAATTTGATTGTCAGCTTATCGAAGAGTTTTTGCGCGCCTTTACTGTTAACGCCGGCATTACCCTGCACATAAATTACGTATACGGCTCCAATTTTCACCATATAGCGGAGAGCATATTCAAAGGCGTGGCAAGGGCGCTGGCGGAGGCGGTCAAAATATCGGGCAAGGGCATACCTTCCTCCAAAGGCATCTTAGATTAATATGAAACTTTTCCCCGCTATAGATATACTGGATAAGAAAGCGGTAAGACTGCTCTACGGCAAAAGAGATAATGTAACCGTTTACGGCGACCCTGTGGAAATGGCGGTCAAATGGACGAGTTTGGGCGCCCGGTATATACATATTGTGGATCTGAACGGCGCGTTTGATAATTCGGATATAAACAAGGACATCCTTGCCGCCATTCGCGAAAACACGGACGCCACGCTGCAGTTGGGCGGGGGCATACGCACGGCTGACAAGATAAAATACTGTCTTGACGAGCTTGGGTACGACAGGGTAATCGCGGGAAGCATATGCGTCCAGTCTCCCCAAGAGGTGGAGAAGGCGGCGGCAATTTATAAGGACAGGATTGTGGCGGGTCTTGACGCGATGGATGGCAGGTTGCGCATAAAAGGGTGGGTGGAAGAGGCTCCGCTTACCCCGCTTGAGGTTGCCTTAAGGTTAAAGGAATACGGTATCAGCGATATAGTATATACGGATATCAGCCGTGACGGCGCGCTCTTCGGCATCAACGCGGAGGCGTGCGAAAAGCTGCAAAGGGAAACGGGAATGAACGTTATTGCCTCCGGCGGTTTGTCGGGGTATGACGATATCGTAAACCTTGCCGAGAAAAACATTTACGGAGCGATAATGGGCAAGGCTTTGTACGAAGGCAGGATAAATTTATCGGAGGCGCTGGATTTATGCGGCAAAAAAGAATAATCCCCTGTTTGGATATTTATAAGGGCAGAGTAGTCAAAGGCGTTAATTTTGTGGACTTAAAAGATGCCGGCGACCCCGTGGAGATAGCCAAAAAATATAATGAGGCGGGAGCGGACGAAATCGTGTTTTTGGATATTTCCGCAACGCACGAGAAGCGTTCCACTATGTTGGATACCATAGGCAAGGCGGCAAAGCAGGTTTCCATACCTCTAACCATCGGAGGCGGAATCGGCAGTATAGAGCATATTCAGACTTTGCTTGACATAGGCGCAAGCAAAGTTTCCATGAATTCCGCCGCCGTAAAAACGCCCGAATTAATAGAACAGGCGGCAAAAAAGTTTGGAGGCGCGCGCATTACGGTAGCCATAGACGTAAAAAAAGTCGAGGATAATTACAAGGTGTTTATCAACGGCGGAAGAGTCAATACGGGACTGGACGCCATAGAGTGGGCAAAGCAAGTCCAAAGGCTGGGCGCGGGCGAAATCCTGCTCACTTCCATGGATTGCGACGGCACCAAAGCGGGCTACGATATAGAAATCACCAGGCAAATTAGTTCCTGCGTAAAGATACCTGTTATCGCATCGGGCGGAGCGGGCAGCAGGGAGCATTTTCTGCAGGCGCTGACCGAGGGCGGCGCGGACGGCGCGCTGGCTGCGGGGCTGTTCCATTTTAACGAAATAAATATTATGGAGCTAAAAGAATATCTTGCGGCCAACGGCGTAAACGTAAAAATATAGAGGAGATATTATGGGCAAGGATTTGAAATTTGACGCAAACGGGCTGATACCCGTTATCGCTCAGGACATATATTCCGGACGTGTGCTGATGCAGGCTTATATGAATGAGGAAGCGCTGGAGAAAACCCTAAATACGGGCTATATGCATTATTTTTCCCGTTCCAGGCAACAATTATGGAAAAAGGGAGAGACCAGCGGCCATATTCAAAAGGTCGTATGCGGCTTTGCGGATTGCGACGGCGACAGCCTGCTTTTTAAGGTGGAACAAACGGGCGCGGCCTGCCATACGGGAAGCCAAAGCTGTTTTTACCGCTCCCTGTGCGGACAAGACGGCTCCGATTACAAGATTATCGGCGATTTGATGGCGACAATCAAGGACAGAAAGACTAATCCAATTGCGGGGAGCTATACCAACTATCTTTACGATAAAGGACAGGATAAGATATTAAAAAAGCTTTCCGAAGAATGCGCCGAAGTGCTGATTGCCGCAAAAAACGGAGAAAAAGACTCCCTGATTATGGAGCTATGCGACCTTCTCTATCATACAATGGTATTAATGAGCAATTCCGGCATAGAATTAAGCGACATATACGCGGAGCTTGCAAGGCGGGAGGGCAGGACGCCTGACAAAAAGTATTCGGACAGCGGACTTGCGGACAGACCCGATTTAAGCAAAAAGTAAAAGCTGCGCACAGATAAAAAAATCAAAAGACGGCATAACCATTTTACCAAAAATGCTTTAACCGCTTGATTTTTTTGAGTATATTTGTTATATTGTATAAGCTGTTATCGCGCCAAGCGCGTAAAGGGCAAAGGCAAGGATATAAGCGGGAATGGCTCAGTGGTAGAGCGTCGCCTTGCCAAGGCGAATGTCGCGAGTTCGAATCTCGTTTCCCGCTCCATAAGGCACCATAGCCAAGTGGTAAGGCAGAGGTCTGCAAAACCTTTATTCTCCAGTTCAAGTCTGGATGGTGCCTCCAAAATGCCGTTGTGGCGGAACAGGCAGACGCAAGGGACTTAAAATCCCTCGATTTTAAAAAATCGTATCGGTTCAAGTCCGATCAACGGCACCAGCTTGAAAAGAAACGGCGAGATTTTGACAAGTTCTTAGCGACAACGGCAAAATCTTACCTTTTTTTTTATTTATAAGCAAAAATTTTTATCCTGTCGCAATTAAGGATAAATCAGGGCAAAAATAGGGAAGAGGGCAGGCGACAAGCTAAAGGTTGCAATAAGGGAGTGTCAATGAAAGAGCTTAGTAAAAAGGAACAAAATATGCGCCTGTTTATAGCAATCAATTTTCCTAAGCCGATAAAAGACAAGCTTACCGCCGCGCAGCTTGCCGTAAAGGAAATGGCGCAAAAGGGCAGATATACAAGAGAGGAGAATCTGCATCTGACCTTAGTTTTTATAGGTCAAACGCCGCCGGAGCGCTTATGCGCAATTAAAAAGGTTATGGACGAAATAACCGCGCCCCCGTTTATGATAACCGTGAACAGGCTGGGCGCGTTCGGGGGCAGAAAGGGCAGTATTGTCTGGGTGGGGGTTGAGCGGAACAAAGCGCTTTTTGTTCTTCGGGTACAGCTTGCGGACGCATTAAAGAAAAGCGGATTTGATTTGGAGGACAGAGTATATAAGCCCCATCTCACCTTGGGCAGGGATGTGGTCATCGACAAAAACATGCTGGATAAGATTAGCTTTGAGCCTTTTTCCTTTCGGGCGGAATCATGCGAATTGATGAGTTCGGAGAATATCGGGGGCACGCTTGTCTACAGACCCGTATACGTCAGGCAGCTTTTCCCCGCGTAATAAAAGGATACAGTAATTGATAATAGCGCACTATTGAGGTATATATGAATTCAAAAACCGGAAGGTTGACTCTAGTTTTATTGCTTATCGCAGTCAGCGCCGTATGGGGTATGGGCTTTTCCATAGTCAAACTAATGTTGGACCACGGCACCCCGGTTTTTTTGTTGGTGGCGATACGCTTTATAGTGGGCGCGCTGTCGCTGCTTTGCGCCAGACCGATATTAAAATCGCCGCCCATATCCAAAAACGAAGTATATTCGGGAGCGGTAATTTCCTGCGTGCTTTTGACGGCTTTTGTGTTGCAGAGCTATGCCGCCAAGTATACAACTCCCTCAAAAAACGGTATGCTTACCGGCGTATACGTAATCTTTACAGCCTTGCTCTCCATAGCGTTATTCCGCAAAAAGGCGGTCAAGCCGTTGGCGGACGCGAGCGTATGTATTGTTGGGATGTTTATATTTTTTGAGATTTTTTCCGAAAATATGAATATGAATGCAGGAGATTTACTGTCGCTGGGCGCGGCGCTGTTCTTTGCCATACACTTTATATTGCTGGAAAAGGAAAGCCATAAATACGATTCCACCAACTTTACTTTCGTGCAACTGGCAGGGGTGGGTATTATGGGTCTTATTCTTTCCGTAATTACCGAAAGGCAACTGTATGTAAATATAGAAATGCCTTATTTTATATTAGGCGCGTTATTCTTGGGCGTTTTTTCCACAGGCTTTGCCTACTTGATGCAGACTTTTACCCAGGCGCACATAAAAGCCACCACGGTATCCACGATTTTATGCTCGGAATCAGTCTTTGCCGTAATATTTTCCCTGATGCTGGGCTATGAGCAGTTCAACAAGTGGATAGCGATAGGGGGCGCGATAATCTTTTTATCCATTCTAAGTTCGGTTTTTATTCAACCCGGAAAAAACCACAAACAATCATAAATCGCCTTATCTTATTGATACGGTAACAGAAAAGAATCCTATCGGCTGAAAATATATTTAATAATTTTTGTTTGCCGGCGTAAAAATGCCCCTTGCGATGGCGGAAAGTATGCCGCCTTTGGGTCTTTCGTATTTCTTACCCGCAAAAATGGTAGCCTCTACTTCAAGAGCGCCCAATTCCTTTTTATCTATAGCGTATGGGTTTTTGCTGAGGATAACCATATCTGCGATTTTTCCTTCTTCCAGACTGCCTCTTTTGTCCTCGTCAAAGGTGGAGTAGTAGCCGTTGTGGGTGCAAGCGCGGAGCGCTTCCCCGACAGATAACCTGTTTTTGTAATTAAGGTTGTTGCAGGCTTTATTCAGCCATTGAATGGGGTCGGGTTCGGTAACGGGGGCGTCGCTGCCCGCTGAAATCACCAGTCCCAAATCCCACAGTTGCCTGTACGGCTCCGCCGCGTAAACCCTTTCGCCAAGCGCCTCATACATGGGCTCGAAATTGTTGCCTTGCAAATCCAAAAAAGCAAATTGTGCTATTATCTGAATATTATATTCCTTGCAAATCCGCATACCCTCTTCCGTTGGCATGGAAGCGTGGATTATGCCGTGCCTGTGGTCGGCGCGCGGGCATTCGTCCAAAGCGTATTTGATGGCGCGGACGGCTTGGTCAAAAGCGGCGTCGCCTATGGCGTGCATCTGCACACTCAGTCCGCTTTTGTTGGCGCGGCTTACTTTTTCCATCAGTTCTTCATCCGTATGATACAATATGCCTTTGTTGTCGGTACCGCAATAGGGCTCATTAAGCGCAGCGTCACGCAGACCGATGCTGCCGTCCAGGGCGCACTCAAAACACCCTCCCAGCCTCGGCAAGCCTCTTTTTGTGACCTTATCTACGTTAAAGGTCTGATACATAATGCGCATTTGGACTCCGCTTCGCTGCCCTTTGGCAGCCCAAATAAATAAATTTACGTCAATGTCCTTAGGAAAGGAGGAGCCTACGCAGCATACAAAATGCCCGATACCCCTTTTTGCCATTCTGTCAATGGCGTTTGCAAAAGAAGCAATAATATCTTTTTTGGGGAGCAGTTTGCTAAGAGCGGATACCGCTACGTAAAACGCTTCATTAATAATCAGACCGCTGTCGGGATTGTACCCTCTGGTGGTTTTAATGCTTTGGGGCAGGGAGCGCAGAGCTTTGCTGTTGACAATCATGCCGTGTCCGTCCGAGGTTATCAGCACAGCGTAAACGTTGGGGCATACCTCGTCCAAATCCTCTTTTGTGATAAATGTCTGTTCGGTCACTTTGGTTTTATTGGCACCGAAAGCGAAAACCGTTTTTTTGGAATTTCTTTTTCGAATCAGCTCTTTAATCTCCGCGTTGCTTTTGATATTGCTGATATCAAGCGCCATGGACAGTACCGCGTAAGACACAAAGTGCGTATGATTATCGCTGAATGTGGGAATAATCGCCTTATCGCTCAGGTCTATAAGGGGCTGTGTGCGATATTTTTCGGGCAAGGAATTGCCTACGTATTTAATTATGCCATCTTCTTCGGCAAGGTATTGGAAGGTATCGTAATTTGCATTGCAAGTGATAATATTGCTTTTGTAAACGGTCATTTTAGCCCTCGGTGTAATTTTTTAACATTGTTTAGTTTAGCACACATTAATATCAGAATCAATGCAAAGTTTTTATTATTGCAAAAATTATTTATCCGCCCTAATCGGTAAAAAAATCCTTATACCTTGACTTGACCTTATTTTTGATATATAATTTAGATAAAATATTTGGGGAGGACTATATGGGAATCTCTGAGCCTACTTTAAGAAGATTACCGCTGTATTATAAAGCTGCTCTGGAAGAAAAAGAGAACGGCGAAACTTATATTTCCTGCACCATAATAGCGCAAAAGCTGGACTTGATACCTATTTTGATACGCAAGGATTTACAACAAACGGGCATTATAGGCAGGCCTAAAATCGGGTATTCTTTAGATGAACTGATACAGGTTCTGGAAAACACGCTGGGATATAAGCATAATAAAAAGGCGGTATTGGTAGGCGTGGGCAATCTGGGCACCGCGCTTACAAATTATCCCGGCTTTGAGCAATACGGGCTTACCATAGCCGCGCTGATTGACAGCAATCCTGATAAAATCGGCAAAAAAATCAAGGATATGACTATTTGTTCCCCTTCGGATATTAAGAAGGAAGCCAAAAGGATATCCGCTCAAATCGGCATCATTGCCACGCCTGCGGACACCGCGCAACAAGTCGCTCAATTGTTGGTGGACGCCGGCATCGCGGCGATATGGAATTTTGCGCCCATAAGGTTGTCCGTGCCCGACAATATTGTGGTGGAAAACGTAAACTTTGCCGTATCCCTTTCCGTTCTTAACAGTAAATTGTTATTGAGATAATCATTATTTTGCCTTTAAGGAGAGTATTATGAAATTTAAGCTGACCAAACCCGAACGCTCATGGGTGCTATATGACGTCGCAAATTCCGCATTTGTGATGATTGTCGCTTCCCTGCTGCCTATCTACTATAATACCCTTGCAACACGTCAAGGCTACAGTTCCACGGATATTACCGCTATTTTCGGCACACTGCTTTCCGCATCCGCGTTTAGCGTTGCCCTTATCAATCCCGTTTTGGGCGCGATAGCGGACAATAAAGGCATGAAGAAAAAGATGTTTTCCGTATTCCTGGGTTTGGGGGTGATTTCCTGCTTCCTTATCGGGATAAGCAACAGCATTCCCATTTTGGCGGCAATAGTTATTATAGGCAGGATAGGGCTTTCGGGCAGCATAGTTTTTTATGACGCTATGCTGATAGACGTTTCCTCCGAAGACAGATACGATGACGTTTCCGGTCGTGGCTTCGGCTGGGGGTATGTGGGCAGCACCATTCCTTTCAGCGTGTGCCTTGCTCTTTACGCCTTATCCACTATGCCAAAGGAAAACCCCATTTTAGGCATCGGCGACTCCACCGCAATTGTTATCGGCATGGCGATAACGGGCGCATGGTGGGGGTTGGTAAGCATTCCGTTATTGCGCGATTACAGGCAGATTCACGGAGTAGAGCCCGCGCCCCGTCAAATCAGAAACGCTTTCCGTAAAATAGGCGAAACCCTCAGAGATTTGCCCAACTATAAAGCGCCTTTTATGTTTTTACTGGCTTTCTTCTTCTATATCGACGGCGTAGGCACGATAATAGGCATGAGCGTGGTATACGCCCAGCAGGTACTCGGGGATATTCAAGCCATTTATCTTGTTATCGCGTTATTGATGACCCAATTTGTGGCGTGGCCTTTCGCTATCATATTTTCTTCCGCCGCCCGCAAATACTCCCCCCGCTACCTTATCCTGATAAGCATTGTCGGCTATTCGCTGGTTGTGGGTTACGCGTATTTTATGAAGGCTTTGACAGACTTCTTCATACTTGCCTTCTTTGTGGGTCTGTTCCAGGGCGGTATTCAGGCGCTCAGCCGTTCTTACTTTGCCAAAATCATTCCCAAGCATAAATCAAACGAATTTTTCGGCGCGTACGATATATTCTCCAAAGGCGCGGCGGTTATCGGCCCCGGAGCAATCGCTTTTATGACCAAAATCACCAACAATCCCCGCCTGGGCATACTTGCTTTGCTTATATTCTTTATTATCGGCGGCATTTTCCTGATTTTAGTGCCTAAGAACGACGCCGATTTGCCCAACAAAGAGCTCGGCGGCAAAATCGAAGCGGAAAGCGGGGAGAGTGCCTCCCAACCCAAAGGTTTTTTGATAGCGTATAAGGATAAACGTAAAAAAAGATAGCTTTAGTCCTGCTCTTCCAAATATGGCAGAATGGAAGCCGTGACGACTTCATATCCTTTTTGAGAAAGGTGGAGTCCGTCCACGGTATACTCTCTTTTCAGCCTGCCCGCCTCGTCGGTAAGCAGAATATAATTATCTATATATTCCACACCGTTTTCCTGTGAAAAATCTTTAAGCAGCCGGTTTAATTCAAGTATCTGGTAGTTTTCCCTTACGCCGTATATACGGCTGTAAAAAAACCTGTTTTCGTCGTTGATGGGATAAACGTTGTCAAGGATTATCTTGATTGAGGCATCGTGCTCCCTTATTTTCTCCACGATTTTTTTCATGTTGGATAAGGTTAAATCGTATCCCAGTTTTGCGCCTATGTCGTTGGTGCCCACATGAATTACGATTATTCTAGGGTCCAAGACAAGCGCGTTTTCCTCTATGCGCGCCAGCACATGGTTGCTTCTGTCCCCCGAAATGCCCCGATTGTAGACGGTATGGTCGGGGTAAAATTTAGCCGTATCGTAAAACTCGAAAATCGAGTCCCCGATAAAAACCACTTGCCCTTTTTCCAGCGTCTTGTTTTCCTCGTTATATCTGACTTTTCTGAGCGCCGCCTTACTGCTTACCACAAAAGTCCTCTCGTCCGCCAGCATGGAAGGCAATACGTAGCCTAACATGACCGCAAGCAGTAAAACGGTTAGAGATACTATTATCGTATTGAGCAGTTTAATTTTCTTTTGTGTCGGACTCTTGTTTGCCATAAGCATTATTATATATCAAAAATTTGTTTTTTTCAATCATTGAGACAGATTTAGGCACGATTGCGCTCATTTTTTGGGGCGTTTTTGCCTAGCCGCTTCATTGCATCGGACGAGCTTTTTCAATCTTGACTTTAATAGCAAAAAATGTTAATATTAGCGCAATAAGGAGTATATCATGGATACCAAGATAAGCAAGAAAACCTGGAGCGCGATAGTAGTGTTCGGACTGTTCGGGCAAATTGCCTGGGCAGTGGAGAATATGTATTTTAACGTATTTTTATACAATGAAATAGGGGGCACTACCGACCATATTGCTTTAATGGTGGCGGCCAGCGCTATTGTCGCGACCGTGGCGACGCTGCTTACGGGAGCATACAGCGACAAGATAAACCGCCGCAAGGTCTTTATTTCCGGCGGGTATATTCTATGGGGTATTTCCACTTTGGTATTTGCCTTTATATCCCGCGCCAACACCGCCGCGCTTTTTCCTTCCATGCAGGCGCAAAAGGTGTTGCTGCTCACGGTAGGCGCTGTAGTGATTATGGATTGCGTAATGACCTTTTTCGGCTCCTCCGCCAACGACGCGGCGTTTAATGCCTGGATTACCGATATCACCGTACCCAAAAACCGCGCCGGCGTCGAGGGAGTGCTGAGCGCCATGCCTTTATTGGCAATGCTGGTTGTATCCGGCGGGTTTGGCATGATTATTGAAAGCGTGGGGTACCCCATGTTTTTCATAATTTTAGGCTCCACCGTTTCTTTAAGCGGTTTATTGGGATTGCTTTTGATTAAAGAAAGCCGCAGCGGCATTCGTTCGGAAGAAAAATACTATAAAAATATCTTTTACGGTTTCCGTCCCCGGGTAATAGCGGAAAACAAATTTTTATACATCGCTTTAATCTCCATTGGTGCCTTCGGCATAAGCTCGCAGGTGTTTCTGCCTTATCTCATTGTGTATTTGGAAAAGTATTTGCAGTTTTCGGTTATGGAATACAGCATTGTGCTGGCGGTAGCGGTGTTGGGCGCGGCGATTTTCGGCATTTTGATCGGCAGGCTTATAGATAAAAAGGGCAAATCAAAATTCGTATTCATCTCCGCCTTTGTATATATTATCGGTCTTGTCCTGATGTTCTTTGCGCGCAGCCTTTACTTGCTTATCGCCATAGGCATTGTAATGATGGGCGGATTTGTGATGCTGGAAATAGTGCTCAATTCGGTTATTAGAGATAAGACACCCAAAGACAAGGCGGGGATGTTCCAGGGCATCAGAATGATATTTTTCGTGCTTTTGCCTATGGTTATCGGTCCGTATATCGGCAACGGGGTTATTAACCAGTCCAATCAGACTTATCTCAACGAGTTCGGCGAGATAGTCAAAATTCCGGTGCCCGATATCTTTTTAGCCGCCGCAAAAGTCGCTTTATTTATGCTTATACCTTTGTTTATTTTGGTATTAAATATCAGAAAAGCTGAAAATGAAGAGGTTAAGTAAATGTATTACGCAGATGATTTAGGGACAAAAAAGGTATCTTGTTTTGTAATCAGCACACCCGACAAGAGGCTTATTGTTGTGGACTCCGGCTACCCGGGAGGCTTTGCGCAGTTTAAGAAAAAATTCGAGAGCAAAGGCTATGACAAGAGGCTGGTGAAATTTCTTTTTCTGACACATAGCCACGACGACCATGTCGGATTTTTGCAGGAAATGCTGGAGTATTTTACGGACGCTAATCTGATTTTGCATCACGAAGCCGCACGCCGCCTTAAGTTGGGACGCAACTTGAAAATCCACTCCGCAACGAGCAAAATGATACAATCTGTATGTAAGTTCTTAGAGTATACGGGACTTGGGAAACATAAATTCCCCGCCGTAGACGCCCCTAAGCGTTACCTGCTTTTCGCAAAGGATGAACAATATTTGCGCGAAAGCAAAATAGAAATAGACATTGTCCCCTTGCCCGGGCATACCGCCGATTCCATAGGGCTGATGCTGCCCGGCAAACGGCTGATTTGCGGGGATGCGGTCTTTAATATGCCCGCCCTTTCCAAAAATTATTACCCGTTGGTGCTTGAGGACGCGCTTATGCTGCAAAAAACGTGGAGTTACATTTGCCGAAACGCCGTAACCCTGATTCCAAGTCACGGCAAGCCTCTCAGCGTGGATTGCATCAGGGCATATTGGGAAGGTCTTGCCAGCCTCCCCGATTATCCCATATTCGGTAAAAAGCGAAGGGAAAATTGCCAATAAATTAATTTCTGGCTGTTTATAAAGGAAATCTGTTAATACTTTTCTTTAATAAGGTTAAATGTACGCTCGCTTATGATGTGCTCGATACGGCAGGCGTCTTTTTCCGCGATATGGCGTTCCACGCCCAGGGTTTGAACCAGAAAATTGGTAATATGCACATGTCTTGCGTATATGCTTTCCGCTTTTTGCAGTCCTTGTTCGGTTAGGGTAATAACATTATTTTCTATATGAATATAACCTTTGCTTTTTAGCAGGTTAAGCGCGCGGGAAACGCTGGGCTTGGAAAAACTAAGCTCGTTAGCCACGTCTATTGCCCGCACGTTAATATTTTGCTTGTGCAGCAAATAGATAGTTTCCAGATAGTTTTCGCCTGATTCGTGGAGTTTCATAACAATCTCCTTTTAATGATTTTAGCATAAAAAGGAAGATTGCGCAATAAGGACGTTGTTCTATTTTATCAACCTTACTCTGAGGACGCCGGGAAGCTTGCCCGCTTGTTCTATTTTATCCTGTCCGATATTATCCGCGTCAATTAAAGCGACAGCGTATTCCTTATTAGCCGCGGCGCTGATTTTTTCTTGCCCAAATATAGCCTTAAGGTCAGCAGAAAAAGCGTCGCATTTCTGAGCTATAATCTGCAGGCGGCATTTTCCTTTTGGCGCGGAAATTTTAGGGAAGTTTACACTGTTTACGATATTGCCGCTTTCAAGATAGTCCTTTATCTGATGTGCCGCCATTATGGCGCAATTTTCCTCCGCTTCCTCCGTGCTCGCGCCTAAATGGGGGATAGGGATAATGCCTTTTTGGCATATTTCCTCGCTGCCGGGGAAATCGGTCACATATTTTTTGACTTTGCCTTCCTTTATTGCCGCGATAACGTCAGCAGTGTTGACCAGGCCGCCTCTGCTCATATTGATGATTTTAACGCCGTCTTTCATCTTTGCGATGCTTTGCGCGTTAATCATATTTTTTGTGCCTTCCAGCAGCGGGGCATGCAGGGAGATATAATCGGATTGTGCGAAAACTTTCTCCGCGCAATCTACAATCTTTACATTTGCGTTTAGCGCGGCTTTGTTTTCGGCGGAAATATACGGGTCATAGCCTACCACCTTCATTCCCAGGGAAATTGCGGCATCGGCGACTAACGCTCCTATGGCGCCCAGCCCGAGAAGCCCTAAGGTTTTGCCCAAAATCTCACAGCCGCCAAAATCAGCTTTGCCTTTCTCCACCTGCTTATCCACATCTTCGCAGCTTAAAGTGTTTGCCCAGTTGGCGCCTTCAAAGATATCCCGGGAAGCCATCAGCAAAGAGCAAATTGCAAGCTCTTTTACCGCGTTGGCGTTAGCACCCGGAGTATTGAACACGACTATCCCGCGCTTGCTCATTTCGTCCACGGGTATATTGTTGACGCCCGCGCCCGCTCTGGCTACGGCGACCAGGTTGTCGCCTACCGTGTAATCGTGCATTTTGGCGGAGCGCACTATTATGCCGTTGGGATTATCTATCTCTGCTCCGATGTTATATCCTTTAAGGATATCGTAAATTACGTTGCTGATTTTGTTTAAGGTCAATATATTATACATAATTTCACCTACGCGTTTTCGCGCTCAAATTTCTTCATAAATTCCACAAGAGCCTTAACTCCTTCCATAGGCATGGCGTTGTAAATGCTTGCGCGCATACCTCCCACCAAGCGGTGTCCCTTTAAGGTCACCAGCCCGTAGCCTTCCGCTTCCTTTACAAATTTGGCGTCCAATTCGGGTGAGGGAGTGGTGAAAGGCACGTTCATAATGGAACGGTCGCGAGGACGCACGGGATTTTTATAAAAACTGCTGTTGTCGATAAAGTCATACAACAGATTGGCTTTTTCGTAATTTTGCTTTTCAAGCGCCTTAATGCCTCCGATGTTCTTAATCCAGCGCAGGGTCAGCATAGCCACGTATATGGAAAAGGTGGCGGGAGTATTATATAGGCTGTTATCGTTTGCCATTGTGGAATACCTCAGCATGGTGGGGCAAATGGGCATAGGGTTATTGATAAGATTCTTTTTAACGATTACGATAGTAAGCCCGGCAGGCCCGATATTCTTTTGCGCTCCCGCGTAAATCAGCCCAAACTTGTTGTAATCCGTATCCTGGGACAAAATATTGCTGCTCATGTCGGCGACCAAGGGTATATCCACTTCCGGAAATTTGGTGTATCTCGTGCCAAAAATGGTATTGTTGGAAGTTATATGCAGATAATCCGCGCCCGGAGTGGTCTTAATCTTGTCCATATCGGGGATATAGGTATAATTGGCGTCCTTGCTGGAGGCTATTTCGTTGATTTCCCCGTATTTTTTCGCTTCTTTATACGCTTTGGAGGCAAAATTGCCGGTCACAATGTAATCCGCTTTGCCGTTTTTTAATAAATTGAGGGGCACCGCCTCAAACTGCGTACTTGCCCCGCCTTGTAATAGTAAAATATAATAATCATCGTTAAGACGCATTATTTCTTTTAATAACGCGATAGCTTCATTATGAATTTCTTCATAGACCTTGCTTCTGTGACTCATCTCCATAACGGACATGCCGCTGCCGTTATAATCAAGCATTTCTTTTTGTGCCTGCAGCTTAACTTCATAAGGTAACATGGAGGGTCCGGCCGAGAAATTATATACTTTCATTTTTGGGCTCCTTAGAGAATCTTTTTATTGTATTATACTCTTTTGAAATGTCATTTGTAAAGAAAAAAGGCGTACCCGTACGCCTAATTTGATAAATTTTTATCGACATAATTTTATGCGTCCGGGGAAATGGCGGATGCCACAAGAAAATTTGTATAATAGAAGGCGGGCAAGGTGCCGATGTCAGACCAATAATCATAGGTTACCCACACATAAGCCTCATTAACCAGGCGGGGAAGAAGCTGTTTGCCAAAGTCGTAAAAGCCTTGGGGAATCATATCCAGAATACGCCTGCTCATTATATACGTCCCCGTATTGATAAGGGAAGGGCGCGCCTGCTCCGGCTTTTCCACAAAGGCGGAAAGCGTGTTGTTGAAATCCGCTTCCAGCACCCCTAAGCCAACCGGATTGTTGTGAGGTGTGGCTATTATCGTAAAGGGGGATTGCTTAGCCTTATGGAATTGTATTGCCCGCGACAAATCCATATTGGTATAGCAGTCTCCGCTCATAATCAGAAAATCGCCGTCCGTAAAGTCGCTTGCGGCTTTTACGCCGCCCGCCGTGCCCAGCGGGGTCTCCTCCACAAAATATTTCAGTTCCACTCCTAATCGCTCTCCCGAGCCGAAATAATCCATAATGGCGTCTGACATATGCCCTAAAGTCACTCCTATCTGCGTAATATTATGTTTTTTTAACAATTCGATTATATGCTCCATTACGGGGCGGTCAATAATCCTGACCAATGGCTTGGGTATATCGTCGGTTAAGGGTTTAAGCCTTGTGCCTTTTCCGCCCGCCATAATTATTGCTTTCATATTTACCTCCGACCTTATTGTAAGTAATAATTGGATTATTATGTAAATTAACTTTCTTCTATCCCTGATTAATTGAAAAATGTTAAATTTTGGTGTATAATTAATAATGGAATGATAGAAATTTACGAGGTTTTATGGCTAAAAAGGTAAAATTGGTTTTTTTGGGCGGCGTAGGCGAAATCGGTAAAAATATGACCGCCTTAGAGTACAACGGGGATATAATAGTAATTGATGCGGGGCTTGCTTTTCCCAACGCCGAGGAAATGCCGGGGATTGATTACGTAATACCCGATTATTCATATCTTATTGAAAATAAGGATAAAGTGCGCGCTTATATAATTACGCACGGGCACGAGGACCATATCGGAGGGCTTCCTTATGTGTTAAAGGACGTGCCTGCCCCCATTTATGCGGGCAAACTTGCGGTGGGACTTATTGCTTACAAATTGTCCGAACATAAAATGGAAGCGAAGGAGCTTTATTCCGTTCAGCAAGGCGATGTCATTACTTTGGGATGCTTTTCTGTGGAGTTTGTTAAGACAAACCATTCAATAACCAATTCTTTCGCGCTTTGCATCAACACTCCCAAAGGAGTGATTTTTCATACCAGCGATTTTAAAATGGACCTTACTCCCATTGATAACAAACCTATTGATTTGACCAGAATAGCGGGTATAGGGAAAGCGGGCGTGCTGTTGCTACTATCCGACAGCACCAATGTGGAAAGGCCGGGCATAAGCATGTCCGAACGTCAGGTTTACAGAAATCTGGATAACATATTTGCGGAAAACAAGGGCAGAAGAATTATCGTGGCTACCTTTGCCTCAAATGTGCACAGGGTGCAGCAAATCATAGATTGCGCCATAAAATATGACCGCAAAATAGCCTTCAGCGGCAGAAGCATGGTAAAAATCGCTGAGATTGCCAAAGGTCTTAAGGAGTTGACGGTAGACGAAAGTCATCTTGTGGATATTGACAAAATAGACAAAGTTCCTTACGACAGGCTGTGCGTTATCAGCACGGGCACGCAGGGAGAGCCCATGAGCGCGCTTACCCGCATGAGTCAGGGCGATTTCAAAAAGCTGGAAATAGGGAGTATGGATACCATAATAATGAGCGCGTCTCCCATACCCGGCAACGAAAAATACGTATACACCGTTATCAACAATCTTTACCGTAAGGGCGCCAACGTGATATATAAAGCGCTGGAAGAGGTGCACGCCTCCGGTCACGCTTTCCAGGAAGAGCTAAAGATGATGCTGGCTTTGGTCAGACCCAAATTTTTTATCCCCGTTCACGGCGAATACAGGCACATGAAGCAGCACGCGGATTTGGCTATGGAAATGGGAATACCCGAAAGCAATATAGTTATCCCCGAGATAGGCAACGTAATCGGGGTGGAACCGGGCGGACTGAGCAGGCAGAATAATGTTCAGGCGGGCAAGATTATGCTGGACGGCGCTTTCAGCAGCGAGGATTACGACCTGATTCTGCGTGACCGCAAGCTGCTTAGCGAGGACGGTTTGGTTATTGTGATAATCGAGCTTGACGCCGCGCGCTCCGCTCTTATTTCTCCGCCCGATATCATCGTAAGGGGCATACGCACCAATCCTCAGATTGAGGACACCATGCGGGAATATGTAACAAATTATGTGTCCTCCAACGACCTTAAGGATATAGATTTATCAGAATTAAAACGCAGTCTACGCAAGGGATTGGCAAAAATAATAAACAAGGGACTGAAAAAGAATTCCATGATAATTCCTATAATAATAGAGGATTAGGTTAAGGATGAAAAAAGCGCGACTCTTAAGCCCTGCGGGAAGCATGAGCAAACTAAAGACCGCCTTGCACTTCGGAGCGGACGAGGTTTATTTAGCGGGAAAAGAGTTCGGCTTGCGCGCTTATGCGGACAACTTCACCTTGGAGGAGTTGGCCGAAGCGGTAAAATACACTCACTCTCAAAACAAAAAGGTATACGTTACCGTCAATATATTCGCCCGAAACGCGGATTTTGCCCCCTTGAGGGATTACCTTGTTTTTTTGCAATCCGTCAACGCGGACGCCGTTATTGTATCCGACCCCGGGGTTATCGCTTTTGTAAAGCGCGTCGCGCCCGCATTAAAGATTCACCTTTCCACACAGGCCAACACGCTTAACAAATATGCCACCGCTTTCTGGGTAAGCGAAGGGGTAAGCCGCGTTGTGCTTGCCCGGGAATTAAGCGTTGCCGAAATTGCCGAAATCAAAGAGAGCATAGGCGACAGCGCGGAATTGGAGGCGTTCGCGCACGGGGCTATGTGCATAAGCTACAGCGGACGATGCCTGCTAAGCAACTACCTTTCGGACAGAGATTCCAACAAGGGCGAATGCGTTCAATGCTGCAGATGGGAATACACGCTTACCGAAAGAGGCAAACAGGATACGCCCTTAATAATAGGCGAGGACGGCAGGGGCACATATATATTGAGCAGCAGGGATTTATGCGCCGCTCCTTTTCTGGATAAACTGATTGAGGCGGGAGTAGACAGCTTTAAAATAGAAGGCCGCATGAAATCCGAATATTACGTAGGCGGAGTCACAAAGGCTTACCGTATGGTTTTGGATAGCTATTACGCCGGATTAGGTATACCAAACGATATAGAAAACGAACTTGGCAAGGTAAGCCATCGCGATTATACGCCCGGCTTTTACTTAGGCGGAAAAGGCGAAGGCACGCAAAGCGTGTCCGACGCTGCTTATGAGTATATAGCCGAAGTATTAGGTTGCGATGAAGAAAGGGAACTGCTGAAGGTAAGGCAGCGCAACCGCTTTGCGGTGGGTGACAGGCTGGAGATTCTGTCCTCCCGCCCCGAATATCACAATAGAGAGTTTAAGGTGGAAAAGATATATTCCGAGCAGGGAGAGCAGTTGGAGGAAGGCAAGCTTGTGTGTCAGGAGTTGTATATTAATTGTCCTTTCAAACCGGCGGAAAGGGATATGTTGAGGAGAAAGAAATATGGAAGGGAATAGAAGTAAGGCCGTTGAGCAGGAAAAAAAGCAAGCGGACAAAAAAAAGACCGTCCTTATACTGGATTTACGCAAGGACTGCGAGTGCGGTAATATTATAAGCGAACGCCTCTCAACGCAGGACTTTGCCGCGATAACCGTATGCGGCGACAGATTCAGTTCGGTATTTGAGCAGGTTATCGACGAATTTCTCAACAAGTATATAGGTTTGAAAAAGGCGCAAAACGTCCTTTCTTCCGCCGCCAGAAACGCGCTGTCCATACTGCCTTTACCCAAAAGAGAGAGTCTTGCCTATTATAAAAAGATGCCGCTGCACAATAAGATTAAGAACGCGATTTTGCGCTACAACCCCGACCTAATATTGTGCTTAAGTCCGGAGGCGCTGAAGGGAGCGTGCGCGTACCGCGAATATGTCAAAGGTCACTTTATTGCGGGGGCATTGATAGACGGATATTATCCCGATAAGAGATTTGCCGTAAAGCAGGCGGATTTTCTTATCGTGGACAATTACGATATCAAGCAACAATTTATCGCTTACGGCATAAATGAGGAGAAAATCTTTACTTCTCCCGTCCCCGTAAGCCCCGCGTCGGAAAAACAGCTTTCAAGAGAGGACGCGCTTAAGCAATTTGAGTTGGATGACAAGCCTTCCGTATTTATTCATACCGGCTCCCTGGGCGACGAACGCTTCAAAAAGGTGCTTGCGGATATCGGATTGGGCGACAAGGTCAATATCCTCATATACTGCGGACAAAATCAAAGGTTGGAAAGATTTGCGGAAGAGCTGTACAAGCCTTGGATACGCGTGGTGGGGGAGGAGGATGTCCCCGTTGCGGTAGGATTGTGCGATATGGCGGTAGCAAGGCCGCAGGCATCCGTTATCGCCCCCATTATATATATGGAAAAGATTGTGTTCGGTATTTTTGCCACAGGCACGGAAGAGCGGCACACGCAAGACTATTTAGGGTACGACATAATTGTGCCCTGCAAAGACATCGCGCAGTTAAAGCGCAACATCCTGCATTTTATCGAGGATAACAAAAAATACGACGACAGATTAAACCATATCAGGGCGGCAAAGGCCGCGGAGCCGCAAAGCCGCCTTAACGAAATCCTGCTTGAAATCATAAACGGCAAAGAAGCAAATGACCCCGACAATGAAAACGCCGGCGATTGACACCAAAGCTCTTGCCCGCATAGGGCTTATGACCGCCGTAACCGTAGGGCTTTCTTTTGTAAGGATAGCCTTTATCGTACCCTTTACCCTGCAGACGCTGGCGTGTATGATTGCGGGCTTGCTGCTCCCGCGCAGGGAGGCGGTTGTATCACAGGCGCTCTATGTTTTCTTAGGGCTTGCGGGCTTGCCTGTTTTTACGGCGGGCGGCGGTTTTTCCTATGCGCTTTATCATACTTTCGGATATATTATATATTTGCCCCTAATGGCGTATACAATAAGCGCGCTCAAAGCCAAAAGCGGCATTCTAGCAATGGCGGCGGGCATTATTCCCCAGCTTGTTTTCGGCATGCTATATTATTACGTAATAGTGACAAAAGTACAGGGAGCAACGCAGGAAATCGGCAAGCTGTTTAGTTTGCTCGTCCTCCCCTTTATCCCCGCGGAAGCGCTCAAGGCGTTTTCCGCCCTTTTGATTTATCGTTATTTGCCTTCCAAATTAAAAAATTTCTGACGATTGCATAAAACCCGACAAGCTTCACAAGTTAAATAATAAGTGAGGTAATTTTATGACGATTGTTAGTTTAGTAACATTAATAGTTTTGGCGGTATTAGTACTTCTCGGGCTATCCTCAAGGGCGCTCAAAGACTTCAGAATGGGGTCAATAGCTGCTTTTATCTTATTAGCTCTTGTTGTCCTGCTGAATTTCATTCCCACTGTAACAATAGCCGGTATAGTATCTTTCAGGGTCGGGGTAATCTTATTTTACGGCTATTGCTTTTATGCTTTCTTATTTAAAGGCAAGCCTTCCAACAGAGGGATCGCCTTTCTGATTTCCATTATATTGGCGGGTATAATATACGGTGGTATCGCGCTTGCGAATCTGTTCGGCAACGCTTTTTTTGGCGATTTGAACTTTGTTTACGCGATTTTCGCGGGGCTCGCGGCTTTGGCCTTTACTAAAAACGCGAAGTATGCTTTTATCAGTTCCGCAATTGCCATTATGCTGGTTTCGGTAGTCCTCCAGATAGGCACAACGGTAAATCTCAACGCGGGATTTGAGTGGGCAGCGCTTGCCGCCGGTATAGGCGTGGTCTCCTACGGCATGCTTGCTTCCGTTCAGACAAAGCCCGGCAGAATGAGCTATTATTTTGAAATGGGCAGATTAGAAGATTAAGTATAATAAATATCCGTTTTACCCCAAAACAAGAAATAAAGCGCCCAAAGCAGTTCAGGCGCTTTTGCTTTTATTGACTATTGATATAGAATGGTGTATTATGGAAATAACGCAAGCATAAAGGGTGGAGCATTGGAAAGGAATCAGGTTAAAGAGAACAGAAAATGGGACTTAAAACCTCTTATCAGCGACGAAGCGCATTATGAGAGGCTTTTTGCCGAGATTATGGAAGGGCTAAACAGTCTGAAGGAATGGGAAGGCAAGCTTACTTTGGATAACGCGCTTGCCTGCTTGAAAAAACAGTCCGAAATCAGCCGCATTCTGGAAAGAGTGTATATGTATACCTTTCTCAAATTAGATGAGAATACCGCTTTGCCGCAAAGCCAGCAAAGAGCGGAAAGGATAAAAATGCTGATGGTGGATTACTATCAGGCAATTTCCTTTATCAATGTGGAATTGGCGGCTTTCAGCGAGCAGGAATTGCAGTCATTGCGTCAAAAACCGGAATTTGCCGATTTTGACCGTGTGCTCCTTTCGGTAATCAGAAACAAAAAACATATTTTATCCTATTCCGAAGAAAAGCTATTGGCGGCTATGCACTCTTTCAGCGTGGAATTTAAGAATATTTTTTCCATGTTTAACAACGCGGACATAAAATTTTCGGACGTAAAGGACGAAGAGGGCAGCAAAATAAAAATGAGCCACGGCAATTACGCCGAGCTGATGCAGAATCCTTCTCAGCGTGTGCGCAGGGACGCTTTCAAATCAATGTATAAGGCGTTTGAAGGTATGGTCAATACCCTTACCGCTATTTATGCGGGCAATGTGAAAAAGAATTGCATGCAGGCTAAGGTGCGAGGCTACGCTTCCGCTATGCACCAGGCATTGTATACCGAGGTAATAGATACCAAAGTATATGACAATCTGATAAACAACGTCAAAGCCAATCTGCCCAAGCTGCACGAATATATCGCTCTCAGAAAAGAGGCGTTGGGGCTGAAAAATTACCACATGTACGATATGTATCTGCCCATCAGCAAGGAAGCTAAGCTGCACTTGGATTATGACGAGGCTTTTGCCCTGGTTAAGCAGGCGCTAGCGCCGCTTGGCGAAGATTACTGCAGGGTGCTGGAGCGGGCATATTCGGAAGGGTGGATAGATGTCGAGGAGACTGTCAATAAGAGGAGCGGGGCGTATTCATGGTCAAGCTATGACGTTCATCCTTACGTATTGCTCAATTACAAAAAGACCGCTCACGACGTTTTTACCATAGCGCACGAGTTGGGGCATGCCATGCATTCTTATTATTCCAACCAAAGCCAGTGCTACGAAAAGGCGGGGTATGAGATTTTTCTTGCGGAAATCGCCAGCACGGTCAACGAAACGCTGCTGTTGAAGTATTTGCTGGAAGGCGCGCAGGGCGAGGATAAAAAGTTTCTGTTAAGCTACTATCTGGATATGTTCCGCACCACCGTTTTCAGACAAACGAAGTTTGCTGAATTTGAAAAATTCGCTCACGAGAGCGTGGAGAAGGGCGAACCCGTAACCAAAGACAAACTCAACGAGTTTTATTTCAATCTCAACAAGCAATACTACGGGTCCGCGCCCGTATATGACGACTATATAAAATACGAATGGACAAGAATACCGCATTTTTACACCGCATTTTATGTTTATAAGTACGCAACGGGTCTAATCAGCGCGGTAAGCATAGCAAGAGAAATTTTTTCGGACAAAAGCGGAGAGGTGGGGGAGAAATACCGCAGATTTTTATCTGCCGGCGGAAGCATGGACCCTCTGGAAATATTAAAAATAGTAGGGATTGACCTTACCCAGAATAAAGTGTTTGAAAATGCTTTTGCGGAATTTGAGGACGCATTGGCAAAATTGAGGGAGGAATTATGAAAAAAGCCTTTTTATTCTTATTGATTTTTGTCCTTTTTATTCCGCTTACAGGCGCGGCGTATGCCCAAGAGGAGGAATTGGAGGGGGTGTATTACGCCAAATTTTCTTTTGCCAATATTACCACTCTCAACAACAGCCCGGTCTTTCGGTTCAAGATATCGCTGGACGAGGACTATATTGCCACTCCCGCCTATCTTGCCTTGGTGCAGAATCCCGACAGCCAAATCGCGGAGCCTTTGGGAGATATCGCGCAAGCGTTTTCTTCCATGGGATATGAAATCGCGTGGACGGAGAATGAACTTACGGCGGAGTTGACCTTTGATTCATATACCGATTACTATATAGCCAATGGCATAGACGGTTACAGCGTGGAAGAGGATGACAGGGTTATGACTGTGTCAGAAAAGGGCTTGCTGTACAGTTACGTTACTTACGAAAGCGATAACATCTTTAAAGATATGACGCCGGATATATTGGAGGAGGAAAACATAATAGGATACACGCTTAACAGGCTGCAGGATTACGGCATCGGACTGGAGAACGTTTTGTTTGAGTATGCTTTGGGCACTCCGTATTCCAACGAGGTTCTGGATTCCACCGCGACGGAAAAGTATTTTTCCGAGGAAGAAGCGATTTACTATCATCAGATATTGATGGATATCAACAACAACTCCGACGCGCTGGAGATAACAAGGCGTATACCCAATACGGAAATATGGTACGCGGGCGCCGCGCTTGCGGGCTTTGCGGTGGCGTTTATCCCGCTTATGATAGCGTTGGCAAAAAGGAAAAGGATGCAATAATGGCAGAAGAAATACAAGCGATAAGAGATATCAAGCAATTACCTAACAATTACGATGCGGAGAAATCTCTTTTAGGCTGCTTTCTGATAGACAAATATGTCGCGGACAGCGTAATCGAGGGACTTGACGAGGAAATTTTTTACAACGATATCAACCGCTCTGTTTTTTCCGCAATGCTGAGCATAAAGAAAAAGGGCGGCAATATCGACCTTGTCACGGTCAACGACTTGCTGGAACGCACTCAAAAGGCCAATGAAAACACTCTGGAATATCTGACTTCGCTTGCGGACAATCTGGTATCCAGCGCCCTTTACTCGGAGTACATACACATATTAAGGCGGGATTATACCCTGCGCAGACTTATTGCTTCCTGCAACGAAATTATCAAGCAGGCATATTCTTCCCCGGACGCGGACTCGGTATTGCAAACCGCGGAAAAACTTATTTACGAGATAGGCAAATCGCATACCAAAAAAGATTTGGAGCATATCGAAAAGGCAAGCTCCGCGCTGATGAACAAGCTAAGCGAAATGGTAAAGGACAAATTCGCTTACCGCGGATTGCAGACAGGCTTTAAAATCGTTGACAGAATGACCAACGGTCTGCAAAGGGGGGATTTAATAATTCTCGCGGCAAGACCTTCCGTGGGTAAAACCACCTTAGCCTTAAACTTTGTCGCTAATATAATTAAAAGCGAAGCCAAAAAGAATATAGCGATTTTTTCTTTGGAAATGCCCGCAATTCAGCTTGCCCAAAGGATAATCTCCAATATAGGCGGGATAGAAATGGAAGCTATCTCCAAAGGAGAGATTATGCAGGAGGGCATGGGCAAACTTTGGAAAGCGCACCAAAAGATTACCGAATCCCAGGTTTACATAGATGACGGCTCCATGGTCAAGGCGGGCGAAATTCTGGCAAAATGCCGCAGGCTGGCAAGCGTTGTCGGAGGGCTGGATTTAATTATCGTGGACTATCTGCAGCTTATGACGGGAGAAAGGAAAAAGCAAAACGAAACTCAGGAGCAGGAAATAAGCGATATAAGCAGAATGATGAAGGTCATAGCAAGGGAGCTTGACGTGCCCGTTATCGCTATATCCCAGATGTCGCGCGGCATAGAAAACCGCAAGGACAAGTCCCCCAAGCTAAGCGATTTGCGCGCTTCGGGCGCAATAGAGCAGGACGCGGACATAGTCGCGTTTTTGACAAGGGAAGATGAGGACGACAAGACCAGTCCCGTAATACTTAACGTGGAAAAGCACCGCAACGGCGCGCTGTTTGCCGTCAGATTCAACTGGCACGGCGAATTTGTGCGCTTTGAAGAAAGCATGGACCAGGTAATCAAGAGCGCGGATTAAAGCAAAAAGGGCAAATGAATAATATTTTTTGAAGGCTCATATATTTTTATATGAGCTTTTTTAATGAAATGATCCTTAAAATCGGGCTAAAGCCGGAGGACGCGATAGGGGGTTGGAAATTTACTTTGCTTGACGGGCAAGGCGCGCTGCTGGAAGGGCATAAGGGGATAGTAAGCTATGGCGAAAACGAGGTTATCGCCCGATTGAAAAAAGGCTCCTTGCAAATTATGGGCGAAAAACTGAAAGTTGCGGAATTAAACGATTCCGAGCTTTTTATTAAAGGGAAAATAATAAAAGTAGAGAGGGTGGAATCATGAAAAAAATAAGGAGCTGCACTTGTTTTAAGGTAAAAAGTTCACCTGCTTATGTTATTAATCTGCTTGCCCGCGAAGGCGTAAAGCTAAGTGATATCGAAAAGGAAAACAATTATGTTTCTTTTGCGGTAAGCGAAGCGGACAGCAAAAAGACTGTCAATATATTAAAAGGCTATAACAGGGAATACGAAATAACCGCAAGGAGCGGCATTTCGCATTTTGCCCAAGAGATGTTCAGGCGTTTTGCCGTATGGATAAGCGTAATCGTGCTGGTTTGCGGGGTATGTATTTATTCTCTTTACAGTATGGATGTGAAAATTTACGGCTTAAACAGGGTAAATGCGGCTTCCGTTGAGGGGGTATTGGCGGATAATTCGGTAAAATTTCCCATAGCGAAAAAGAAAATTGACATAGAAAAACTAAAAAAAGATATATCCGATTTGGACGGCGTTTCCCTTTGCGATATAAGATTGAGGGGACACCTTATAGAAATCAATGTGCTGGAAGAATTGCCCAAGCCTTCCGTAAAAGAGATAGTTCCGGACAAGCCGTTGGTGAGCGTTTGCGACGGACTGGTAACAAGAGTTGTGGTGCTCAGCGGCAGCGCAAAGGTCAAAGCCGGGGACAGCGTAAAGGCGGGCGCCACTTTGATTGAGCCGTATTATATGCTGGGGGACAATCAGGACATAAAAGTGCAGGTTGGCGCTGATGGGTATGTATATGGCAGAGTTTGGTATACTAAAAGCTATACTTTTAATGATACTATTGTGGAAGTAAAACGGACGGGGAAGTCGGAGCGCAAGGTAGGGCTGCGCTCATTCTTCTTTGACATTGAGCCTAAGTGCGATTACCAGATATTCGAGCAGGAAAACACAAAGTCCGTTTTGCGCGCTCCCTTGCCCGTTTTGATGGAGCAGGTCACATATTACGAACTGGCAAAGACAGAGCGTCAATTCGATTTTGAGAGGGAAAAGGAGACCATACTGGCGGATGCGTACAGGGAGATTGAGGCCCATTTGCCCGCGGACGCGAAAGTGGAGCGGAAGTGGTATATTGTCAAAACACTGGACAAAACGACGGTTTTGGATATATACTATGAGGTAGAGCAAATAATTAGCGGATAAAAAACCGAGGCAAAGACATGAACAAGAGAATAAAATCTTCTAAAGAGATTGCGGATATAAAGGCTGATAAGCTATTCCTGACAAAAAATTTCGGCAGACTGGCGGCAATGGCTTTTATAGCCTCCTGCGCCGTAAACCTTATCACTTATCTGGCGTTTAAGGCGACCTTGAGATATTCCCCTTCCGATTACGTAAAATATACTTTGATATACATGGGAATATTGATTTTTCTGCTGTTGCCCTCCATCTATTACATTTCCCGCAATCTTCACCGTTTTTCCAATATCGAGCGCGATTTTTCCATAATTCTTACCACTTTCGGAATAACGCTTGGACTATGTATACTCTCCGCGTATATGGTAGGAGCGTATATAATGCCCGTGGTCTTAATCGCTATGCTCATAGCCGTAACAGTAGATAAAAAAACCGCCGCCCTTATCAGTACTATGACAGGATTGGCGGTTTTTTCTTATTATTTATTGGTATTAAAGGACAAAGTGCTGCTGGAAAGCGTGGCAAGCTTGCTTTCCGCCACGGTAGCCGGGCTGATGTTCTGCATCTTGTTTGAACAATCGCACACAAGATGGCGTTTTGCCCTTAACGGCTTGTATATTGCGGGCATTTCCGGGGCTATATGCGCGCTGTCGGCAATGTTTGACGGATTTGAGGTGAGGGGGATACTGATAGCGGCATTCAGCGGAATAGCTTCCATCTTTATTTCCATGGGCTTTTTCTGGGTGCTTTTGCCCATATACGAGGGTATCTTTAAAATCAGCACCAAATTTTTGCTGGCGGAGCTATGCTCCTTGGAAGCGCCCTTAATGAAACGCTTAATGAACGAGGCGCCGGGCACTTACGCGCATAGCCTGATGGTGGGCAATATCGCGGAAAGCTGCGCGATGGTTATCGGGGAATCTCCCATGCTTGCAAGAGCGGGAGGGTACTATCACGATATAGGCAAGCTGAAAAAGCCCAACTTCTTTACCGAAAATCAGATTGACGGAGTCAATCCTCATGACGAGTTTATCCCTGAGGTAAGCCTAAGGCTGATATTGGACCACGTAAAAAACGGCAGGGAACTGGCAGCCCAATACAAATTGCCTTCCGAGCTTATAGATATCATAACGCAGCACCACGGCACGACCGCTGTCAATTATTTTTACTATAAGGTGCAGAACATTACCGAAAAGCTGTTGCGTGATGACGCTTTCAGGTATGACGGACCCCGTCCCCAATCAAAAATCGCCGCCATTATTATGCTGGTAGATACGGTGGAGGCGGCATTGCGCACCAAAGTATGCAATTCCGACGAGGAGCGCAGGGAGTATATACACTCCCTGATTAAGGAAAAAATCGACAAAGGGCAATTCGGGGAGTGCAATATCACCCTGAAGGATTTACAGCTTATCGAGGACACTTTGGTGGAGATTATACCCAGTCAGCAACACACCAGAGTTGAGTACAAGAAGGCAAAAACAAATAATGCTTAAAATTTTCGACACTGAATATGAAAATATAATTGCCCTGGCGGCGTCGGCAGCGCTTGCCAAATTCAATATTGATATCCATACCGTTGAAATCGAAATTGTTTTTTTGGATAAAGAGGAAATCAGACAATTAAATTCCCGCGCCAGGGGAATAAATAAAGAAACGGACGTGCTTTCCTTCCCCGCGGCCGATGTTAAGCTTCCCTTTTCCGCCGCCGACTATAAAGAGTGCGTCAATCCGGAAAACGGTTGCGTAATACTGGGCGAAATCGCAATATGCGAACAGGTGGCGCGTGAGCAGGCGGAAAAATACGGGCACTCCGTAAGCCGGGAACTGGCTTTTTTAACTTGCCACGGCACACTGCATTTGCTGGGTTTTGACCACGTCAACGACAACGAACAGGCGGAAATGGAGAATATGACGGAAGAAATTTTGAACGGTATCGGGCTTAGCAGAGAGGTAACGGACGCGCGGGCGGAGGAGCTTGCCCACAAAAGCAAGTCGACCGGCAACCAAAAGTTTAAGAGCGGTTTTATCGCGCTTATAGGCAGACCCAATTCGGGCAAATCCACATTGGTCAATTCTCTGGTAGGCGAAAAAGTTTCCATTGTAAGCTACAAGCCGCAGACCACGCGCAACAGAATAATGGGGATACTGACTACGGATAATTATCAGATGGTCTTTATTGATACACCCGGGCTTCTGACTCCCAAAAACAAGCTGGGCGAATATATGGCGGGTGCGGCGCGCTCAGCCTCTCAGGACACGGACGCTTTGGTGTATATGGTGGACGGCGAAAAGGGATTATCCGCTTTGGATAAAACCAATATCGAAAATTATATCCGGCAGGGACATCAGGTAATAATCGCGCTCAACAAGATTGACAGGATCGCAAAAGAGCGGGCGGGGGAAATCCTTACCGCAATCAACGATATTAAAGGTTACGTTTCCGTCGTGCCCCTGAGCGCGCTTACCGGCAAAAACACCGATTTGCTGATTGAGGAAATATTAAAGCTGCTTAAAGAAGACCGCATGTATTTTGACAGGGATATGTATACGGATAAAAGCAAAAGGTTTATCGCGGCGGAGATAATAAGGGAAAAGGCGTTGCGCCTGTTGGATGAGGAAATCCCGCATGGCGTAGGGATAGTCATAACAAAATTCGAGTATAGACAGGATAAGGAAATTGTGGATATTGAAGGGGAAATATTTGTGGAAAAGGAGCAGCACAAACCTATAATTCTGGGGAAAGACGGCTCAATGATCAAAAAAATATCCACTTACGCCAGGCAGGATTTGGAAAATCTCGCGGGAATGAAAGTTTTTTTAAGCCTTTGGGTAAAAGTCAAAAGGGACTGGCGGGACAACGCTGCCGCGCTTAACCTTTTAGGTTATAACCCCAAGGATATCTAGCGGGATAAAAGCATCGCTTTTTGAACATAATAAATTCAAAAGGAGTTGTTATGAGAGAAGGCGAAAAGTTAAGCGAAAAGTGTTACGAGTTATTTGAAAAGAGCGGAAAAGTAGGGTATTACATGTTATATAACGCTCTTAAAGATATGGAGGAAGACAAATAAAATATGTATTTTAAGGCGGATGCGTTATGCCTTAAAGCCGTTGACTACAAGGAAAAAGACAAATTACTGACTTTAATCAGCGCGCAAAACGGCAAATTTACCTGCCTTGCCCGGGGAGTAAGAGCGCAAAACGCGAAACTCAAGCTTGCGGCAAGCCCGCTGTGTTTCGGCGAATACATAATACTTTCCAAAGGCAATATTCTTACGGGATGCCAGGTTTACGACAATTTTTTTAATATCTGGGAGGACGCGGGCAGAGCGAAAGCGGCTTTTGCCATCCTTGAGGTGCTGGAAAAAATCTGTCCCGAGCAGGAACCTGCGGCGGCGGAACTGGTAAGAGCGTTAAACGCCTTAAAAGGAATCTGTTACGCGCCCGCCTACCCTTTGGCGTATCTGGCATGGTTTTTAGCGGGAATCCTTAACACGCTGGGAGCGGATTGCGCAGGGTATAACATCAAGGAGCAGACGCTGGACTTTATCTCATCGTTAGACTGTATGCCGATGGAAGCGGTAGAGAGCCTGGATGAGGACGAGAGCAAAATCAACGGCGTTCTAGGCATCCTCATACGCGTTTTGAATCATTTTTCCGCCCTTTCCTTCCCCGTGCTTCATTCTGTTATTAAGAATTAGTCAGTATTGAATTTCCGATTACTACATAAAACGCCCAATAGTTCACTTTAAGCGTAATATGCTTGAAAATAATTGGCAAATATTGTATAATTAACAGCGGTAAATTTTTTAAAAGGAGAGATATATGACAAAATTTGTTTACAAATTCAGCGAGGCGGACGGTGGCAACAGAGAGCTTTTTGGCGGCAAGGGCGCGAACCTTGCTCAAATGACCCAGCTTGGATTGCCGGTACCTCCGGGTTTTACTATTACCACGGAGGCGTGCACGCAGTATTATAACGACGGCGAAAAGATTAACGACGATATTTTGCATCAGATATTTGCGACATTGGAAATAGTGGAAAAGGAACAGGGCAAGAAGCTGGGAGACCCCGCCGACCCGTTTTTGGTTTCGGTAAGAAGCGGCTCCAGGGCATCCATGCCGGGCATGATGGACACCATTCTCAATTTGGGACTCAACGACCAATCGGTGCAAGGTCTTGCCAAACTTACGGACAATCCCCGTTTTGCGTATGACTGCTACAGAAGATTTATACAGATGTATTCGGACGTAGTGACCGGGCTGGGCAAGTCTTTCTTTGAAACCATCATAGACGAAGTCAAGGAAAAGAAGGGCGTCAAATTGGATACCGAGCTTACCGCCGACGATTTAAAAGAGCTTGTGGACAGATTTAAGGCATATTACAAAAAGGAAATGGGCGAGGATTTTCCTCAGGATCCCAAAGTACAGTTAATCGGCGCTTGCGAAGCGGTTTTCAAATCATGGAATAACCCGCGCGCTATAGTTTACCGCAGAATGAACGATATCCCTTCCTCATGGGGTACGGCGGTAAACGTGCAGGCAATGGTATTCGGCAATATGGGCGACACCTCCGGTACGGGCGTGGCGTTTACCCGCGACCCCGCCACGGGCGAAAAAGTCTTATACGGCGAATATCTAATGAACGCGCAGGGCGAGGACGTTGTGGCAGGCATTCGCACACCCTTTACCATCGACCATCTTAAGGAAACCAATATTGACGTTTACAATCAGTTTATAGATATCACCAACAAGCTGGAAGCGTTTTTCAAGGATATGCAGGACGTGGAGTTTACCATTGAGAGAGGCAAGCTGTATATGCTGCAGACCAGGAACGGCAAAAGGACAGCCCATGCCGCCATAAAGATAGCCTGTGACCTTGTGGACGAAGGCTTGGTTACCGAAGAAGAAGCGCTGCTAAAGATAGACCCCAAGCAGTTGGACGATTTGCTCCATCCGCAGTTCGATAAGGCGGTTTTGAAAAAGGCCGTTCCCATTGCAGCGGGATTGGCTGCAAGTCCGGGCGCGGCATGCGGAAAAATCGCGTTTTCCGCTGAAGAAGCCACGGAAAGAGCGGCGGCAGGCGAGGACGTGATTTTGGTGCGCCTGGAGACCAGCCCCGAAGATATCGAAGGTATGCATGTCGCGAAGGGTATTCTTACCGCGCGCGGCGGAAGGACTTCCCACGCCGCGGTTGTGGCGCGCGGTATGGGGCGCTGCTGTGTGGCAGGTTGCGGAGCGCTTGTGATTAACGAAAAGGAAAAGACGCTTACAATTAACGGCAAGGTTTACACCGACCAGGACATTTTATCCTTAGACGGTTCTACCGGCAAGGTATACGAGGGCGCCATCAAGACCGTAGACCCCGAAATAGCAGGTTATTTCGGCAGAATAATGGGTTGGGCCAACAAAGTCCGCTCACTTAAAGTGCGCACTAACGCGGATACCCCGACAGACGCTGCCGTAGCCGTGAAATTCGGAGCGGAAGGCATCGGCCTGTGCAGAACTGAGCACATGTTCTTTGGAGCGGACAGAATCACTTCGGTAAGGAAGATGATAGTAGCCAAAACCGAGGAGCAAAGAAAACAGGCGCTTGACGAGTTGTTGCCCATGCAAAGGGAAGACTTTATCCAAATATATAAGATTATGGGCGATCGCCCCGTGACAATAAGGTTCTTAGACCCGCCGCTGCACGAATTCCTGCCCCAAAAGAGCGAGGAAATCAAAGCGCTTGCCGCTCAAATGAAAATAGATGAGGCGGAATTGACCAACATCATTAAAGGCCTGCACGAAGCCAACCCCATGCTGGGACACCGCGGATGCCGCCTGAGTATCACATATCCCGAAATAGCGGCAATGCAGACCCGCGCGGTTATCGAGGCTGCGATTGCCTGCCATAAAGAGGGCATATTGGTCAAGCCCGAGATAATGATACCTCTGGTGGGCGAGGTCAAAGAGCTGGCGTATGTGAAAAACGTAGTAATCAAAACGGCGGAAGAGATTTTGTCTAAAGTCAATGTGAAAATCGACTATTGCGTAGGTACTATGATAGAGATACCCCGCGCCGCTCTTACCGCGGACGAGATAGCCAAGGAAGCGGAATTCTTCTCCTTCGGCACCAACGACCTTACCCAGATGACATACGGATTCAGCCGTGACGACGCAACCAAATTCCTTAACGATTATTACGAAAAGAAAATATTCGAGTTTGACCCCTTCCAGAGAGTGGACGATAAAGGCGTGGGCAAACTTATGCAGATGGCGGCGGAGTTAGGCAGGAAAACGCGTCCTAATTTAAAACTGGGTATCTGCGGCGAACACGGCGGCGACCCCTTTACGGTAGAATTTTGTCACAAGATAGGATTGAATTACGTATCCTGTTCCCCTTACCGGGTGCCTATTGCGATTCTGGCAGCGGCGCACGCGGCTGTAAAAAGTAAATAAGTGAGTGATAATCCGCTTATTGCCCCCGCAATAAGCGGATATTTTATGCGCGCAAAACGCGCATATTATAGGAGTAAATATGAAGGGAGAATATTTGGAGTTCCTTGACAAGTGGATGAGTCCGTACGCCATGCGGGAAGCCGCAAGCAGGGGCAGAAGGCTTACTGAGCAGGCGTGTCCCATGCGTACGGATTATCAGCGCGACCGGGACAGAATTGTGCACAGCAAGGCTTTCAGACGCCTTAAGCATAAGACGCAGGTGTTTATTTCGCCGGACGGCGACCATTTTGTCACCCGTATGACGCATACGCTGGAAGTATCGCTTGTGGCGCGTACGATAAGCCGCGCGTTAAAGCTTAACGAGGATTTGACGGAGGCAATAGCGCTAGGGCACGATTTGGGGCATACGCCTTTCGGTCATTGCGGAGAGCGGACGCTTGAGGATATTCTGGGGCATTTTGAGCATAATGAGCAGGGCTTGCGAGTAGTGGACGTGCTGGAAAACGGGGGAGTAGGGCTTAATCTGACTTACGAGGTGCGCGACGGCATTCTCAATCACCGCTCAAGCGGCAATCCCTGCACTCTGGAAGGCAAAGCGGTTATGCTTGCGGATAAAATCGCGTATATCAATCATGATATAGACGATGCGGTTATGGCCGGGATTATTACGCAAAAGGATTTGCCCAAAGACGCCTGTAAGCTGCTGGGATACACCAAAAGGGAAAGAATAAATAACCTTATTGCGGACATTATCAGTACCAGCTATCTGCAACCTTTTGTGCAGCAATCACAAGAGTACGCTTGCAAAATGGACGAACTCAGGAATTTTATGTTTGAAAAGGTGTATTTTAACGAGAACAAAATGCAGCAGATAAAAAAGGCGGACAAACTGATCAGACTGCTTTTTGAATACTTTATCGAGCATACGGACACGCTTGCCCAAACGGGCGAAAAGCCCGAAATCAGCGTTGCTGATTACATAGCGGGCATGACGGACAATTACGCTATAAAAATGTTTAAGGATATCTACCTGGTGGACATCTTTCAAGAGACCAAAAGATAATTATGATTGATTTGACGCATTTAAACGAAGAACAAAGAGCGGCTGTCCTGGATACAGAGGGGCAGGTATTGGTCTTTGCGGGAGCGGGTAGCGGCAAAACCAGAGTGCTGACATACAGGATAGCTTATCTTGCGGACGAAAAAAAGGTATCTCCTTACAATATCTTAGCGATTACCTTTACAAACAAGGCAACCAACGAAATGAAAGAGCGCATTATGCGCATGGTCAACGCGGATTGCGACGTGTGGGTAAGCACCTTTCATTCTTTTTGCGCAAGCGTATTAAGGCGGGATATAGACAAACTGGGCTTTGATACCCGTTTTACCATTTATAACGAAAGCGACAGCGCGAGGATAATAAAAAACATTCTGGGCGAGGTCGGCATTTCCGAAGAGCAAAAGAAAAAATACAAATGGCATATCAGCAACGCCAAAAACGAAGGGCTGACTCCCGCGGAATACAAAACACAGATGGAACAGGACGGCGACGCGGAAGATGTGTATAAAGTATACACTCAATATGAAAGAATTTTGAAAAGCAATAACGCTTTGGATTTTGACGATTTGCTGATTAAGACGGAAATGCTTTTCCGTACTTGCCCCGAAGTACTGGAAAAATATCAAAAGCGGTTTAGATATATCCATGTGGATGAGTTTCAAGACACCAACGCGATACAGTTTACGCTGGTAAGACAATTGTCGGGTTATTGGGGCAATCTGTTTGTGGTAGGCGACGACGACCAGAGCATATACGGCTGGCGGGGAGCGGATATACGCAATATCCTGCAATTTAAAGAGATTTATAAAAGCGCCAAGATTTACCGCCTGCAACAAAACTACCGCTCTACCGGCGCTATCTTAGGTTGCGCCAACAACGTAATCAAAAACAATACTCAAAGGCATGACAAAAAGCTGTTTACCGCAAAGGGTGAGGGGGCGGAAGTTACATATTTCACCGCATACAACGACCATATCGAAGCGGAATGGGTAATGGATAATATAGTGTCCCTAAAGCGGGCTTACGGGTACTCATACAGCGATTTTGCCATACTAGTAAGAGTCAACTCGCTTACACGTTTATTTGAAAAAAAATTCTCCGACTTTTCCATTCCGTATAAATTATACGGCGGACTCAGGTTTTTTGACCGCAAGGAAGTACAGGACGTTATCGCCTATCTGAGGATAATTGTCAATCCCAACGACACCCAGGCGATAGAGCGGGTAATCAACTGCCCCAGACGCGGGATAGGCGAGGCTACCGTTCAGGCTTTGATAAACAGGGCGCAGGCTAAGGGCACTAGGCTGATTGATGAAATAGAAAACATAGAATCCAACAAGGATTTGTCCGCAAAAACAAGAGCGCGGGTGCTGGATTTTGCCCTGCTGATTAAGGACATAAAAGAGGCGGCAAGCCTGCCCCTATCCGAATATATTGTTTTTCTGATCAACAGGGTGGGCTTTGAGGAATATTACCTGCAAAGCGGCAAGGAAGAGGATAAAACGCGCTGGGAAAATATTCTGGAGTTGGCGGAACATACGGCGGAGTTTTCCCGAAGTTTTGCTAACGCGGATTTGCACGATTTTTTGGAAACGGTTTTTTTGGCTCCCGAAGAGAAGGACGAGGATGAGGCGAAAGACGCCGTAGTTATTGCCACAATGCATTCGGCAAAAGGGCTGGAATTTAAGGTAGTGTTTATTGTGGGCTGTGAAGAAGAGGTTTTCCCTTCCTCTCAAAGCATCAGGGAAGGTTTGATTGAGGAAGAGAGGCGCATAATGTATGTGGCGATTACCCGCGCTAAGGAACGCTTGTTTATTTCGGGCTGCACCAACCGTTTCAGATACAATCAGACAAAAACCTGCGTGCCTTCCCGTTTTGTTGAGGAAAGCAAAGGCAACAAGAGAGTATCTTTCGTTCAGGAAAGGTTCGGTAAAGCGGATAACGCTTTTACTTACCAGCCTTTGTGGGCGCAGGCGGTCAATTTGAAGCAGGCGGAAAAACCCGCGCTTAAAAACGAGGAGGAAATAGCGCAGATTAAGGCGGGCAGCATAGTGGAGCATAACAAGTATGGCAAAGGTACCGTGCTTGAGGTGTCCGGCAGCGGCAGGGGAGTGACGGCAACCATTGCTTTTTCCGGTTTGGGGATAAAAAAATTCGCTCTGGAAAGCGCGCCGCTGAAATTGGCGGATAAGGAGTAAGGCTTATGAGCAGAATGAGAGAGCTGGTGGATTTGCTTAATAAATATGCCTATGAATATTACACCTTGGACGAGCCTACAGTTTCCGACAAGGAGTATGACGAATTATACGACGAGCTGGTATTGCTTGAGCAAATGACCGGAGAAGTACTGCCCGACTCTCCCACAAGACGGGTAGGCGACCAAATAAGCAAAAAATTTGAGCAGCACAACCATAAAAACAGGCTATACTCTTTGGACAAGGCGCAAAGCGCCGCGAGCCTGAAGGATTTTTTTGCGCGACTGGAAAAAAAGTTCGGGCATTTGCCCGCTCTTACAATAGAGAACAAGTTTGACGGACTTACTCTTGCTCTTACCTATAAAAACGGTTTGCTGGTCACTGGGGCGACAAGGGGTAACGGCGTAACCGGGGAAAATGTCACCGCCCAGATACGCACTATCAACACCGTTCCCTTAAAGATAAGCTATAAAGGTGAAATCGAGATAACAGGCGAAGCGCTGATGCGGTATTCCGCTTTTCGGGAGTACAACGAAAAGGCGGAGCGTCCTCTCAAAAATCCGCGCAACGGAGCGGCGGGGGCAATACGCAATCTGGACCCCAGAATTACCGCCTCCCGCAGATTGGATTTTGTGGCGTACAATATCAATTATTGCGGGGAGGAAAAGTTTTTCTCCCAAAGCGAAATGAATAAATTTTTGAGCGACAACGGTTTTCTTACGGACGCCGCTTTCACCCTGATCAAGTCCGAAGAAAAGGCGTTTGAGGCGCTGGAGCGCATAGACAAAGGCAGGGCGCAACTGGATTTTATGACGGACGGCGCGGTGTTTAAGCTGGATAATTTGGAATTGCGCAAGGAATTGGGCGAAACGGATAAATTTCCCAGATGGGCGATAGCCTATAAATTTTCCGCCGAGGAAAGCACCACGATATTAAAAGACGTAATCTGGAGAGTGTCCCGTACGGGAAAATTAAATCCCCTTGCAGTTTTGGAGCCCGTGGAGCTTATGGGCGCCACCGTCAGCAGAGCTACTCTAAACAATTACGCCGATATCATAAAAAAGGATGTAAAGATTGGCAGCCGTGTGTTTATCAGGCGCAGCAACGACGTAATACCCGAAATTACCGGCGTAGCCGAGCATTATTCTCACAGCAGGGATATCGAAAAGCCCGCATTTTGTCCGGGCTGCAAAGGCGCGATAAGGGAATCAGGTCCCTTTATATACTGCACGGATGAGGAGTGCGCGCCCAAGACCATAAGCGCGTTGATACATTTCGCGTCCAAGCCGTGTATGGATATTGAGGGGCTAAGCGAAAAGACGCTGGAACAGCTTTTCAACGACCTTAACATTATCCGCCCTTATCAGCTTTACGACTTGACAAAGGAAGAGCTGTTGCAGTTGGAAGGCTTTAAGGATAAAAAGGCGGACAACCTATTGGAGGCAATAGAAAAGTCCAAACATACGACTTTGGACAGGTTTATTTGCGCTTTGGGGATACCAAACATAGGTAAAAAGGCAAGCGCGCAGCTTGTTAAATCATTGGGCTCGCTCAATGCAATAATGCAGGCGAGCGCGGAGGAGCTTACCGCTATTCCGGATATAGGCGAGATAACCGCGGCGGGCGTTGTGGAGTTTTTCGCTTCCGACGAAAACAAAGAATTGATAGAAAAATTATTGCAAAAGGGGATTGAGTTTGCCGCGGATGCCCAACCGCAATCGGGAGCTTTTTCGGGCAAAAAAGTAGTGCTGACCGGCTCCTTGACATCATACACCCGTTCGCAGGCCGCGGAGCTTATAGAGAGTCTGGGCGGAGAGGTGGCGGACAGTATTTCAAAAAGCGTCAATCTGGTCATCGCCGGGGAAAACGCGGGCTCCAAATTGGATAAAGCCAACGCGCTGGGCATTGCGGTCATTGATGAGGAAACCTTTTTGTCAATGGTAAAAAATAAACAATAAGTACGCATATTGCGAAAACAAATTGACAATGTGAATGACAATATATTATATTGTAAAAGAATAAATTATGGAATTGGATAAATTACTTGACAATATCAACATAGTATTTGAGGACAATCATTTACTTGTCGCGGTCAAACCGCATAATATGCCTGTTTGCGAAGATTCTTCGGGCGATTGGGACCTTTTGCGCATTCTTAAGGAATATCTTAAGCGAAAATACAATAAACCGGGGGACGCTTTTTTGGGCTTGGTGCACAGGCTGGACAGACCTACGGGCGGTGTAGTCGTATTTGCCAAAACCACCAAAGCGGCTTCCCGCATTTCCGAAAGCCTGAAGGCGGGCGAGGTGGAAAAAAAGTACATCGCGGTGCTGGACGGCGTGCCCCAGGAAAAACAGTCCGAACTGGTGCATTATCTGTTAAAAAACGAAGCCAAGAACGAGGTCGTGGCAGTGCCGATGACTACGGAAGGCGCAAAAAAGGCGGTTCTGGACTACCGCGTGCTGGAAGTAAAGAACAAATGCGCCCTGGTCAGCATTAATCTGCAAACGGGCAGAACTCACCAAATCAGGGTGCAAATGGCGTCAATAGGAGCACCCGTGCTGTATGACAGAAAATACGGCAAGAACATTCCGGAAACGCCCACGCAAATGGCGCTTTGGGCAGTCGAGGTAAAATTACCGCACCCCGTCAGCCGTGAAATAATGGCTTTCAGGGTTTTCCCGCCCGAGGAAAGAATCCCATGGAAAAACTTTAACATTCCATTATATCTTAATCTTAATATAAAATTTTAAACAAAAGAGGTTTTATGTCGCAACAGATGCTTAATTTAACGGTAGGGCAAGTAATAGAGAATTTGGCAAAAACGTATCCGGACAATATTGCCATAGATTATGGAGACCGGGATTTTAAACTTACTTGGAAGCAGCTTGACGAGGTAACGGATAAAATAGCCAAAGGCTGGCTTAAGTTAGGCATCGGTAAAGGCGACCATGTCGCTATCTGGGCCACCAACGTGCCCGAATGGCTGCTGACATTGTTTTCAACGGCTAAAATCGGTGCGCCTTTGGTAACGGTAAACACAAATTATAAGGTATATGAGACCGAATTTTTGTTGCGCCAGTCGGACACCAAAGCGTTGGTGCTGATTAACGGCTTTAAGGACAGCAATTACGTGGATATAATCAACGAGCTTTGCCCCAACCTTAAGTTCAGTCCGGACGGCTCTCCCGAAAGCGCGGGTCTGCCCTATTTAAAAAAAGTAGTTTTTGCCGGGGAATACACCCCTGACGGCATGATTAACTTTGCGGAACTGGAAAAGCTGGGCGAGGACATTGCCGACGAGGAGCTAGAAAAGATAAAGCGCAGCCTGGACGTTCACGAGGTTATCAATATGCAGTATACCTCGGGCACCACTGGCTTTCCCAAAGGTGTTATGCTCACGCATTACAATATAGTAAACAACGGCTTTACCATCGGCAAAGGAATGAATTTCAGCCCCAAGGACAGACTGCTGATATGCGTGCCGCTTTTCCATTGCTTCGGCCTTGTGCTGGCGGTAATGGCGTGCATTACCAACGGCACGACAATGGTACCCGTAGAGTATTATCAGCCGAAAACGGTTATGGACGCTTTGCAAGAAAAGCAATGCACAGCCGTGCACGGCGTGCCCACAATGTTTATCGGTCTATTGGAAAAACCGGATTTCGCAAGCTACAAATTAAATCTGCGCACGGGAATTATGGCGGGCTCCCCTTGCCCAATAGAGATAATGCGGCAGGTTATCAGTAAAATGAATATGAGCGAAATTGTCATAGTGTACGGCTTGACGGAAGCGTCTCCCGGATGCACTATGACCACGACTTTTGACAGCATCGAGCATAGGGTAAACACGGTTGGCAGAGCTTTCCCCGGAGTGGAGACCAAAGTAATTGACCCGGAAACGGGCAAAACCCTGGGGCCTCATCAGCCGGGAGAGTTTTGCGCGAGGGGCTACAATCTTATGAAAGGCTATTACAAGATGCCCGAGGCTACCGCTCTTGCCATAGATAAGGACGGATGGCTGCACACCGGCGACCTTGCAATCGTGGACGAGGAAGGCTATTACAAGATAGTGGGCAGAATCAAGGATATGATTATCAGAGGCGGCGAAAATATTTACCCCAAAGAGATTGAGGAGTTTTTATATACTCATCCCAAAATCAAAGACGTGCAGGTTGTGGGCTTGCCTTCCAAAAAATACGGCGAAGAGGTGCTCGCCTGCATCATCTTAAAGGAAGGCGAAACGCTCAGCGCGGAAGAAGTGAAAGAATTTGTTAGAGGTAGTATGGCGCGGCATAAAATACCCAGTTACGTTTGGTTTATGGACGCTTTCCCCACCACGGCAAGCGGCAAGATACAAAAATACAAGTTAAGAGAAAATGCGGTCAACATTTTCAAGCTTACCGACGCGGACAATATCGAAACGGCTTGAGAAGGAGGATAATATTATGAAAAAAGCTTTTTCAACAATAGGCTGCCCCAATTGGGATATGGATAGCGTGCTCTCTACCGCCAAGGATTTCGGATATGACGGGATTGAGATAAGAGGGATAGAGGGCGAAACCTTTGCTCCCGCAATCAAAGTCTTCGGTAAGGAAAAAATCGAAGAAACCGTTGCAAAAATAAACAGATTGGGGCTGGAGATAAGCTGCCTTACCAGCACCGTTTGCGTTGCCCACCACGGTCTCAGGGACGAGGCTCTCTCCCATGGCAAAGCATATATAGATCTTGCGCAAAAACTTGGTTGCAAGTACGTCAGAGTAATGCCCACCGGCGTTGCCTATAAAGACGGCGGGGATATAGGTTTGGCAAAAGACCTTTATCTTATGCTTGCCCTTTACGGAGAGGCAAAAGGGGTAACTCCGATTATGGAGACCAACGGTATGTTTGTGGATACCCAAGCGTTACGCAGATTTATGGATTCTGTCGCCTCGGATAATATCGGGGTGCTGTGGGACATCAATCACCCTTACCGCTATAATTCCGAAAGCATTGCGGACACCGTCGCCAACATCGGCAAGTATATTAAATACGTGCATTTTAAGGACAGCAGCATAAAGAACGGCAGAGTAAAATACGAGCTGATAGGCAGAGGAGATCTGCCCTTGTCCGATTGTGTAAATGAATTGAAAAAGATAGGCTATGACGGCTACCTTTCCCTGGAATGGGTCAAGCTCTGGGAAAAGGATCTTGAAGAGCCGGTTATCATCATTCCCATGTACGCGGATTATATTAAGAAGCTGATTTAAGCCGACATTTTTCCTTAAAATGCGGCTGCAAAAATCAATACCGTTACTTGAAATTGCATGTAACGGTGTAACTTATTGTCATATCATAAATATATTTGTAAAAAAATAAGCGCGTATTGACGCGACAAACAAAGCAATTGCGCCATTTTTACCGAAAAATTATTTTTGTAAATATATTGACATTTATTTTCAAATTTGATATTATATACGTCATAAGGAGGAGAGTATGTCAAATTCAGTTAATACTTTATCGATCAAGGAGCTTGCCAGACAAGCGAAGAAGAGATTGCTTACCTGCAATTACGCACAATACAAAAAAGAAAAAAAAGCACTCAGCGATATACCCGCGTTCTACCTTAATAACAAGGTGGTTTCTCAGGAAGAGATGTGCAGGTTTTATGAGAGGGTTGCGGACTGGATGGACACAAACGATATAATTACTAATCCTTTGGCAAGATTAACTGATTATGACTATTACAAAACTCTGGACGAAGACGCCAAAGCGCGTTATATTTACGGTATCAGTTCCATTTATATTTATCTGAAAGAGAGGTATATAAGGGAGAAGAAAGAAAAGCGGTTGCGCGCTTAGCTAAAATAAATTGCAAATTGATTAATTATTAGGGATTTTTACTTCTCATGGCGTAATAATATTATAGTCCATGGAGGTAAAAGGCTATTTACATATTTGACGGCAATTTTGTGCAGGAGCTGAAAGGGCGGGTCAATATAGTCGATATATTGTCCCGCAATTTGCACATTACCAAAAAAGGCAAAAATTATTGGGCGAATTGCCCTTTTCATGCGGAAAAAACTCCGTCTTTCTGCGTTAACGAAAGCGACCAATTTTATCATTGTTTCGGTTGCGGACGTTCGGGCGACGTAATCACATATCTCAGGGAAAGCCAGAATCTGGAATATAACGAGGCTGTGGAAGAGCTGTGCCGGATAGCCGGAGTAAAACCGCCCGAAAAGCAGTTAAACGAAAAAAATATGGCTTATCAAAAAGATTTGCAGGCTATATACAATATCAATAAAGTCAGCGCGCGCCGCTACAGGGACAATTTGTTTTCCGAGGAAGGGGCAGTCGCCCGCAATTACCTTGCGCATCGGGGATTCCGTTCGGAAACGGTGGCGGCTTTCGGCTTGGGGTATTCCAAAAATTACTGGGATTTGCCCGAATATCTTGCGGCAAACGGATACGGTTACGACACAATGAAACTTGCCGGGCTTATCGGCGAAAACAAAAACGGTTACTACGACGCTTTGGGAGGCAGGCTTATTACGCCCATAATTAACGAAAAAGGGGAAGTAATAGGCTTCGGGGGAAGGATACTGGAGGATAAGGCGGAGGATGCCAAATACAAAAACACCGAGCAGACCAAGGCTTTTGATAAGAGGCGCAATCTTTTTGCCATAAACATTTTCAAAAAAATCAAAAGGGAAAGCAATACCCCTTACGCCATTTTGGTGGAGGGGTATATGGACGTGATAAGCCTTTACGAGGAGGGCATTTACAACAGCGTTGCATCCATGGGTACCGCGTTGACGCCCGAGCAATGCCGCTTGCTTAAAAGGTTTACCAATACCGTTATGGTGTGTTTTGACAGCGACGCCGCGGGACAGGCCGCCACAATGCGCAGTCTGGATTTGCTTTGGGACGCGGGGCTGGAAGTAAAGGTTATGAGCCTGCCCGCAAAGCTTGACCCCGACGACACAATAAAAAAATACGGTAAAAACGGCTTTTTGAGCTTTATCGACAAAGCCTTGCCCCTCATAGATTACAAGCTGAAAAAAATCGAGGAAAGCTTTGATTTATCCGTGCTTAATAATAGGAGCAAATATGCAAATGCTTGTATTGACTATCTTGCGTCCTTAAAAGACGAAATTGCCGCCAATATTTATCTGGAGCCCGTGGCGGAAAAGTCGGGGACGACCATACGCACTCTTGCGGACAACCTGAAGGCGCGCAGGGAAAATCCATCGGTAAGACGTCCCTTTGCGGGCGCGGAGAGAGAACAGCGCAAAAGCCTTAAAGGCATAGAGCAGGCGGAGGATATAGTATTAAGCGCGCTTATAAACAAAAAGGAATACGCCGTGCCGGAAGACATTGAAGAAATAATGTTTGAGGATGCCTTAAAGGCGGCGATAGCAAGCACGATAAAGGCTGAAAGGCAGTTTAAAATCGGCGATTTATTCAATGACGGCAACGAAAAAGAGATAGGCAGGCTTGTAAGCGTGATTCTGGACGTAAAGGACAATTACGCGGAAAAAATATATTCGGACGCGCTTTTAAAACTTAAAAAAGCGGAATGGGAGAAAAAAATCGGCAAGTTAAACGAGCGGTACACGGCAAGCGACAGCGAAGAAGAAAAAAAGGATATTTTAAGGGAAATTCACAGGCTAACCCTGCTACTACACCAAAAAGAGGAGAAAAGTCAATGAGTCAGGACAGAGAGAACAAGGTAAGGGCGGAAGTGGAGAAGTTTATTGAAAAGCACGCGGTCAACGATACCATCAATGAAGAAGAGCTGTTAAATAAACTGGACAAATTCGACCTTTCGGCCGAGGAAATGGAAGGCATTTACAAAATGCTGGAGGAGCGCAACATCACCCTTGTGGAGGACGAGAAGGAATCCAAAACGGACAAGCTCCTGCAACAAATGATTGACGAGGTCAATATAGACGATTCGGTAAAAATGTATCTGCGGGACATCGGCAAAGTGCCTCTTTTGACGGGGGAAGAAGAGGTCAGGCTTGCCAAGGCTATGGCGGAAGGCGACGTTAAGGCCAAAGAACAGCTGATTAACGCCAACCTGAGGCTTGTGGTAAGCATAGCCAAGCGTTACGTCGGCAAGGGTATGCAGTTTCTGGACCTGATTCAAGAGGGCAACTTAGGTCTTATGAAGGCGGTGGATAAGTTCGATTACAACAAAGGCTTTAAGTTTTCCACATACGCTACGTGGTGGATAAGACAGGCAATAACCCGTTCCATAGCCGACCAGGCAAGGACGATAAGGATACCCGTACACATGGTGGAAACCATAAACAAACTTATAAAAATGAGCAGGCTTCTGCTTCAACAATTAGGCAGAGAGCCGACGCAGGAAGAAATAGCGAAAGCAATGAACATCCCCGAAAGCAAGGTGGTGGAAATACAGAAAATCGCGCTTGACCCCGTATCTTTGGAAACGCCTATAGGGGAAGAGGACGACAGCCATTTGGGCGACTTTATAGAGGACAAAAACGCCACAGCCCCCATGGAGGCTATGGAAACCAAACTCTTGAAGGAGCAGGTGGACAGCATTTTAAGCACGCTGGCGCCCAGAGAGGCTATGGTGCTGATATTGCGTTATGGACTTAAAGACAACCGCCCCAGAACGCTGGAGGAGGTGGGAAAGGTTTTCAATGTTACCCGCGAGCGCATAAGGCAGATAGAGGCAAAAGCGTTAAGGAGACTAAAGCACCCCAACAAAAGGCAAAAGCTGGAGGATTTCTTATCCAAATAATATGATAAGATTAGACGAACGGCTTTCCGCCATTGTGTCCTGCGTTGAGCCGGGCGCGCATGTCGCGGATATCGGATGTGACCACGGCAAGGTCATAGTATGGCTTTTAGAGCAGGGCATAGCCGCAAGGGGTATAGCGGCAGATATCAGCGAGCCCAGTCTGGCAAAGGCGAGGCTGCTTGCGCAAAAGTATAACGTCCAGGATAAAATAGATTTTGTCCGGGCAGACGGCTTTCCTGCGGGTTCCTCGGCGGATACGGTAATAATCGCGGGATTGGGGGCGGCGGAAATCATAAAAATATTGACCGGTACGCCTGAGGGCGCGAGGCTGATATTATGCCCGCATAAGCACCCCTTTGAATTACGCCGCTATTTAATAGACAATAATTTCTATATTAATAAAGATTATATAATTAAAAGTAAGGACAAGTACTATAGTATTATAGTTGCAAAAAAGGGCGAAAAGCCTTATAATGGAAAATGGATTTATTTGGGAGCCAACTTGCCTCGCAGCAAATATTTCGCCGAATATTTACTGATGCGAAAGGATTATATAAGCAAATTAATGCGACTTTCGCAAAGGTTGGACGGCGTATTGGCGGAGGAAGCTGAGGAGATATCAAGGTTGACGCAAATCAGAGTAAGGGACATTACCGATATACTTGAAAAAACCGCGCCTTTAAGCCTGCAGATGGAAAAGGACAATGCCGGTCTTGCCGTAGGGGATTATTCCGCGCGCGTAAGCAAGGTAATGGTTGCCTTGGACGCAAGCCTGCCCGCAATCAGACAGGCTGCGGAACGCGGTTGCGATATGCTGGTAACTCATCATCCTTTGATATTCGAGGGGATTAAGCAGTTTGATTTATCCGATTATTATTGCTCCTGCATCGCGGAAGCAATAAAAAGCAATATCAGCATATATTGTTCGCATACCAATTTTGACGGGGCTAAAGGTGGGCTTAATGAGCACGCCGCCCGGCTGTGCGCACTGGAAAACGTGCGGGAATTGGATATGCGGGACGGTTACACGGCGCGTATCGGCGAGACAAATAAGCCGCTGACTCTTAAGGAATACGCGCGCAAAATTGGCGTAGCCTTTAACGATGACGGCGTGCGTACCGTGGGCAATCCCGAAAAAGAAATAAAGAAGGCAGTCGTGGTAAACGGAGGGGGCGGAGGCAGCGTTAAATATATAGACATCGCGATTGCCGCCGGAGCCGATTGTTTTATCAGCGGCGATATCAAGTACCATGTGGCAAGATACGTAAAGGACATAGAGTTTTCGCTAATCGGCGTGGGGCATTATCACACCGAACTGCCGTTCACAGGTCTGGTGAAAGATTTGCTTGAACAGGCTTTTCCCTCGCTGGAGGTAATGGAAGTAAAGAGTGAATGTCCGTATAATCCTATAGGAGGATGCAATGAAAATTGAAGATTTGCTCAAATATCAGGAATTGGAAGTTGCCGTTTTGAATATAGAAAAAAAGCTAAACGAAACGGACGAATTCAAGGTATATGTGCAATGCAACGCAATAGTAAAGCAGGCAAAGCAAACCATATCCGAGCTTGACAGCGAAGCCGAAAAGCTGATAAAGGATGTCGAAATAAGCGAAGCTGCCATTAAAGACACCTCGGAGAAGATCAGCGCGGCAAAAGCGCTGTGCACTTCCGCCGACGACATTTCAAAGCTGGAGGCGCTGGAAAAAAACATAGCGGAGTTAAACAGGCTGCTGCAGCGGGCAAACACAGACTTGACTCAAACAGGCCAGCGTATATACGCTGTTATGGCTGAGGCGCAGAAGAACGTGGACCGTTACAAGGAGGCCAACGAAAAAGGTACCGAGGTAAGCGCAAAGCTAAAGGAAATCAAAAGCAAACTGGAGGAGGAGAGCGAACCGTTCCGCAAACAGCTTGCCGAAATCCAAAAGAATTTGCCTAAGTACGCCTTGGATTTGTATGACAACGCTAAAAAGCATAATAAGATATACTGGGTAGTGGAAAGGGAAAACGGTTATTGCATAGGCTGCGGGCAAAACGTGGAGCTGGAAACGGCAAAAAAAATGGAAGAACTGGGCATAGCGGAATGCCCGAGGTGTTTCAGGGTATTATACGTTAAGTAACCCCTACCATAGCTGAACTGAAGATAACACGCTTTTATAAAAGGAGGTTATATGAAGTTCAGCAAAATGCACGGTTTGGGCAACGATTATATATTTGTAGATACTGAAAAAGAAAAGATAGCCGATCCGGATAAACTTGCGCAAAAGCTTTCAGACAGGCATTTTTCCATAGGTTCGGACGGATTGGTGTTAATCGGGTCGTCGGATAAAGCGGATTTTTCCATGCGGATCTTTAACGCGGACGGCTCGGAAGCGGAAATGTGCGGCAACGCGATAAGATGCGTGGGAAAATATGTGTATGAGAAAGGGCTGCACGCGGGCTGTGAGGTTAGCGTAGAAACGCCGGCGGGGATAAAACGGCTGTATCTTGACATTAAAGAGGGCAGGGTAGAAAGGGTTAGGGTCAATATGGGCGCTCCCGTGCTGGACCCGAGGCTCATACCCGTCAGAGTACAGACAAAGGCAGTTATGGATTATCCGTTGCGCGCAGGCAGGCGGGAGTACCTTATAACCGCGGTATCAATGGGCAATCCGCATTGCGTGATTTTTACGGACACACTCGCGGACGGACTGCCTGAGGAAGCCGGATTAATCAGCAGGCACAGCTTGTTTCCTAAGCAAACCAACGTAGAGTTCGTAAAGGTTATAAGCCAAACAGAAATACAACTGCTGGTATACGAGCGCGGCTCGGGAGAAACCCTCGCGTGCGGCACCGGAGCATGCGCCGGCTTTTATGCGGCGTATATCAAAGGAAAGGTGGCAAAACAAGTCAAGGCGCGGCTGAAAGGCGGAGAATTGGATTTGGAATTAAAGGACGATAATATTTTTATGAGCGGACCGGCAAGGTTTAGTTACGAAGGAGAATACTTTAATGGCAAATAATGAAAGGCAGACCAAGTATATTTTTGTCACCGGCGGCGTAGTATCCGGACTGGGCAAGGGCATTACCGCAGCCTCACTCGGCAGACTGTTAAAAGAGCGCGGTCTTAAAGTCATCGCGCAAAAGTTTGACCCGTACATAAATATTGACCCCGGACTGATGAGCCCATTGCAGCACGGCGAAGTGTTTGTGACCGAGGACGGGGCGGAGTCCGATTTGGACTTGGGGCACTATGAAAGATTTATCGACGAAAATATCAACAAATATTCCTGCATGACCACGGGCAAAGTGTATACCACCGTGCTTGCCAACGAAAGAAAAGGGGAGTATATGGGCAACACCATTCAGGTTGTGCCTCATATTACCAACGAAATCAAGCGCAATATGTACAGAGTAGGCGAAACGGCGCACGCCGATATAGTCATTTCGGAAATAGGCGGCACCGTAGGCGATATCGAATCGCTGCCGTATCTTGAAAGCATGCGCCAGATCAGAGCGGAGTTGGGTTTCAGAAACGTGCTGTATATACATGTGACCTTGGTGCCTTACCTGGAATTTTCCGGCGAACACAAAAGCAAGCCTACCCAGCACAGCGTAAAGGAATTGCTTTCCTTGGGAATCCAGCCCAATATCATAGTATGCAGGGCGGACAGAAAGCTGGAACGCTCTTTGCTTGACAAAGTCGCGATGTTCTGCAGCGTGCATAAGGACTGCGTAATACAAAACTCAACATTGTCCATTTTATACGAAGCGCCGCTTATGCTGGAAGAATCCAACTTCAGCGATATAGTATTGAGAGAATTAAATATGGAAGCCCCCAAAGCTGACCTTTCCGAATGGCGGGCAATGGTACAACGCATAAAGAATCTTAAGGACTGCGTAAAAATCGCGCTTGTGGGCAAATACGTATCCCTGCACGACGCGTACTTATCCGTTTTGGAAGCGCTTAAGCACGGCGGTTACGAAAACGACGTAAAGATAGAAGTGGATTGGGTGGACAGCGAACTGCTTGACGAGAGCAATATCCATGATACGCTGAAAGACGCTGACGGCATAATTGTACCCGGAGGCTACGGCGAAAGAGGCACAGAAGGGATGATTCTTGCCGCCAAATACGCCAGGGAAAAGGATATCCCGTATTTCGGAATCGGATTCGGCATGCAAATGGCAATAATAGAATTCGCGCGTAACGTATTGGAGCTTAAGGACGCAGGTTCGGGCGAGTTTTCCAAAAAGAGCGCGCATAAGGTAATCGACGTTATGCCCGAGCATGTCAACGTCACTCATAAGGGAGCCTCCGTGCGCTTGGGCAAATACCCATGTGACGTAACGGAAGGCACCATACTGCAAAAAGCGTACAATTCCTTGTTTATAGAGGAAAGGCATCGCCATAATTACGAGGTCAACAACGATTACAGAGAGCAATTGGAAAAGGCGGGGATGAAGGTATCCGGGCAATCTCCCAGCGGAGACTTGATTGAAGCTATTGAGCTACCTCCATTAAAATGGTTTGTGGGAGTCCTGTTCCATCCGGAGTTTAAATCCCGTCCCAACAGGGCGCATCCCCTTTTCAGAGATTTCATAAGAGCGGTAAAGGAGTATAAGGAAGAAAAGCATGGTAAAATTTAACAGTAACTACAAAAATTTAAAACCCAGTTATCTTTTCAGCGATGTAGCCGCGCGCGTCAGAGAATATACGCAAAAGACGGGCAACAAGGTTATTACTATGGGCATAGGAGACGTTACCCAGCCTTTATGCGCGCCCGTTGTGGACGCGCTTGTCAAAGCAAGCAAGGAAATGGGGCAGGCGTCCACCTTCAGAGGCTACGGACCGGAGCAGGGCTACGAGTTTTTAAGGCAGGCTGTTGCGGATTATTATGCAAAGATTGGCGTGAGCCTTGCCAATGACGAGGTATTTATTTCGGACGGCGCTAAAAGCGACTTGGCCAACATTACAGATTTGTTTGACAACGAGAATATTATCGCTTTGCCCGACCCCGTGTATCCCGTGTATTTTGATTCCAACCTGATGCTGGGCAGAAAGGTAAGGCTTATGCAGGGCAACAGGGAAAACGGCTTTTTACCCATGCCGGACAATATCGACAAGGTGGATATTGTCTACCTCTGCTCTCCCAACAATCCTACGGGAGCGGTATATTCCAAGGAACAGCTTAAACAGTGGGTGGATTACGCGCTGGCAAACGGCGCGCTGATTATGTTTGACGCCGCTTATGAGGCGTTTATTACGGACGGCGCTTACCCCCGCAGTATTTACGAGATAGAAGGCGCGAAAAAATGTGCCGTTGAGTTTTGCTCATTAAGCAAAACGGCGGGCTTTACCGGCGTGCGCTGCGGCTACACTGTAGTGCCTCACGACATTGTGTCCAACAGCCAAAGCTTAAACAAGATGTGGCTAAGACGGCAGACCACAAAGTTTAACGGCGTCCCTTACGTTGTACAAAGAGCGGCGGAAGCGGTATTCACCCCCGAGGGAATCGCGGCTACGGGCGCGATAATTCAAAAATATCTGCAAAACGGCAATCTGATTGCCCGCTCTTTTGACGAAATAGGTATATGGTATACGGGCGGCAAGTATTCGCCTTATATTTGGTTTGCCTGCCCTAAGGGTATGGCAAGCTGGGAATTCTTTGACATTCTGTTAAATCAGGTCAGCGTGGTAGGCACGCCGGGCAGCGGCTTCGGCAAATGCGGAGAAGGCTATATGCGCCTTACCGCCTTTAATACCTACGAAAACACCGCCGAGGCAATGCAAAGAATAAAAGAACTTGTTAAAAGCCTGTAAATACATTTATTAGGAGGAATTATGCCGGTAACAATATTGGTAGGCGCGCAATTCGGTGACGAGGGCAAAGGCAAAATCGTCGATTATATATCCCAAAACGTGGATATGGTAGTACGCTTTCAGGGCGGCGATAATGCGGGTCATACCGTTGTCAATCAGCTGGGCGTATTTAAATTGCATCTTGTGCCTTGCGGCATTTTCAGAAAGGACTGCGAAGTCTTTGCGGGTACGGGAATGGTCATAAATCCCGATGAATTGATAAAAGAGCTGGACGAGATAAGCTCTAAAGGCATAGAAACCTCTAATATGAAAATATCCTCAAAAGCGGTTATTCTTATGCCTTATCATATTGACCTGGATTCTATCAGCGAAGGGGGCAAAACTTCCATAGGCACCACCAAAAGAGGTATAGGGTACGCTTATGCGGACAAGGCAAGACGCAATGCCTTAAGGTTTGAGGATTTGCTGGATTTGGCGTATTGCAAAGAGCGTATAGAGCGTGTTTTGCCCACGATTAACGCCGAGCTTGCCGCGAAAGGCGCGGGAGCGTACACCGTCAAGGAAGTGTACGAAAAATGCGTATATTGGGCGGAGAAGCTGGGCGCAATGATAACCGAGCCGGTATCTTACATCAACAACGCTCTTAACGCGGGCAAGCATATCCTTTTTGAAGGGCAGTTGGGCGGGATGAAAGACATTGATTTGGGCATTTATCCTTATGTGACCTCTTCCAATCCCGTTGCCGCATACGCCAGCGTAAGCGCGGGCTTTTCGATTAAGCATATTACAAATATTATCGGCGTTATGAAAGCATTTTCTTCCGCTGTGGGCGCCGGCCCTTTCCCTACCGAAATGGATTGCGAGCAAAGCAAATGCTTCAGAGGGGACGGAAGCAAGGTGGACGACGAGTTCGGAGCGCGCACGGGCAGGGCAAGAAGGCTGGGTTGGCTGGATTTGCCCGTGCTTAAATATACTTCCGCCATCAACGGCTTTACCGAGCTTGCCGTATGTAAGATTGACAAACTGGATATATACGAAAAAATAAAGATATGCACACATTACAAGCTTAACGGCAAAATTATTGATTATATGCCTCCCGTAAGAGAGCTTGACAAGGTGGAGCCGGTATATATTACCGTTGACGGCTGGCTTAGCGACACCAGCAAGATAAGAGAATATGACAAGCTGCCCGAAAACGCTAAAAAGTATCTGGAAATCATCGAGCAGTATACGGGCGCAAAAGTTAAATATATAGGTGTAGGGCCTATGAGAGAGGAGATAATTGTAAGGTAAGGATATGGAAGACAGGCTAAAATTGATAGAGACTCTGGAAGTGCTTTCGGAAATTGCGTTATCCGATGATGAGAAATTGAAATACGCAACAGAATTGGGAGAGATTTTTGCTTTTGCCGACGAGATTAAGGAGGCGGACGTAAACGGTCTGGAGCCAAGTTACGTAACGGTAAATTTCAGGGATTTGCGCCCGGACGAGCCCAAGAGCTCATTATCTAAAGACGAGTTGAACAAGAACGCGAAAATTATGCGCGACGATTGCTTTGTTACGGCTAAGGTGGTGGAATGATGCGCAGGTATACAATCAGCGAAGCAAGAGAACTTTTAGACAGCGGCAAACTCAGCGCGGCGGAGCTTACAAATTACTATCTGTCGCGCATCGAGAAATTAAATCCCGCCTTAAACGCTTATATTACGGTATCTAAAGAGCAAGCGCTCAATGACGCGCGGCGCGCGCAGGAAATAATTGATTCGGGTGCCTCAAAGCCGCTTACCGGTATCCCGTTTGCTATCAGTGACGAAATTTCCACAAACGACATTCTGACGACCTGCGGCTCAAAAATGCTGTACAATTATAACCCCGTGTTTGACGCTACGTCGGTAGCGGGGCTTAAGGCGCAGGGCGCGGTGATATTGGGCAAGACCAATGTGGACGAATTTACCTTAGGCTGCGCTACCAAAACCAGTTATTTCGGTCCCAGCCTTAATCCGTATAATAATAAAAAACTGGCGGGCAGCGGCGCCGCCGCGGCGGTAAGCGCGGGTCTGGCAATGTGCGCCCTGGTATCCGATTCAAGCGGGGAAATAAGGTTGGCATCCGCATATTGCGGCGTTTCCGGGCTTAAACCCTCTTACGGCGCGATAAGCCGCCACGGGCTTATATCTTCCGCTTCCTCCCTTCCTCAAATTGGCGCCCTGTCAGGCAACGCCCGGGATTGCGCCCTTATTTTGGACGCCGTTTGCGGCAAAGACGATGCGGATATGACCTCTGTTGGGTATCAAAGCTTTACCGATGCCATGGGGATTGACCTTAAAGGCAAAAAGGTAGGTGTAATTAAGGAATATCTTGAGCAGGCGAGCCCCGAAATCGTAAGGGCAATAGAAAACGCTACAGAATATTTTGCCGCCGCAGGATGTGTTGTGGAGCAAGTAAGCCTTGCGAGCGCAAAATACGCTCCTGCCGCTCATTATATAATTTCCTCCGCCGAGGCAAGCAGCAATCTTGCCAGATATGACGGAATCAAGTTCGGACTCAGAAGCGAAAAGGGTGACACCTACACCGAAAACTTAAGGTTTACGCGTGCGGAAGGCTTTGGGGACGAGGTTAAAAGGCGGCTGCTTTTCGGCGTGCACGCCCTTAGCAAAGGCTGTTACTTTGAGTATTTCCAAAAGGCGGAACTGGTCAGAAGCAAGTTAATCGGGGAGTTTTCCATTCTGTTTGATAATTATGATTTTCTGCTTGCGCCCGCCGCAAAATCCGTAGCAGTTAATTCTTCAGATACATCAGACCCCGTTAAAACGGGCAAAGGCAATTCCTTTACGGCGGAAAATTTGGCAGGACTCCCCTGCGCTTGCGGCGTTTGCGGCTATTCGGAAGAGGGACTGCCCATCGGAATGCAGCTGATAGGAAAAAAGCGGAGCGACAATATTTTATCCGCTTATGCGTACGCTTTTGAAAAAGTATTTGGCGATAAAAGAAAGGAGGCGGCAGAATGAAATACGATGTAGTTATTGGCTTGGAAATACATGCGGAATTAGCGACTGCCTCCAAAGTTTTTTGTTCCTGCGAGCAATATTTTGGCGGAGAAGCCAACTCCCGCTGCTGCGCGGGTTGCGCCGCTTACCCCGGCACTTTGCCCGTATTGAATAAGCAGGCAATCGCATACGCGATTAAGGCGGGATTGGCTCTTGACTGCTCAATTTCCCTTATCAACGCCTTTGACAGAAAGAATTATTTTTATCCCGATTTGCCAAAGTCATATCAGATTTCACAATTATACAAACCCATTTGCCTTAACGGAAAGGTGACCTTGTCAGACGGATGCGTTGTCAGGATTAACCGCATACATCTGGAAGAGGACGCGGGCAAGCTGATTCATGACGATTATAACGGAGTCAGCCTTGCCGATTACAATCGCGGCAGCGTTCCTCTCATTGAAATAGTCACCGAGCCGGATATCTCAAACGGCGAACAGGCAAGGGAATTTGTGGAGATTATTGCCAGCCGCTTGCGTTACGCCGAAGTCTGCAAAGCCAGAATGGAAGAGGGCTCTCTAAGATGCGACGTAAATATTTCGCTCAAGCCCCAAGGCTCTCCCGTTTTAGGCACCCGCGTGGAAATCAAGAATCTCAATTCGCTGAAAAGCATTGTAAGAGCGGTGGAATATGAGACGGAGAGGCAGTCCGAGATGCTGGACAAGGGAAAAACGCTGGTGCAGGAAACACGCAGATTCAACGAGAACCACGGACGAACGATTTCTATGCGCAATAAGGAAGAGGCGCAGGATTACCGCTATTTTCCCGACCCGGATATTCCCGTGCTTAAAATAGAGCAGGAAGAAGTGGACGAAATAAGAAAATCGCTGCCCGAAATGCCGCAGGCACGGCTGGAAAGATATGTGCGCGACTACTCAATTTCCGAAGCGTCCGCGCGCATAATAATCACCTCAAAATATTACAGCGATTTTTATGACATGGCGGTGCAGGCGTATAACAACCCTGCGGAACTTGCCAACCTGTTTGTCGTAGAGTTGTTCAGATTAATAAACGACCATCAGCACGAGGGTGACTTTAAGTTTTCCGCCGCCGCTTTCGCGCGTTTGGCGCAAATGGTAGACCAAAACTTGATTACCAGAGCGGCGCAAAAGAAAATTCTCGAAATAATGTTTATCAAAGGCGGGGAGCCTGATAAAATAGCGAAAGAAGAAAATCTTATTTTGGAAAACGACACCGAAGCATTGGATAAGGCAGTGGCACAGGTGCTTGCCGAATGCGAAAAGGCGGTGCAGGACTATAAAGGCGGCAATCCCAAGGTATTCGGATTTTTAATGGGACAGGTCACCAGAATTGTGGGCAAAGCCACCAGCCCCGCGTTAATAAAGGAAAAGCTGTTAAAGGAACTGGAGTAATATATGGTATTAAAAGGCATTGGATTAAAGGACGTTTTTTCGCCGGAAATGTTAATCCCCGAAAAAGAGATACAATTTGGCTGCTGCGTGCACAAAATCAAAAAAATGGGGGCATTTGCCTTTATTATATTGCGCACGGGGCGGTATACCGTGCAATCGGTGTATGAGCCTGAAGTATGCGAGGGCAGTATAGAGGGCATAACGCAAGGCTGTTACGTTCTGATTAAAGGTATTGTCAAACAGGAGGAGCGCGCGGTACTGGGCGCGGAAATACGCCTTACCGGCATTAAGCTGTTATCCTCCCCTAAAGAAGAATATCCTTTGCGCGTTTCGGACAAAAAACTGGGCTGCTCATTGGATGTCAATCTGCAAAACCGCACGGTAGCCCTGCGCAATCCTATGGAAAGGGCGGTGTTCAAAGTCGCGGAAGGGGTAGTTGCGGCGTTTAAGGACTTTATGCTGTCTCAAAACTTTACTCAGATTCATACGCCCAAGATAGTGACAGCGGGCGCCGAAGGCGGAGCCAATATATTCAAGCTAAAATATTTTGGACAGGACGCTTATCTTGCGCAAAGTCCGCAAGTGTATAAGCAGACCTGTGTGGCGTTCTTTGACAGGGTGTTTGAAGTGGGGGCGGTGTACCGCGCGGAAAAACACAATACGCCGCGGCATATCAACGAATATATCGGTCTGGATTATGAAATGGGCTTTATAGATTCCATGTACGACGTTATGAATATGGAAGTAGCCCTTATGGACTATATGCTGAAATATATAGCCCGAAATTATCAATACGAATTGGATTTGCTTGATACCAAGCTGCCGGTGTTGGGCGAGGTGCCTGTGGTTACCTTTGAGGGGGCGCTGGCTATTGTGACCAAGGGCAAGGGCAGCAAAAAAACGGACTTGGACCCCGAAGACGAGGTGACATTGAGCAAATACGCGCTGGAAAAGCATAACAGCGACTTTATATTTATCACTCACTATCCGGGCGCGAAAAGGCCGTTTTACGCAATGGACGACCCGGAAAACCCCAAATTAGCGCTTTCCTTTGACCTTATATGCAGAGGACTGGAGATTACCACAGGCGGGCAGCGTATTCATGATTATGATGTGCTGGTAGCAAAAATGCTGGACAGGGGCATGCACCCCGAGGCGTTCAAGCCTTATCTGGATATCTTTAAGTACGGTATGCCTCCCCACGGCGGACTGGGCATAGGTCTGGAAAGGGTAGTTATGAAATTTTTAAATCTTAAAAATGTCAGACAGGCGAGTCTGTTCCCCAGAGATATCAATCATTTGGAGCCGTAATTCCGGTAAATGTAATAATTTGAGAGGAGAAAAACATAGGCTGCGGCTTATGTTTTTTGTTTATAATAAAGCATTACCAGCTTATCCACCATGCAATAGGTTATCGCCGAAGTGATAACGTTAAAAATAGTATGGAACAGGGCTATTTTAACTTCGGTCTGCAATGAGGTGAAGGAAAAAATAGTATTAATAAGCCCGGTAAGCAATAAAAACGCCATTACCATTCCGCCGAAAACATTAAAGGCAAGCAAAAACAACGCTACCGCCGTGCCGTCCTGCCCGCTGCCCAGGCTTGCCAGAAAACCTGTGGAAGTAGTGCCGATATTCATACCTATCACCACAAAGCACGCCATTTCAAAATTTATGATACCCGCCCGGGCAAAGGTAATCATAACAGCCATTATCAGCGAGGAGCTTTGAAAAACCGCGGTAAGAAGCACGCCGTATACAAAGAGCAAAAAGCCGCCGCTGTGTTTTGCCAGCAACGCCCTTGCGCTCTCTTCAAAAGGTGCAAGAGCCTCCGACACCGTAGCAAGCCCGATAAACAACAAGCTGAAACCTGCCACAGCCAAAGCTATATGCTGCACGTTTTTTGATTTTGACAATAACGCTGTTACGATTGCCGCGAATATCAGGCTGCTCAACGCAAGCGATATATTTGGGCCGCTGAAGATAATGATATATCCCGTCATAGTGGTGCCGATATCGCTGCCTATTACTATCAAAAAAGCGTTTTTAAGGCTCATCATCTTTTTGTCAACCATATTTATTCCTATGGAATTGACAACGCTGCTGCTTTGCACCAATACAGAAAGCGCAAATCCTGTAGCTACAGCTACACCGTCATGAGGAAACAGCGCATCCAGATTGCGGGAATAATTGTTGAGAATAAAGGTGCTTATGTAGTAGGACAAATTGTAAAGCCCTAGCAAAAACAGCCCGATTCCTATTAAAAATCGCAAGATTGCGGGTACCATATTTATATTAGATTGCCGATAAATATAAATATTCTATAAAAGGCCGTTAAGGTTTATAAATATTTATTTTTATTGCATTGTCTCTGGTTTTGTGTTACAATTTGTATGGGGAGGATTATTTGCATCAATATAAAATAATGGAGACTTTAAATGAGTTTTTATAAAGATATCAAAAAATTCGGAGTCAATACAGTGGAAAGATACGCCTCAGGTTTCCCTATTGACAATGACGGAAATAAAAAAATCGTAAGTCTTAACGGTTTATGGGATTTCAAATTTATCCCGAGCGTTACCGAGATACCCAAGGATTATTACAAAACAGACTACAGCTTATCCGGTTTTACAAAAATCAAGGTGCCTTCCAATTGGCAGCTTCAGGGATTCGAT